>NZ_JBSWYU010000002.1:0-414376 GCF_056161265.1 Marinomonas sp. ABL3_031
AGAAACTAAAAGGCCTGAGTCCGATAGAGTATCGGAATCAGGCCTTGAAAGCCGCTTAGAACAGAGTCCAACTTTATGGGGTCAGTTCAAATTGCAGGCTTTCTCGATCCAATAAGACAAAATTCCACCGATATTATGGTAGCTCGTCCTCCAATTCCTCTTTTGGCGTTGGCACCAAATCTTCACGATTGACATTCATCGCCAACAACAAGTTAGCCGCAACAAAGATAGAAGAGTAAGTACCGATCACAATACCAACCAGTAAGGCCATTGAGAAGTTGTGAATGGCTTCTCCACCAAACAAGAACAAGACCACCAACACAAACAAGGTCGTCATCGAAGTAATCAAGGTACGTCCAAGTGTTTGATTAATGGATTCGTTAATCAAATCGTATGGCTTGATATCGCGCATGATACGGAAATTTTCACGGATACGGTCACACACTACAATAGTGTCGTTCAGTGAGTAACCCACTACCGCCAATAATGCTGCCAGCACCGTCAGATCAAACTCCACTTCAAACACAGAGAAGAAACCTAAGGTGATAATGACATCGTGCGCCAAGGCAGCAACAGAGGCCACAGAGAACTTGAACTGGAAGCGCACCGCTACGTACAACATAACAATGAGCAATGCTAACAACATCCCCAATCCACCCTGCTCCCGCAGCTCTTCACCCACTTGCGCACCAACAAATTCAGAACGCTGCAAGGTCACAGATTGTTCGCCATTGTTTTGCAAACTGGCTAATACCTCATCACCTAAGGTTGGGGTATAGGCATTTGCCATGCGTACTACCACATCGGTTGGTGAGCCAAAATTCTGTACCACAACATCATCGTAGCCGTTGTCACTTAACAACTGACGCACATCATCCAATTGAGGCGCGGTTTCATACGCCACCTCAATCAAGGTACCACCGGTAAAATCCAGGCCAAACTGCAAACCTTTAACGGCCAGCGAAGCTAAAGAAACAAGGATTAAGGCGATCGAAAAACACGCAACTATCTTACGCATCGCCATAAATGGAATATTGGTCACTTTCATGGCTCACTCCTTAAATATAAAGCTTCTTGTTTTTACGACCGCCGCCATACACTAGGTTAACCTGCGCACGGGTTACCAAAATAGCCGTAAACATGGAGGTCAAAATACCTAACGATAAGGTAACAGCAAACCCTTTCACCGGCCCTGTACCCACAGCAAATAAAATAACCGCAACAAGTAAGGTGGTGATATTAGCATCAAAAATGGTCGTAAAAGCTCGGTTGAATCCGGAATGAATGGCTTGCTGACTGGGCACGCCATTGGCCAGTTCCTCTTTTATCCGAGAGAAGATCAACACGTTTGCGTCCACCGCCATCCCCATGGTCAACACAATCCCGGCAATACCTGGCAAGGTTAATGTGGCTGACAAGATAGACATACAAGCCATCAGTAGAATAATGTTAAGCGCCAAAGAAATGTTGGCAAAAATACCAAATACCTTGTAGTAAACCAGCATGAATAACATGACGACCAACAAACCAATCTGCGCTGACGTCACACCTAGCTGAATATTTTCAGCGCCAAGACTTGGCCCGATAGTACGCTCTTCAACAAAGTAAATTGGCGCAGCCAAAGCACCGGCGCGAAGCAATAACGCTAATTCGGAAGACTCTCGAGGGCTGTCCAACCCTGTAATACGGAAAGAGTTGCCCAAGGTCGTCTGAATGGTTGCAAGGGAAATAATCCCCTTTTCACTGTAACTACGACGCACTTCTTCCAGCTTACCGTCTTTTTCCACAAAACGACTGCGAGATTTGTGCTCAATAAACACCACCGCCATGTTTCGACCTACTGCGGAACGCGTGACTTTCGTCA
The DNA here is from genome assembly GCF_056161265.1 of Marinomonas sp. ABL3_031. NCBI lineage: Bacteria > Pseudomonadati > Pseudomonadota > Gammaproteobacteria > Oceanospirillales > Oceanospirillaceae > Marinomonas > Marinomonas sp. ABL3_031. Next base: position 1,865 of record NZ_JBSWYU010000002.1, read on the forward strand.
TCTGCTTACCGCCTTTGGAGTCCAGACTGATGTTTACCTGTGGTTGACCATTTTCATCAAAAGATGAGCTGGCATCGGCCACACTGTCACCTGTGATGATAATGTCGCGCTCAAGACGCGCTGTACGACCACTACCATCACGGAAAGATAAGGTTTCCACATCGGCGCCTTGATCATCCAAACCGGCTTCCAAATGGAACTCCAAGTTTGCTGTGGCACCGATAATACGTTTTGCTGCTGCGGTATCTTGCACACCAGGCAGTTCCACCACGATACGGTTGCTACCTTGACGCTGTACCAAAGGTTCCGCCACACCTAACTCGTTAACACGATTACGCAAAGTCGTTAAGTTTTGCTCTAACGCATAAGCTTCAATTTGTTGCGTTTCCGCTTCGGTAAAGCTCACATCTAAGAAGTAATCACTGTCCTCTTGACGCGTGTTGTAGCGGTAATCAGCAAACTCATCTTTGAGGCGATTTTCCGCTAACTCAAGATCGCTTTCTTTCAGGAAACGAATAGACATTACGCCATCTGCAATGGCCACACTACGGTAACGAATACGGTCTTTACGCAGTGCGGCTTTCATCTCACTACTGCTGACTTCTAAACGCTGCTTGAGCGCCGCTGGTGTATCAACTTCGAGTAGGAAATGGACACCACCACGTAAATCCAAACCTAACTTAGCAGGGCCTGCACCAAGGGAAGCAAGCCATTCAGGTGTGGTCGGCACCAAATTCAAAGCACTGACATAATCTTCACCAAGCGCAGCAGCAACAACTGGTTTCGCCGCCAATTGGTCCTCACCGCTATTGAAGCGCAAGGTACCACCAGCAGACGTTAACTCTGCTGATTTCAATTCAATATTTGCTTTTTCGAGCGCCGCTTCAGCGGTCTGCAAAGTTCGCTCATCCACTACAGCAGTGGCTTTTTGAGTAGAGAGTTGTAACGCTGGATCATCTGGATAAAGGTTTGGGAAGGCATAGAGTAGCCCCAAAGCCAAAACAAGAAGAATTAGCAAATACTTCCACAAGGGGTACTTGTTAAGCATGAAAAATCCTTTATACCTTAAAAATTAAGTGGATCGACAAAAGAAAAAGCGCCTTTGGCTAAGCCTTTAGGCGCTTTTCTCAGAAGCATTAAATCGACTTTAATGTTCCCTTCGGCAACACTGCCGCAACAGAAGACTTCTGGAATTTCATCTCAACGCCTTCAGACACTTCAAGAGCGACATAAGTGTCGTCGACTTTTGTTACCTTACCCAAGACACCACCGCCTGTCACGACTTCAGTCCCTTTTTCCAAAGAAGCAATCAAGTTTTTATGCTCTTTGGCACGCTTTGCTTGTGGACGCCACATTAAGAAGTAGAAAATAACAACAAAGCCAGCAAGTAGAATCAGGTTAAACATACCTGCATCTGCTGGTGCGCCACCTTCAGCGTATGCTGGTGAGATCAATGCGATCATGGTTTTAGCTCTCCAATGGTTTATGAAACTCTTACAATTCCCTAACAAGAGAAAATTGTCTTATTTTGTTTATTATTCACTCAAAGGCGGTGTTTCTAAGCCGCGCTTTGCATAAAACTCATCAACAAAGGCGTCAAATCTACCTTCATCGAGCGCTAGACGCAATCCCGCCATAAGAGTTTGGTAGTAACGCAGGTTATGAATGGTATTTAATTGTGCTCCCACCATTTCCTGACATTTGTCTAAGTGATGTAAATAAGCCCGAGAAAAGTTTTTACAAGTGTAGCAATCACATTCTTTGTCTAACGGCTCCACATCATGACGGTATTTTGCGTTACGAATGCGTACTACACCTTCCGATGTGAACAAATGACCATTGCGGGCATTACGAGTCGGCATTACGCAGTCGAACATATCCACACCGCGACGCACCCCTTCCACTAAGTCTTCAGGCTTACCAACCCCCATCAAGTAACGCGGTTTGTTATCAGGCATTTTTGGTGTGATGTAATCTAATACCTTGATCATTTCTTCTTTCGGTTCACCTACAGACAAACCACCGATGGCATAACCATCAAAGCCAATATCCACCAAACCTTCTAATGACTCGTCACGCAAGTTTTCATACATGCTGCCCTGAATAATACCAAACAAAGCCGATGGACTGTCGCCGTGCTCGTCTTTAGAACGCTTCGCCCAGCGTAAGCTCATTCTCATGGACTTAGCAGCCACCTCTGGCGTAGCAGGATACGGCGTACACTCATCAAAAATCATGACAATGTCTGAGCCCAAATCACGCTGCACTTGCATCGATATTTCCGGACTCAAAAACACTTTTGAACCATTAATCGGCGAACGAAAACTCACCCCTTCTTCGGTAATCTTGCGCATTTCTCCCAGAGAGAACACTTGAAAGCCACCGGAATCAGTCAGAATCGGCTTCTTCCATTGAGTAAAATCATGCAAATCACCATGGGCTTTAATCACTTCCGTGCCTGGACGCAACCAAAGATGAAAGGTGTTGCCCAAAATAATATCGGCCCCTATTTCTTCAATATCTCTGGTCAACATGCCTTTTACTGTGCCGTAGGTACCGACAGGCATAAATGCAGGGGTTTCGACTTTACCGCGCGGGAAAGTCAAGGTCGCGCGACGCGCTTTACCCGAACTGGTGTGCAGTTCAAAATCCATAAAACATTCTGGACGTTTATCAGACATACGTCTTAATCCTCACTTTGCGGGCCTTTGGCCTGCGCATTTCGCGTTATAAACATGGCATCGCCATAACTAAAAAAGCGGTACTTCTGCTCAACGGCCACGCGATAAGCCTTCATCACCTCTTGATAACCAGCAAAAGCACTGATTAGCATAATCAAAGTAGATTCCGGTAAATGGAAATTGGTCACCAAGGCATCCACCGTCTTAAATTCATAACCCGGATAAATAAAAATACTGGTATCGTCTTGCATCGGGGCGATTGTCCCAGACTGACTGGCCGATTCTAAACTGCGCACACTGGTGGTGCCGACAGCAATCACTCGACCGCCTCGAGCTTTAGTCGCCTTTACTTGCTCAACAACCTGCTCATCCACTTCCACATACTCAGCGTGCATAATGTGATCTTCCACCTTATCCACTTTCATCGGCTGAAAAGTGCCTGCGCCAACATGCAAGGTCACAAAAGCAATCTCTACTCCCTTGCGCTTTAGCTCGCCTAACAAATCATCATCAAAGTGCAAACCTGCTGTAGGTGCAGCGACGGCACCAGGCTTTTCACTGTAAACCGTTTGATAGCGTTCCTGATCACTGTCTTCATCCGGACGCTCAATGTAAGGCGGCAATGGCATATGACCGACACGTGACAGGACATCCAATACAGGCTCAGCAAAGGATAAATGAAACAAAGCACCGCTGCGACCAAGCATAGTGACTTCAATATGCTCATTTTTATCCTGACCTAAGAAGATCTTACTGCCTTCTTTGGGAGACTTACTGGCACGCACATGAGCCAATGCTTCGCTGGAATTAATCACTCGTTCTATCAGTATTTCAAGTTTGCCACCTGACGCTTTTTGACCAAACACACGAGCAGGAATCACTCGGGTATTGTTGAACACCATTAAATCACCCGCCTCCACCAAATCCAAAAGATCTGAAAATTGGCGATGAGCCAGTTCACCGCTTGGACCGTCTAGATGCAACAAACGACTCGCGGTTCTATCCTCGGTGGGATAGTTGGCAATCAAAGAATCGGGTAAATCAAAGTGATAATCAGAAACCAGCATGAGCAGAAAGCTACCTTGAAAAAAACGACCCGGCATTCTAGCGAAAATCACGGCAAAAAGGTACTTCCTCATTTCTTTTTTATTAATGGGAGACAGTAAAAGATAAAAAATAATGCAAACAGTCGTTGACATCCTCTCAAATCTCCCTAAAATACGCCTCACCTTTTTCAAGGCCAGTGTGGTGGAATTGGTAGACACGACGGATTCAAAATCCGTTGCCGAAAGGCGTGGCGGTTCGAGTCCGCCTACTGGTACCAACATGAAAAGCCCTGATCGACTGATCAGGGCTTTTTTCGTTTATACTTGATAACTTTTACTCACTCATCAGGTGATGACATGAACCGCCGCAAGAAAATCAAAAGCATTCTGACTAAGAAAGCAAAACAAGCCAACCTAAAAGCCAATCCAAAGAATAAGCCAAAGTACGTTTCTAAAGCAGAACGCGCCAAATTAGAAGAGCAAGCCAATCAAACGGCCACGTCTGAGACGGTATCAACCGCAACGCCAGCAGAATAAACACCTCAGGACGCTTATTTTAAAGGCCCCCAAACCGCCCATTCGTTGCCACAAGGGTCTAAGAAATGAAAGCGACGACCACCGGGAAATTCAAAAATCACCTGCTCTATCGTGCCACCAGCGGCCACCACCTGATCAACAACGGCTTCTAAGTCTTCGTTGTATAACACCACCAAAGCCGCACCTTGTTGTGGACGCGAACAAAAGTCTGCCTTAAAAAAACCGCCGTCTAAACCTGCGTCTTTAAACGCTGTATATTCGGGACCATAATCGACAAAATCCCAACCAAAGGCCTGACGAAAAAACGCTTTATTTAACTCTAAATCTCGAGCGGGTAATTCTACATAATTTATTTTTGTCATTTGCATGCCTTTTCCTTTGTTATTTCACCGTCGACACCACAACCAATATCACACTGAATAGAATCATAGTGCCACCGAGCCATTGTTGTTTCGACATTTTTTCCGCGAAGCGTACCTTAGAATAATATAAGGTGCCTAATATTTCGATTTGTCCAAGGGTTTTTACTAAAGCGGGATTCACCAAAGCAAAAGCGGTAAACCAACCGATGGAACCCAATGAGCTTAATACTCCTACCTTCCAACTCAAGCCTTTGTGCTGGCTAAATGGCACCAAAAGATCTTTGCTTAACAGCATTTTCAGTCCTACCAAAATCAAAGATTGCAACGCCAACACATAGCAAAGGGTTATTCCTGCACTGGTAACAATGGAACCGGACAAAGCGTGACTGGCCATAGAAGCCGTGACGGAGGTAACAGCAAAACAAAAACCACTGGCTAAACCCAATAATAACGACGTATCTTTATGCGCTCGACGAAGGTTCTGCCATTTAACCGTCATCACAATTGCCCCCATTACACCCAAAACAATACCTAACCAAGACCACAAGGTTAAGGAGTAATGCAGCAGTGACAGACCAATTAAGGCCGCCAACACAGCTTCTGTTTTGGCTAACAAGATACCCATGGCAAAACTGCCTGATCGAAATGCACGCAACATAAAGTAGGTGGCCAGCATTTGCGCTACGCCACAACTTGAAGCGGCCCACCAAAAAGTCGTCTCTGCTGGCCATTGCACGCCACCAAATAGGTACCAAACCACCAGCAAATACAGACTCACTAAAGGTAGGCCGTATAGAGAACGTGCCATAGTGGCGTGCAGAAAACCCGCATCATGAGCAAGGGTATTTTGATAAGCAGTTCGAGCTGACTGACAGGCGGCCGCAAATAAGGTGATAACAATCCACATACAAGGGTTCTAATATAAGTGATTTAAGAGTGCGGTAGCTTGCGGCCTGTTATGTTATTTGTAAAAGGAATTAATTTAATGTTTTGCATTCCATAAAGGAATGATACTTATTTTTGCTTACGCAGTTCTGCTACCTGCTCGCCAGCAATCCCCCAATTGTCCGTCTCCACCTCATCAATAACCACCACAGTGGTTGCTGGATTTTTACCAAGAACCTCCACCAATAAGTCTGTCGCCCCTTTGATCAGTGCTTGTTTTTGCTCATTAGTAACGCCTTCATTGGTAATGCGGATGTTCACGTAAGGCATAGCTTATCTCCTAAATTCATCTTTTTTTGACCTGCATATCGTTAAAATTGCAGCATGAAACAGATATTAAAGCACTCTTTTTTACGCTTTGCCTTAGTTGGCGGAATGGGTTTTCTGGTGGACGTCAGTAGCTTTGCTTTGCTGAGTCATTGGCTGGATTATGCCGTCGCCCGAGGCTTGGCTTTTTGGATCGCTGCTAGCAGCAATTGGTGGTGGAATCGCCATTTTACTTTCGCACCACAGCAGAAAAAAGCCGCCATAACGGAATGGTTACAATTCCTTGGCGGCTCCATCGTGGCCTTTGTTCCAAATATGACCTGCTATCTTCTTGTAAGTCAACTTGACGTTATACAACACCTAGCTTTTGGCCACTATGTTGCGTTAGTACCCGGCGTGCTGATCGGCATGATGGTGAACTATACCCTCTCTCGATATTGGGTTTTTCATCACTGCTAGTTCAAAATTTAATTCGCTTCGCCATGCTCTGCAAAACGTCCTTTGCTTTTATCATGCACTTGATCGTGACGAGGCCAAGGCCAACCACCAAATTGCGTCCGCTGATAATCCTGAAACGCTTGTTGCAACTCTACACGAGTGTTCATTACAAATGGGCCATGCTGTTCAACATGTTCATTGATCGGACGACCTTGCAGAAGTAAAAATCGTGCTGGCTTAGCATGATTTTTGATCATCAATTCGGCATCACTTTTTAATAAGAACGCCTGATTCACCGACCCTGTCGAGTCACCTAACTGAGCCTCTTCTCCTTCAAAGAAGTACAAGGTTCGAGTTAGTCCGGTTTGTGTAGCCGGCAAAGTCCATTCAGCCTGCTCCGCCAGATCAATCAACCAAATAGCGACCTGATTATTACTATCCGCCGCCCAAGAGTTTGGCGGACAAGGCAGTGGCTTAATACCTTCTATTGCCCCTGCAATCACTTTTACCTTTACTTCATTGCCATTTGCATCCGGCGTGGTTAATACAGGTGTGTCTTCATTCCAGAGCATGGTGAAATGCGGTGGCACCATTTTATCCTTACTTGGTAAATTCAACCATATTTGAAACAATTCAGCTGGATTTCTATCGGCTTCATTCAGTAAAGGAAACATCTCTGAATGCTGAATGCCTTTACCAGCCGTCATCCATTGCGTATCGCCATTTCCATAACGACCTGCAGCCCCCATGGAATCCGCATGATCAACAAAGCCTTCATTGACAATAGTGACCGTCTCAAAACCGCGATGGGGGTGGGCAGGAAATCCTGGCACCTTACTACCATGGTACATACGCCAACCATCTATGCCCGAAAAATCTTGCCCTATAGGACGATTATTTAAAGGCGCATCTGGCCCCATTTCGCCATTGCCTCTTGGGTAATCGTCATGATGAAAAGCGCAAAACAAAAAAGGATCAAAGGTTGGCCAAAACATTTCTAGCGGCATTTTTCTCAAAATGGTCTTGCTCATGGTTTACCCCCTAAAAAATATTGCCAATTTAAATTAGCCATATCGTAACATCAAAAAAGTCGATTAATTTATGCTGTTATTGGATCTAAAAGATCGACTATTTTGATTAACCAATATCAGTTCGGGAAACTAAGACGTGCTGTGCAACCTTTATCAAGATTATCTTCCAAACTAAATTCACAAGCGTATTTCGCGCAGATATCTCGCACTATCATAAGCCCCAGACCATAGCTTTCACCACCCGGCTTACCAGATAACCCACACCCGGTATCGATTACACTTAGGCTGTTAGCATTAACCTGAATGCTCACTTCCCCTTGCACAGTTGAAGCCATGGCATTTTTCAAGATATTACCCAGTAAAATGTGCAAAATGGCTTCTGGCATTTGTGTTGATAAATCTTGCTCAACCTCTAGCACTACCTGTACTTCATCACTGGTGAGATAGACTGAGTGAGCTTGCAAGATTCTTTCAAACTCGCTTTTTGTCACGGTTCGCTTGGCCACAGCAGACCAATCTTCTTCCCGAGTCAAAGACAGAAGCGTGGAAATATAATCCTCCATTTCCTGACAAGCTTGGCGCATTCTGATTTTTTGCCGTTCCATGAAATCTGGCGAATCGGTTTTACCCAACAGGGTAATGGCTCCTTTTAGCACCATAAGCGGGGTTCTCAGCTCATGGCTGGCGTATCGATTAAACGCCCTTTCTCGCTCAATCAATGAACGGATTTGTTGCTGATAATCATTAAAACAAGCCACTAGCTGATGCACTTCTCGAGTAGCGGCACCGTTTGGCAAAGGGATAGCAGACACATCATTAGCACTTCTGCTCGCCAATGCTTCTGACAACCCTGATAAAGGTTTGGTTAAGCGTGTAGCAATACGCATTACCACCCACAAACTGACTACCAAAAGCAGCAAAGATAAGAACAATTGCGTACTTTGAGTACGAAACATCTGCGTTTCACTGATTTCATAAATTTCATCGTAATGGATAATATATAAAGTCTTTACTTGACCATTAATCAACACTTGCGAACGCATGGAGAAGACTTCTAAATCGGTATCCGATGCTTCACTCAGTTCATAAGGTTTGTCATCTGTCATAGTAGGATCAAGCACTATGCCCAACGGCAGATTTTCTTTTCCGACATAAGCCATTGAAAAGGGCGGTACTGCTACTTGGGTTAAATTGGTTCCCTGCAATTGCGCCAAGGCGATTTCTTTATCTTTCAGCATACGATTTTTTGCGTATATGAGCTCAATGTTTTCAATCACGGACTGAAACATTGAAAAATGAAACGCAATAATGGCAAAGGCCACCACAGAAAAATACGTAAAGGTGAGCTGCTTGGCGGTTTTAATCTGCTTCATGGCGTATCATCAAATACATTATGTAATTAGCGAACTGGGCTCAGCAACTAAGCGGTAACCCACCTTTGCCACTGTGTGCAAATAATCATGCTGAAATGGTTTATCCATCAGACTGCGCAATTGATAAATATGACTACGCAATACCTTACTGTCTGGCTCCTCATCCCCCCACAAGGCATCACAAATTTCGTCTTTACTGACCACATCAGGCGCTTTTTGTAGCAACAATTTTAAAATAGTGAACTGCGACGGGTTTAAGGCATAACGACTGCCTTCACGCTGTAAAATGCGGTTTTTGGTGTCTAAAGTTAACTGCCCAAACGACAAGGTACGATTGGCCAATTTTCCCTGTTGACGACGCACCAAGGCTTGAATACGCGATTCCAGTATTTCTAGATCAAAAGGTTTAACCAAATAGTCATCAGCCAAACTATCAAACCCTGCCAAAATGTCTTCTTTGGTGTCCCGAGCCGTTAACATGAGAACCGGAGTATCCACACCAGCTTCTCGCAATGATTTACACACCGTCAGTCCATCCATCTTTGGCAGCATCACATCCAGAATAATGACATCATAATCTTCCGCCACCGCTAAATCATAGCCATGTCGACCATTATTTGCATAATCAAGATCAAAACTCTTGAGCTCAAAATAATCAAAAATGACGCCTGCAATGTCTTTGTGGTCTTCCACCAACAAGAGTTTCATAGGTTACCTAAATAAAATGTTTTCCATGCTCACATTGTCACACATTAAGGTGAAAAAAAAGTGAATCACCTTTTTGCGACACGCTCTCAAATAGTATGGGCTCATTCGTTTACCACGACAGGAAAGCATTATGAGCGCCGTTTCTTTTCAACATTACGCACAAGCCTGCATTCATCCGAAAACCAAACCCTTGGTCAGTGTCATCATTCCTTTTCTAAATGAAAGCGATGTGCTGGAAGAATGCCATCAAAGAGTCACTAAAGTCTTGTCTGAGCTACAACAAGCCTGTGAAATCATTTACATTGACGATGGCAGTCAAGATGAAAGCTGGCACATGGTCAGTCAATTCAGTCACCCTTTGCATTGCATACGCAGCCTTAGACTAAGTCGCAACTTCGGCAAAGAGGCCGCTATGAGCGCAGGTTTAAAAGTCGCCATAGGGTGTTGTGTCATTCTATTGGATGCAGACCTTCAAGATCCCCCTGAATACATTCCGCAAATGGTCGAGGCATGGCGCAATGGTGCTCAGGTGGTAGAAATGCAACGTCGCCAAAGACAGGGGGAAAACTGGCTAAAACGCTTCACCGCTCACGGCTTTTATCGCTTCATGTCTTATGTCAGCGATCACCCTATTACCGAAAACGTTGGCGATTTTCGTCTGATGGATGAAAAAGTGGTCAAGGTCATCAACACCTTACCTGAACGCACACGCTTTATGAAAGGCTTGCTGGCTTGGCCAGGATTCCGCCGTCAAGTGTTAAGCTTTGACCGTGACCCAAGATTAGCAGGCCACACCAAATGGAATTATCCTAAATTGATTCATCTTGCCCTGGAAGGCATCACTTCTTTTAGTACCAAGCCTCTACGCTGGGCAACCATGGCAGGACTCTCTTCGTCATTGGCGGCTTTTTTCATGGCGCTTGTGGTGTTCACCAAAACCTTAATTTGGGGGGAACCTGTGGTTGGCTACCCTTCCACTATCTTGATCATTCTTTTTCTTGGCGGCATTCAATTATTGTCGATTGGCGTGTTGGGCGAATACGTCGGCCGTCTCTTTATTGAATCCAAACAACGACCGCTTTATGTACTGATGGAAGAAGCCATCGCAAAGCCTAGCAACACCAATACGGACACTCACACATTATGAAACCCAATACACCTGATCTCAGCGTCACCTTTACGCGCAATGTAATCATAATGATCGGCTTATGCATCGGTCTAAGACTGCTTTCTTTGGGGCTATACCCTCTAATGGACACAACCGAAGCTCGCTATGGAGAAATGGCTCGCATCATGTTTGAAACCGCAAACTGGATTACCCCTATGTTTGACTATCAAGTGCCGTTTTGGGGCAAACCTCCCATGTTTACATGGCTAAGCAGTCTTGGCTTCAGTCTGTTTGGAATCAATGAGTTTGCAGCTCGTTTGCCACACTTGTTGGTAGGCATAGGCATTTTATTCTTAGTTTTCCGCTTTGCGACTAGTCTCTATCAGAGCTCAAAAATGGGCTGGTTTGCCACCAGCGTATTGGCCTCAACCAGCGCTTTTATTATTCTCAGTGGCGCTGTAATGACAGATACAGCATTGACCTTTTCCGTCTGTTTGACCATGGTCAGTTTTTGGCAAGCTTGGCATAACAAAGGCAAGCTATGGGGATATTTATTCTTTGTCGGCCTAGCGTTAGGCATGCTATCCAAAGGCCCTCTGGCTGTGGTCTTAGTAGGCATATCCTTGACCTTATGGTTAATTCCAAACCATCGATGGCAATCCCTTTGGACACGTTTGCCTTGGGTATATGGTAGCCTATTGTTTGCTCTAATTGCTGCTCCTTGGTACCTGATCGCTGAGTACCGCACTCCTGGCTTTTTGGACTACTTTATTGTCGGCGAGCACATTAAGCGTTTTATCGTCAGTGGCTGGCAAGGTGATTTGTATGGCTCTGCCCACGAAAGAACCCGAGGCACCATTTGGTTGTATGCAATAATTGCTATGCTGCCCTGGAGCCCATTAATCATTTGGCAATGGCTGCGCAACCTGAAAGACCATCAGGATGCACAAAGCAGTGAAAATGGACTCGGCAGCTACTTACTGTGGTGGATGCTGGCACCCATGTTGTTATTCAGCTTTTCGGGGAATATTTTAGCCAGTTATACGATGCCAGCGTTACCAGCCATGGCATTGCTACTAGTTCACTTACATCAGCAAAGAAAACTACCCACCGGATACTATAAAATAGGCTATATCACACCCTTGCTCTTGGTCATTTTAGTTAGTGCTCTGCATTTTAATTGGCTGCCTGTAAGATCAGAGAAAGCGTTACTAAAACAATGGCAACAACAACCCGAAGCCAGCAAGAGTGACTTATATTACTTACATAAACGACCTTTCTCTGGTCAATACTACTCAAAAGGTAAGGCTAAACAAATTTCTACCAACATTACGACTTGGTTACCAAAACAAACTGCTCCTTTTTTCATTGTAGAAGGCATTAAAGACCCTACCCTGTTTAAGGGATGGCAATGTGACAAAAGAGCACGGTCAAGCAAAAAAGTCTTACTCTATTGTTTTCAGTAACGGATGCTGCTGAATTTAATCCAGTCATACCGATAAAAAAAAACGCACTGTCAGAAAACTGATCAGTGCGTTTTTAAAAATAAAATCAAACATCACATGGTCACAGAACCATAACTCGGTTCAGCATGAGAGTGATTAAGTGCCTCTTGTGCATGGGCCATCTTAATCATTGATTCACCGTTAAGCTGTGGTAAATCTTCCTTTGCTTGATGACTCCACGCCATTTTACGTTCGTCACGAGGAGACAAGCCTATGTGTTTACGATAACAACGACTAAAATGCGGGGTCGAAATAAAGCCACACGCCATGGAAATTTCCACAATAGACATGTTGGATTGTTTTAACAGTTTACGTGCTCTTTCTAGTCTTAGCTTGAGATAATAACGGGAAGGCGAACAATCTAAGTGGCGATGGAACATACGCTCAATTTGGCGACGAGACACATCGACGAAACTTGCTAATTCGTCTAGCTCTATGGGCTCTTCCAAGTTATTTTCCATCAGCTCAATCACATCCACCAACTTAGTTGCACCTGCGCCACCCGTATTAAACTGACGCATTGGCATACGTTGCTGGTCAGATTCATGGCGAATACGCTCACAGATAAACATATCGGAAATCGCATTTGGCAAGCGCGGTCCATGTTGTTTTGCAATCATAGTCAACAACATATCCATAGCGGCCGTACCACCAGATGACGTAATACGATCACGATCAAGAGAGAACAATCGATTATTACACTTCACTTTAGGAAAGGTTTCTTGCAAAGCAGTAAGACACTCCCAATGCACACTGCACTGATAACCATCTAATAAGCCAGCATAAGCCAATAGATAAGCCCCTGTACAAATACCACCGATAGTAGCGCCCTTGCGCGCCTGTTTCACTAACCAAGAAGCCTGCTTAGCGGTATAGGTTCGTGTAATATCAACACCACCCGCGACAATAATGATGTCAAAATTGGCAACGTCTTGAATGGACATATCTGGCGTCAGGCTCAAACCATCACTGGCCGTGACAGCTTGCCCATCTTCCGAGACCAAACTCCAACTATACAAAGGTTCAGCGGACAACTGATTGGCCATGCGTAATGGTTCAATCGAAGAAGCCAAAGCGATCATAGTGAAATGATCCAGCAACAGGAAACCCACTTTCGTCGTTTTTCTTACTTCGAATGGGACTACCGAATCTGAATTTGTTGCCATCACCATATTAATGCCCTCGTTTATATCTGCACTTTCTCCACACTTAATCCATGTACAGCAAAATATAGACCATGTTTGAAGAAGCGCTTTTATTTTTATTAAGAAAACACACCAACACACACTAACGTCTTGAAATCTAAACAGCTTCCGAGCAATAAAAACGCCACGTGCATTTTTTCTATATGCTCAGAGCAGATCAAGACATTCGCTTTGCACTAATATAGACCTATTTTGCTCTTTTATTGAACGCTTATTTAATAAAAAATGAAATTCACTAGCCAATATCGCTTTGCCTTTCTACTTTAGAATTCTATGACGACATCAGATTTGGCCACGGTACAACAAGACAACACATAACCCGCTTCGACATCTTCATCGGTAATACCGCCATTGTGATCCATCTGGGTTTCCCCCGATTTAATCATGACTTTACAAGTACCACAAATACCCATGCCGCAAGCCTTAGGAATCATCAAATCCAATTTTGCTGCTGCATTGTGCAAGGTTTCTCCTGCCGCTATTTGAACACTCTTACCGCTTTCTTCAAATTCCACTCGGAGTAGATCTTCCTGGTTAACAGCATCCGCTTCCGCCTGCGCCACTTCCGCCAGTTCGATCGCATCCTCCACCACCTCAACAGGCGTCGAGCCAAACGATTCTTCGTGATAGTGCGACATATCAAAACCTCTGTCTTTAAGAAGTTTTCTTACTGCTCGCATATAAGGCTCGGGACCACAACAATAGATTTCACGCTCCATGAAATCGGGGGAAATCATATCCAGTTTCGCTTCATCTAAATAACCGCGATAGCCCTGCCAAGGCAGACCATTTTCCATACGCTCCACAATCAGATACAAGCCAAAGTTGTCCAAGCGCGCCGCCATATGATCCAACTCACGCGAAAAAATAACATCTCTTGGAGAACGCGCACTATGAATAAAGGTCATATCCACTTCAGCATTCGTGTCAAACCACCACCGCGCCATGGACATAAGCGGTGTAATGCCCACACCACCGGATAATAACAAGACTTTCTCTGCTGGAAAGTCGATACAATTGAATTGACCCACTGGACCATGAACCGCCAGCTCATCACCCACTTTCATATTGTCATGCAACCAATTAGACACTTCTCCACCAGGCACACGCTTTACCGTAATAGAAAAGCTGTAAGGCACAGAAGGTGAGCTGGAAATGGTGTACGAACGCATGACTTGCTTATTATCAATGTCTAATTCCAAGGTGACAAATTGACCGGGTTTGAAGAAAAACATGACGGGCTGTTGCGCCATAAAACAAAAGGTTTTCACATCCCATGTTTCATGTATCACTTTCACACAACGTACATTGTGACGACCATTAACCCAGGTTTGCGTGTTGACTGGTGCGAGGTAGTCAGCTGACGCATTGTTCAAATCTGTCATAGTGGTTTCCTTCAAAATGGATGTTCATCAGATCATTTCGAGCCATTTTGGTGGCTATGCGCAATGTCAATTTAACCCTCAGCGACAATAACTTGCTCAACACAGCCAAGAGCAAGCCTGCTCTGCCCTAGCACGTCGATTTAAATACCTCCACGTGTCGTGATTAGGCATTTTCACATCCCCCAATTAAGACAATATGGCGACATTAACAACATCCCTATCAATCTTTTTGTCAGTAAGGGCCAGAAAGATGAATCAACATGATTTACTTAATATTCGTCACGCCAACTTAGCCGATGCCAAATCCGCTATGAGCGATCTTCTAGCATCTCGTCCTAGTCATTACTCGTTAGAGGCGCAGCTTTATAATGATCCACATATGTTTCGCATTGATATGGAGGAAATCTTTCAAAAGGAATGGCTATTCGTTGGTATGACCAGTGAGATTCCTAAAAAAGGCGACTATTTCACTGTTGAAATCGGCCAAAATCCGGTTCTCATCGTACGAGACGCTGAAGGCAATGTAAATGCATTTCACAATACCTGTCGCCACCGTGGTTCCGTTATTTGCACAGAGCACAGAGGCAAGGTGGCGAATTTGGTTTGCCCTTACCATCAGTGGACATACGATTTAAAAGGCAACTTACTGTTTGCTGGCACTGAAATGAATAAAGATTTCCAACTAAAAGAACATGGCCTCAAATCCGCCCATTGCAAAACCGCTGGTGGCTTCATTTTTATCTGCCTTGCTGTAGAAGCGCCAGACGATGGATTTGATGACTATCTGGCAACACTGGAAACCTACATGGAACCCTACGATGTTGAAAACACCAAACTCGCGGTAGAATCCACCATGTATGAAAAGGCGAATTGGAAATTGGTGCTGGAAAATAATCGCGAATGCTATCACTGTTCCGCCAGCCATCCTGAGCTGTTAAACACCTTATTGGAATGGGACGACACCGAAGACCCAAGAGCATCGCAAGAGTTTCTCGATCATTATGCAGAACAATCCGCTCAATGGGATGCGGAAGGCATTCCTCATAAACACCAAAGTTTTGGTGAAGTACAACGTAATCGCATTGTGCGCATGCCATTGAAAAAAGGCACCCAGGTAATGACCATTGACGGTTCAGCAGCCTCTAATAAACTGCTTGGCCGTATTAAGAACCGCTCGCTAGGCTCAATGCGTATTCTGCATTTGCCAAATTCATGGAACCACATGCAGTCGGATCATTTCATTGTCTTTAGGGTACTTCCCATCTCTGCTCAAGAAACCTTAGTAACAACCAAATGGTTTGTTCATAAAGATGCAGTAGAAGGAGTAGATTATGACCCTGAGAACCTTCGTAAAGTGTGGGACGCAACCAACGAACAAGACAAGGTACTTGGCGAACGCAATCAAATGGGTATTAACTCTATTGGCTACCAACCTGGCCCCTATTCAGAGACTTATGAGTTTGGCGTCATTAACTTCCTTAACTGGTACGCACACACCATGCAGAAAAACCTTTCTGCTTAATAACCTCTTCATTAATCAACCTTATGCCATAAGGGACAAAAAATCCGACTAAGCTTTATTAGTCGGATTTTTTATGTCCATGACATAACCTACTAACTATTCTAACAGAGCCAAAACACCACTACACAAGGTCCTATTTTGGTTACTTTAAATAGATAAATAATGAATTATGTTACCAATAAGGGACTCTATAAAAATTTGACTAAACCCTCATAAGGTTCTAAATTAGAAACATTGCAATGATAAACACTGCTTATGTCACCAATTTAGGACAGTAAAGATGAAACATTTAACCGCATCCGCATTAGCAGAAGAAATAGGTGGAAGACTAAAACAAGCACGCTTAAATCAGGACCTCACGCAATTAGAAGTCGCTAAACTTGCTGGCGTGGCACGCAAAACTGTCCTAAACGCTGAAAAAGGCAAGGTACAACTCGATATCATGATGGCGATCATGATGGCCTTAGACCTGACGGAACAAATTGATCTATTTCTTCCAAAACAAGAAATTTCACCATTGCAATTGGCCAAACTACAGGGCAAAAAACGACAAAGAGCATCAGGACAAGCGAGCAACAAACATACTGGAGCAATCGAATGGTAATGGAAGTCATCAAGCTAACCTATCAAGATCATGATGTGGGTGCAGTAAGCTTTGACACAGACAAAGGCATAGGGGCATTTGAATATGAACCCAACTTCATAAAAAAGGGCATCGAGTTATCGCCGATCAAAATGCCACTATCGACACGCATATACAGCTTTCCTGAGCTGGATTTCAATACCTTTAAAGGCTTACCCGGTTTAATTGCTGACTCTTTACCTGACGATTTTGGTAATGCGGTTCTAAATGCTTGGGTAGCGGGACAAGGTCGCTCACCAAATGACATTACCCCTTTACAACGTCTACAATATACCGGCAAGAGAGGCATGGGCGCCTTGGAATTTGCACCAGCCACAAAACTACGCAGCCTCAATGCCTCCCAACCAATAGAAATCCAATCCCTAGTATCCATTGCACAAGACATACTCGACTCACGAGATCATTTTGCCGTTGCCCTCAAACCAAATGAACAAGAAGATCGAGAGGCCATGATGTCATTATTATCAGTAGGCATGAGCGCCGGTGGAGCAAGACCCAAAGCGGTCTTGGCCTTTAATCAAGATTTCAGCCAAGTACGATCAGGCCAAACCAATGTACCAAATGGCTTCACTCATTATTTAATGAAGTTTGATGGGGTTAGTGAGCATAACCAAAACCAAGAAACTTTTGGCGACCCTCTTGGTTATGGTGCCATGGAATTTGTTTATTATTTAATGGCAAAAAAATGTGGTATCAAAATCATGCCGAGTCGATTACTAAATGAAGGCAATCGTCGACATTTTATCACTCAACGATTTGATCGTATCAACAATCAAAAAGTCCACGTACAAACCTTAAATGGTTTGGCTCATATTGACTATAAAAAACCCGGAAGCTTCTCATACGCAGAGCTTTTTGCCGTCGCAAGACAAATGCAATTATCAGCCCTCGATGCGGAGCAACTTATCAGACGTATGGCCTTCAATATCATTGCACGCAACCATGATGATCATGCTAAGAACTTTGCCTTCATATTACATGAAGAAAAGTGGTCACTCGCGCCAGCGTATGATTTGGCATACAGCTACAAGCCAGGCAGCAAATGGGTCAATCGTCATTGGATGAGTTTAAACGGCAAACGAGAGGACTTCACACGCGATGACTTCTATAGCCTAGAAAAGCTCAGCCCAATATTTAGTAAACGTAAGTTGGACGACATCATTGACAAAACCCTTGAACAGGTTTCCCATTGGCCTCAGCTCGCAAAAGAGTGGGATGTGCCCAATACATTAATAAAGGAGATCAGCACCAATCTGAGACTAAACCTATAGCCAACGAACCACCTATAACGAACTGTCTATCCTATCTATAAAGAAAGGCAGGGCTACCCGTTTACAGAATGCGTTTCAATAAACGATCTGCACGTACTCGAAACACGCGATTAAGTAACTTTTGAATGGCTTTAGGGTACTCTCTGCGGGTATCCAATTGCAGATAATTGGTCACTGTTTTAGTGTGTTCAAAAATACTCTCTAACTCAGCTTGAAACTTGCTTTCCAACAATTGATGATTATCTTGCACCAACAAACCATTTTCCAGATCCAGCGCCCAAGCTCTTGGGTTAACATTATTCCCTGTTAATAAAGCACGCTTACGATCAACCCATAAGCCTTTTAAATGAAAGCTATTTGCATCGTGTCGCCATAAATGAATGGCGAGCTTACCACTGGCCAAATATTTGCGATTGGCTCGGGCAAACTTGCGCAAGATGATTTCATACAAATAAGGCAAACCACCAATGGGCTTAAATGGCTGCTCAGGTGAAATATAAAAATCATTGGCCACTTTATCGCCGACTATAATATGAGTTTCTACGCCGCGTTTGATAGCACGTTTCACTTCTCTTAACACCACTTTTGGCAAATTAAAGTAAGGCGTAAAGAGATACAATTCCGAACGCGCCTCAGTAATCATCTCCACAATCGCTTGGTTTAATTGATTGTCTTTTTTACCCACCCCCACCAAGGGCGTGACACCTATGTGTTCAGGGTCAATTAGCTCACTTTCTAATGGGTAAGATGCTTCGCATAG
The DNA here is from genome assembly GCF_056161265.1 of Marinomonas sp. ABL3_031. Taxonomy (NCBI): domain Bacteria; kingdom Pseudomonadati; phylum Pseudomonadota; class Gammaproteobacteria; order Oceanospirillales; family Oceanospirillaceae; genus Marinomonas; species Marinomonas sp. ABL3_031. The sequence continues at coordinate 20,652 of NZ_JBSWYU010000002.1, forward strand.
GGATGCTCTAAACTGTTTTATGAGCGGTTTTAACTGCTTGGTTGTTGGCCAATCCCCCCGAGAAAAGTCCTGTACGGCAATGTGGCCTATCATGATTTGCTCAATGAAAGTCACCATACTATCAGCAAGCTTTTGGCATTCTAATACATGGTATCTGTCTAATCGGTATTTCTCTTGTTTATGCAAATACACATTATTGAAACTCGCGCCACTGTAAATGACCTTGTCATCAATAATAAAGCCTTTTAAATGCAGCACACCAAACACTTCTCTGTGGCGAACAGGCACACCATAAACAGGAATTTGCTCTTTGTACTTTTGCGCAAACTCATAATACATAGCCGCATTACCATCACAGGCATCTTCTGCGCCAATCAATCCCCGTTGGGCACGATGCCAATCCACGCAAATCACTATGTCTAAATCCGGACTGCGCTGCTTTGCTTCATAAGCGGCCGTTAATATCTCACGTCCACCTTCGTCGTTCTCCAAATACAAAGCCACCAAAAAGATTCTCGATTTCGCAGTACGAATCGCTTCAAGCAAATATTCTCGATACTCATCTGGCGAGTGCAAAATAGAAAAATTGTCTGGATGCGCTGAAAAAGCAGGTAAAGATACGAACAAAGAGGGTTGTGACATGATTTAGAAAAACGACCTTCAATTAAAAAACAAGGAACTGTACCAAAAGCCAACGGTTTTTGCTTGTGAAAACACGAAACAGCACTATTTTTTTCCTGACTGATTGATATTCAATCAAAAAATTAGATTACAAAAGTTTACACGCCAATGCAACTAACGCATTTTGATCTCCCTCATTTCATCATGTTGTTCTCGGTAAGCCCGCCAAGCTGCGTCTATTCTCGTCACTTCAGACTTAATCCAGTCACAAAACGTCTGCACCTTTTCATAGTTAAAATGTGGCGCTGGCGCCACCAGATAAAAATCGTATTTTGATTTCATATAGACAGGTAAAGGGCAAATTAACTGTCCCTTTTCAATTTGTTCGTACACCAAACCAAATCGCATCATGGCCAAGCCTTGCTGAGACAACAAAGCCTCTACTAAGGAAGTCGAGTCCGCTAAGTGCAAATGAGACTTTAATGGTAAGTCATAGAGTTCAAGAAAAGACTGCAATTTCGGCCACACATGATCCATATCAGGGCCAGTATCCGTGATAATGGGAATATCGGCGAGCTGTTCGGCAATCGCCTTAGAGGGATCAATTAACGCAGGGTGACAAACAGGCAATAAGTATTCTTCAAACAAAAGTTCAGACTGTAATCCATCATACTGGCCTTCGCCTAAACGTATACAAAGATCTAAATCCGTATCGACAAAACTCGACAAACCAATACTCGGACTCAGTCGCAAATTAATATCTGGAATCGATGCTTGAAAAACGCCGAGCCTTGGCACTAACCAACGACTGGAGAAGGAAGGCACCGCACTGATCACCAACGTATTGGGATTAGGATCTTGACTGATACCACGCACCCCCTCTTCCATTAGCACAAAGGCCTTACTCACATAGTCCAATAAGTATTGCCCTTCCGAGGTCAAAGCAACCTGTCTTGTCTGACGCTCAAACAAGGTAATACCTAAATGCTCTTCCAGCGTCTTTATTTGCTGACTGATGGCGGCTTGCGTCACAAACAGATGCTCTGCAGCCTCTTTAAAGCTCAGACTCTCAGCCGCGAAACGAAACGCTAATAACGACTTTAATGGTGGCAAACTGCGTGCAGACATAATCGCCCTCGATCACTATGATTAAGTTTTTCTTAATCATAGTGGTTTTTTTCTCGTTTGTCCCATGCTTGTGTCTGCACCATTATTAAAGCCTAACCCATCACGCTTCAAAGGAAGAAAGAAAATGAAAGCCTATCACGTTGAAAAATTAGATATCGCAAGTCAATGCAAAGCAGCACTGCAACAGAGTAATCAAAAAGCGACCATATTCAGCCTCAATCATGTCAAACGCCTACTTGCCAAAGTGCACCACAACTGGAAAACAAGAGCGCAATTACAACGCCTAGACGAATCCCAATTAAAAGACCTAGGCTTAACCTCAAGTGATGTATATGAGGAAGTACACAAACCACTTTGGAAATAAACAATAATGCCAGACCAATTTACAAATCACTTTCAACAAACGCTAACAAACGCTTAGCTCCTCCCATGCTAAGCGTTTGTCTCATCAAGTCTTCATCACGTAAAGACAAATTAAACCACTAACACTGTTTATTTTTTGACCAGATAATAATAAATTAAAAAGCAACCTCTTAAATTCTCAATCACAGACAAGGAAAGAAGGATGAAAACCGTCATTCTATTGCTCGTCAGTTTTTTGCTTATTGCTTGTTCCAGTAATCCAACAGGTACCATTAGCGTTCGTTCGGTCGAACCAGATGGCTCATTAAAAGAACCCCTCACTTCCGCTGCAAGTCTTGTAACAGATGATAAGACCATTTTTAAAACCGAGACCGACGGCTCTACCGATGGGAATGATGTATATGCTATCTATCTTACAGATGCTTATTTAAAGTACTTAGCCGATTGGTGGGGAGTTAATGAGGTCATTTTTGTCGTCGAGTTCACCGAAGCCGTTACCGGAGAATCAGATTCAGACATAACCACAAAAATATTGGGGCCTTATGAAAAATTGTCTGATGGTATCAAAGCACCATTATTAAACAAAGCCTTGTATGGCCCTAAAAAAATGGAAAGCGATCTACTGAGCATGAACATCAAAGTCTATGAGTATGATTTGGATGAAAATGATGGCAGCTCAGCTATGCTCGAATTCATTGCCTCTGCTGCACAAAGCTTTGCTTTATCTGATCCCGTTACCCTAGGGGAGATCAAACTCGCAAAAGAAATTGCAAACACCTTATTACTTGCCAATGAAAATGACCTCGTTATGGAAATGGATATGGATTTTGTGGCAGGAAATAGCAAATACGCTTCCAACAATCATTCTAATGTTGTGCCCCTAAAAGACGGTGAAATGATTATGGTAAAACAAGAAGGATGTGCAGTGATGACATGTTTTGACTATTTTAGTAAAGGCGGGTCTAACATTCCTGGACTCCTTCCAGACTTCTTTATGTTACTACCAACAGCACTGAACAGAGCTTTTGTTGACACTCCGGATCACTCGAGCCTCAAAGAGTTTAAAGACGAAAACCTAATTGTGACAAAGGACGGTATTACAGAGCTTGATAAAGACAAACCAAATGGACTTTATAAAGATAAAACTTGGCTTAGGTTAAATATTGTCAAAGGCGGTGATGCATCACACTGGTCTTTTAGAAAAAAACTCTACCCGACTGCAGAAGAGATCGAAAAGCTTTTAAAAAACCCCTACTCACTTAACCGAGAAAATATCGACTCCATTTTAAAAGGGATCGATGAAGCACAACAAAGCTTAGTTGAAGTAAATACAAAGGCCATTATTAAACTGACTTCTAAAATGAGTCAAAACGACACCCATTTTATTGAAGCAAATACTAATAACAGTAGCTTATGCATAAGCTATCCAGAGAATGTAAATCTTATTAACACCACTTCCAAACCGAATGATGGTGATGGTACGCAAGCCTTCGAGTTTGGTAAGTTGAGTTCGTCAAAACAAAGCAGCTGTTACCAGGTAAAAGCCTCACCAGAAGCCACTTTTACTCCAGGAGCAGGTGACTTTATTGTGAACTATGAGGTCAATAACGATATCAAAGTACAAAGTTTACCTTACTTAATAAGAGAGAAACTTCTTAAAGATGACTTTTCTCTGTCCTGCATGGCGAACGCTGACAACACCAGCTACCAGCTTGTACTTAAACCCAATACATCAGATAGCAAGAGTAAAATCTCTCAAATCACCGCTATTCTGTTTGGGGAGGCCAATCAAGATATTCCCTTCACTGCAACCGATACCGAAATTAAAACGAACAATTACTTTGATCAAAAAGACGGCATTAAGGTCAAGGTAGAAGATGTTTTTGGCGCCTCTATTGAGCCTTCTATCTCAGCCAATAATATTACGGCCTGCCTAACACCCTCTTAAAGTGAATTTTGACCATGAAAAAAGGGAATCGCCTCATTGCGATTCCCTTTTTTACGCAGGATATTCTAAGAAAAGCGATTAAGCTTGATCCAACACCTTGTTAAGGTCTTTCCAAGTTAACCCAGTGGCTTTTTTCTGCACCTTTTGCACATCATCTTGAGTCAATTGAATGATTTGCCCAGCAATGGAAATGGCTATTTCAAAAGGTTTTTTCCCCGCCACTTCAGGAATACCAACAGGGCTGTGTACCGAATCAATTTCCGCTTTACTGAATGAGGCACTGGCCAAACGCTTTTTGAAGCGCATGACTTTAGTCTGTGAACCGATCAGGCCGATAAAACGACAATCTTTGCGATCCAACAAGGCTTCCACCAGCTGATAATCCAAAGCATGATCGTGAGTCATGACCAAGGCTATTTCATTGGCTGCCATGGCCTCCACATGCTCCAGCATGGAATCGTATACAAAGGGCGTTACGTTGCTCGGCAAATCACTCGTTTTCTTGTCTTGAACAAGGTTAGTACGACTGTCTACCCAACGGATTTTAGCTTGCATTTGCCCCAACACATTGACCAAGGTCGTCGCCACGTGGCCCATACCAAAAATGGTGATTTTCGCGGCAGGCTCAGGAAAATATTCCAACAAAACACTCACCGCGCCACCACAACATTGATTGGTTTTAGCCGCAAGCGGAAAGTTTTCCAGCAAATGAGAAGGACCCTCACCCGCCTCCAACATAGCGCGGGCTTTTTGGCAGACAGCGTATTCCAGCTGGCCACCACCAATAGTGTCAAAACTGTGTTCAGCAGTAATCACCATTTTGCTGGCCGATTCTCGCGGCGATGAGCCTTTGGTACCAATAACCGTCGCCATCACCCAAGCCTGACCAGACTTCTCTACCTCAGCCAGCGCTTGAATCCAGTTTAATGAAGACATCATAGCGTCACCTCCTCTCGCCTATTACTCAGCCATTGTCGCGCCAGCTTGATAGGCTTTCGCTGCTTGCAAAGCATAATACACAGCTTCCGGTGTGGCCGGTGCGGACAAAGGTGGTGATAACTGATAATCACACACCGACGCACAAGCGTCTTTTAAAGCACACCAAACAGAAATCCCCAACATCAAAGGTGGCTCACCAACCGCTTTGGAGCGATACACGGTTTCTTCACAGTTGGCTCTATCAAAGAGTTTCACAGTGAACTTTTCTGGCACATCAGCAGACGTTGGAATCTTATAATTCGCTGGACTGTTGGTGGTAATGCGACCTTTGTCGTCCCAACTTAACTCTTCCGAGGTCAGCCAGCCCATGCCTTGTACAAAGGCTCCCTCTATCTGGCCAATATCAATGTGCGAGTTAATGGAGTCGCCTACATCATGCAGAATGTCCACTTGCGTCACCTTGTATTCTCCGGTCAAGGTATCGACGATCACTTCTGATACCGACGCGCCATTGGCGAAATACAAGAAGGGACGACCTTTTGCGGCTTTTCTGTCGTAACCAATTTTCGGCGTTTTATAGAAGCCCGTCGACGATAAAGACACCCGATTCATATAGGCCAATTTGATGAACTCAGGGAAGCCCATGCTGTCGGCTCCCAAACTCACCACATCATCGACAATGGCAAAGTCTTCTGCCGAAATCTCGAAATGCTCAACCGCGAATTCGCGTAAGCGCTCTTTAATTGTATTGGCAGCGTCTAAGGCCGCCATACCGTTCAAATCGGTTCCCGCAGATGCTGCCGTTGGTGACGCATTCGGCACCTTATCGGTACGTGTAGAACCCACATTGACCCTTTGATAATCAATGCCAAAGGCTTTCGCAACAATTTGTGCCACCTTGGTGTACAAACCTTGGCCCATTTCCGTACCACCGTGACTCACATGGACGCTACCATCTGTGTACACATGCACCAAGGCTCCACCCTGATTAAGGTGTTTGGATGTGAAAGAAATACCAAATTTCACCGGTGTTAAGGCCAAGCCTTTTTTCAAAAACGGGCTTTGTTGGTTGTAGGCTTTAATGGCCTCTCGGCGAGCACGATAGTCCGAACTCACCTCCAACGCCTCGATCAAGGTTAACAACACATCTTCTTCGATCTGCTGACCATAAGGCGTGGTGTCTTTGCCTGTTTGATAACAATTCAGCTTACGAATGTCCAACGGGTCTTTGCCGACTTTGCAGGCAATTTCTTCAATGATGTTTTCCGCTAACAGTACACCTTTTGGCCCGCCAAAACCACGAAAGGCGGTATTAGAAACCGTATGGGTTTTGCCTCGATAACCGCTAATACGAGCATTGGGTAAGAAGTAAGCATTATCAGCATGAAACATGGCGCGATCGACCACTCCGTCAGATAAGTCTGCGGTACAGCCACATTTGCCCACCATGTCGTATTCTGCTGCGACGATTTCACCTTGTTGAGTAAAGCCCACTTGATAGGAGTTCCAGAAGTCGTGACGCTTACCGGTCTGCACCATATCGTCTTGACGTGGCATACGGTATTTCACCGGACAACGGTTACGCACAGCCAGAACGGCAGCCATACAACCGAGTGTCGCTGCCTGCGACTCTTTACCGCCAAAGCCGCCGCCCATACGTCGTGTTTCCACCAAGACTTGAGCAACCGGCAAATTCAACACCCGCGCCACCAATTTTTGCACTTCTGCTGGGTGTTGTGAGGAAGCGAACACTTGAACGCTACCGTCTTCATTCGGCACAGCGACACTGATTTGGCCTTCCAAATAAAAGTGCTCCTGACCTTTAATGTAAAGGTCCGACGACAAGGTATGCTCAGCTTGTGCTAACGCAGTCTTACTGTCTCCACAGCTAATGGTGTGGGTTGGCAAAACAAATTCTTGTCGCGCCAATGAGTCTTTCGGATGCAAGGTGGCGGCTTTACTTTGATAAGTGATTTCCGCCAGCTCGGCCGCTTGTTTCGCGGCACGCAAACTGGTGGCCGCCACGGCAAAAATAGGTTGGCCGATGTAATGAACAAAATCCCCCGCCAACAACATATCACCGCTTAAAACAGGTGAAACATCTGGGTCTCCGGGAATGTCTGCTTGTAGAATCACATCCACTACACCTGGATAGGCTTTTACCTTATCCAAATTAATCGACACTATGTCCGCAAAGGCTTCGGTGGACTTGCCTGTGGCGACGTGAAGCTCGTTAGGCCACTCTGGCATGTCATCAATGTAAACCGCTTCGCCGGTCACATGTTTCATCGCAGATTCGTGAATCGGTAAGGCTTTGGCTTCCTGTGCGGTGACGAGATTGTCTGGTAATTTACGCATGCTTTGCCCCTTGTTGTTGACCGATTTCTTGACCGAGAGACAACCAGGATTCCGGTACCGGATGACCTGAAAAAGTTGGCACAGCATTACCATTTAACTCTAACCATGCTTTACGTACTGAATTGCACGCCATGTCGATACGATATTGGGCGCTGGCGCGCATGTCGCTCATGGGGTTCAACTCTTCGCGCAAAGCCTGCAGGGCTTTTTCTAACGCCACCTCATCTGAAATCTTCACAGCCTGTAAGCAGGCTTCCGCCGCGTTCGCTCGAATAGGCGTCGCCGCCATACCCCCAAACGCGAGGCGAACGTCCGTAATCTGATCACCATTCACGGTAAATCGCGCTGCCAATAGCACACTGGAAATATCGTCTTCCATGCGCTTCGAGACTTTATAAAAGCGATGAAACTCAGCAAGCTTATCAAGCGAGAGATGAAACGCGACAATGCATTCATCCTCTGCTAATTGGGTTTGCTTATAGCCTAAATAGAAGTCCGACATCTTCACCGTACGGCTTGAACCATCGACTTTGTCCAACCTAACATCAGCATCAAACGCCAACAAAATAGGCGGCAAATCCGCAATCGGAGAGCCGTTTGCCACATTGCCACCAATGGTGCCACGATTACGAATTTGTCGTGACGCAATCCGACTGAGCAGATGATAAAGCTGCGGATAAGCATTTTTACTGAAGTCTTCCAACTGGCTGTAAGTGACACCAGCACCAATGATGAGTTGCTCACCCTCTTCGCTTAACTGCTGAATTTCCGCCACATTGTTTAGATCAATCAGCACATCAAAGTCTTTATAGCGCTGGGTATTTTCCAGCATTAAATCCGTCCCACCGGCGATAAACTCGCCCTCTGGATGCTGCTGTTTCGCTGCTAAGGCTTCCGCTAAGCTTGTAGGACGCAGATACTTTGTATTGGCCGTTGACTTGTCTAGCTCAGACAAAGCCACTTTCAACCAGTCTTGTTGACTCAGCAAATGATCTTGCTGCCCTGCCATAGCCAATCCAGCTTCAATAATAGGACGATAACCGGTACAACGACATAAGTTACCTGAAATGGCATCGCACACAGCGTCACGACTCAAGACCTGATCAGTCTGAGCAAGGTTTTCATACAAACCGGCCAAAGACATGACAAAACCCGGCGTACAAAAACCACACTGCGAACCATGAGCATCGACCATTGACTGTTGAGCAGGATGAAGGCCATCTCCCAATTCGGCTAAATACTCGACCGACACCAGGTGCTTGCCAGCCAGAGACTGCAAAGGAGTAATGCAAGAATTGAGCGTGGAATAAGTCACTTTGCCTTCTTCTAGCGCACCAACAAGCAGCGTGCACGCACCACAATCGCCCGACGCACAACCTTCTTTCGTTCCCGTTAAACCGCGCTTTTCTCGCAAATAGCGTAACGCAGTAAAATCACTGGGGAGCGATGTTTCCTCGACAACTTGGTCGTTTAATATGAATTTCAAAGCTCTCTCCTCATGCTTCTTTGTCTGTCACGATGCAAAAACCTGACCAATCGTACAAACTTTTCCAACATTAAAGCCCATTCCCCGACATTTCACAATGTCGGCTGTTAAAAACGTCGAGGCCAATAAAATTGGAACACTAGTTGCAAATGAGTATGAAATGAAACGACTGAATCAAATTCCAGACCCTTTTCTTTTTTTAAGGCAAACCAACGGAGAGAATTCATGAAAAAAATATTACGCGTTTCCTTACTCGCCAGCCTAATCGCCAGTACTTCTGCCATTGCCGCAGACCAAGTGACCTTCCAGCTAGATTGGTTACCAGGTGGCGACAAAGCACCCGTGTATGTTGGAATTCAACAGGGGTTCTTTGCCGAGGAAGAGTTAGAAGTGAGTATCGCCAGTGGCCGTGGTTCCACCGATGCCTTAACGAAAATGGCCACGGGTCAATCTGACATAGGCAGTTCCGACATCAGTGCCTTAATGGCAGCAAAAGCACAAGATGATGTACCTGTGGTTGCCGTTATGGCCTATTTCACTCAAGCTCCTCACGCTTTTTTCGCATTAAAAAGCAGCGGTATTGGTTCGATTAAAGATTTAAAAGGTAAAAAAGTCGCCACTTCTCCCTTTACTTCATCGAATGCCTTCTTGCCTTTGGTCCTAAAAGAAAACAATTTAACAGCAGACGACATCAAGCTGGTGAAAGCCGACCCAGGCGCTCTAGCGCCCATGATGATTACCGGCAATACCGATGCCATCATAGCTTGGGTCACCAACACCGCCTTGTTTACCGCACAAGCCAAGAATGCTGGTAAAGATATCATCGAAATGCCTTGGTCTGACTCAGGCCTGTCATTATACAGTTCTTCTCTGCTGGCTTCCGAGCGCTTCCTAGAGGAACGCCCAGAGGTGGCTAAGCGTTTTGTTAAAGCCTTCGCTAAAGCGGTCAAATTTACCTATGAAAATCCTCAAGCGGCAGGTGAAGATCTGCACAAAATGGTACCGGAAGTGGATGCTGATATTGTTGCCGCGCAAATCAAAAGCATAACAGGTTTGGTATTCAATGATGTCACTGAAAAAGATGGCTTTGGTCACTTTACGTCTGAGCGCATTAAACAAACCTGGGATTACGCTGCGACAGCAAATGGTCTGAGTGAAGACGCCCTGGATCCAGCAACGGTAGTAGACAGCAGCTTCTTCAAGTAATTCCAATCACCTTCGGCAAGGCAGTCTTTACATGGATCAGCAAAACAACTCAGCCTATGTCAGCTTGAAAGGTGTGGGCCACCAATACGACTCACAGGCCCCTTTAGCGCTAAAAGACATAGACCTGAACATTCACCGTCACGAATTCGTGGCGGTGGTTGGGCCGTCAGGCTGCGGAAAATCCACCCTACTTCGCATGGTATCTGGCTTATTAATTCCATCACAAGGACAAGTGTCGGTTTTTAATCGCCCTGTTACCGAACCAAGAGACGACGTGGGAATCGTATTCCAAAAGGCCAACTTATTGCCTTGGCTAACGGTTCGTAAAAATGTCTTATTTCCACTCAAACACAAATACGGCCGTTACTCTAAAGCGGACGAAAAACGCGCCAATGAATTATTAGCAATGGCTGGGTTAAGTCAGTTTGCCGACAAAATGCCCGATGAATTGTCTGGTGGGATGCAACAAAGGGTTGGCATAGTACGAGCCTTGTTATTAAACCCTGACATTTTATTAATGGACGAACCTTTTTCCGCCCTAGATGCCTTAACCCGAGAACAAATTGGTTTTGATCTATTAAAAATATGGCGTGAAAACCCTAAAACCGTACTTTTTATCACTCACTCCATCAGTGAAGCGGTATTACTGTCTGATCGTATTCTGGTAATGAGCAAACGCCCCGGTACGGTGTTGGATCTGATCGACGTGGATTTGCCCCGCCCACGTTCCTCTAAAACCATTAATTCGCCACACTTTGCTAAGCTCACCGACCTAATCCGAGGCTATATTTATGAACCAGACGTCCCAGCCTAAATTTTGGCTTATTCAACAAGCAAATCGCTTTGCGCCTGCGCTCTTCTTCATTGGTTTAGTGGTATTGTGGGAGCTCGTTTGCCAGCTTGGTAAGGTGCCAAATTACATTTTACCTTCACCTTCCGCCATAATAACGGCCTTTTTTCAGGTCGATTTCTCGCGCTGGATGGTGCATTTGTGGGCAACGTTAAGAGTGGCTCTGATGGGCTTTATGTTGTCAATTTTGATTGCCATTCCTTTGTCCATTGGCATGATGCGCTCACAGTTGATGAATCGCATTCTGTACCCTGCCTTGATCGTCATCCAATCAACGCCTGTGGTGGCAGTGGCACCATTGATCATCGTCTTGTTGGGCACAGAAGATCCTTCCCGCGTGCTGATTACTTGTTTAATTACCTTCTTCCCATTAGTGGTATCGACCACCACAGGTATGTTAGAAACCCCACCGGAAATGATCGAACTCAGCCAATCCCTGCGCGCTCCACGTTACCGCGAAACCTGGCAAATTCGCATTCCTTATGCTATCCCGCATATTTTCAGTGGCTTACGTGTCTCTATTACCTTAGCGATTATAGGTGCCGTGGTGGCGGAGTTTGTCGCCGCTGAAGAAGGTCTAGGGTATTTCATCCAGTTCTCTACCTCCTTCTTCAAAATTCCTCAGGCCTTTGCTGGTTTGATTTTCTTATCCATCATCAGCTTATTACTGTTTAAGTCGGTGCAATGGATTCAAGCCTGGTTATTTCCGTGGAGCTTACCCAAGACTAAATAATCTCAAAACCTGAAACGGCACCTAGAGACATATATGACACGTTCAATACAAGACGATCAGCTATCATCACAGGATAAAAACCTTCTCCGCCAGAGCTTTGCTTTAGCAGAAGAAGCCAAGCAACAAGGGATTCATCCGTTCGCGGCACTCTTGGTTGACGAACATGGTGACGTCCTCATGACTCAGGTAAATGGCTATTTACCTGACTTCGACATGACAGGTCACGCAGAACGTAAACTCATGACGCGAGCCAGCAAGGCTTATCGTCCAGACTTTCTCGCCAAATGCACACTGTATGTCTCTGCGGAGCCTTGTGCCATGTGTGCAGGGGCGGCTTATTGGGCAGGATTAGGACGGCTCATTTATGGCTTAAGTGAAGCCAGTCTCAAAACCATTACCGGCAATCACCCAGAAAACCCAACCTTGGACCTCCCTTGTCGTACAGTATTTGACTCTGGTCAACGCCAAGTGGAAGTGATTGGCCCTTGTTTGGAAAAAGAGGCCGCAAAATTGCATGAAGATTTCTGGTAATACCAGGATTGTATAAAATTCGGAGTAGAAGCTGTCAGGCGATTCAAACCAGTCTCGCTAGGTCATTGCTCCATTTCCCAACAGTAAGATTAGGAGATGTTATGACCGCTTCATACTCACTTGAAGAACTCAATCGTGAAACCACCTTTGGTGGTGCTGGACAAGACGCCGACGAGAGAGAAATTCGTGTTATCGACATGAGCGACTTTGAAAATCGCCGCGATGAAATACGCGAAAAACTTTGGTTAGCCGCCACAGAAATTGGCTTTTTCCAGCTCAGCCATCATGGCATTACCCAGCAAGACATTGATGCTGCTTTTGCAGAATCCGAACGCTTTTTTGCCTTACCAGAAAGCATCAAGGGCAAATACTTAAGGCCCAAAGGCGTCAACGCGGGATGGGAAAGCCGCAGTCAAATTCGTCCATCTACTGGCACACAGGATCAAAAAGAATCCTACCAAATTACCCAATATCATATGGATGGCCTCTGGCCAACACAGAAAGAGTTACCTTATTTTCAAGCCAACACCCTAGCGTTTGAAAAACAGTGTTGGCAAGTGGGCATGAAGGTTTTGTCTTGCTTTGCGGAAAAATTAGGTTTTGAGCGAGATTTCTTCAGCAAAGCCCATGATCCTCAACAAACCGACTACCAAAGCACCCTGCGTTTATTGCATTATTACCCCACCCAAGGGGTGACAGAACAAGGCAACATTTGGCGCGCTGGCGCTCATACCGATTTCGATTGCTTAACCTTACTTTTTCAGCATGAAGGTCATGGGGGCTTACAGGTCTGCCCGGGAGAAGAGGCACAAAGCCAACGTTGGACGAATATTCCCCCGCGCGGTGATGTCATTACCTGTAATATTGGTGACATGCTAATGCGCTGGAGTGACGATCAACTCAAATCAAATTTACACAGAGTGCGCCAGCCAAGAATCGATGAGTACTGTGGTAGTCGTCATTCCATCGCTTTCTTTTGTCAGGCCAATAAATCGCAAATCATTCAAGGACCAAACAAATGCTATCAAGCCATTCGTGCTGATGACTTCCTCAATCAACGTATCCAAGCCAACTTTATTGACAACTAAGGAAGGAGCCAAATCGCGCCGCCACTGTAATCCCCCCATCAGACGCGACCGTTAACAACTTGCTATTGTCAACATCAAGGGGATCAAACACCTGACTGTAGCCGATTTTGACTCGCGCCCATTGACCAATCAAATCATCCGCCACGCCTTGTACAGTCGGCAAGTGTGATACTTTCGGTGTGGCAGGCGGCAAATCTGCAAAATCACTTGCGGGGGTCGCCTTGGTCGTCAAAAGATCAGATTCGTTAGCCCGTAAATTGAGGCTGAAATGATATGACTGAGACACGGCTTCCTGTCCCTGTAAAGACATCAGGCGCAAATAATTGGCATTCAAAGCGCGTCCCTTTGCATCGGCCTTCACTTCAAAAGACAAATTTGTCAAAAATTGTCTTTTCGACTCCACAGCCATGTAATCGAGCGGTAATCGATTATCACTCATATAATCTGCCTCATGCTGATCGATCAGAATAAGGAGACAAGAGCAGGATTAATGCCAAAAAATAAAAATCTATAAAAACAGTTAGTTATAATAAATTTAACGTAAAAGCGAACCTAAAAAGACACGCATCAAACACAAGCAATCGCCCAGTAGGGTAAATTTTCACCCAGCTTTAACAAGACGTTCCCCCTGAAGCTTCTTTATCAAACTTGGTAACGATCAAACTTGACAATGTCTCAAACAGGCACGATTTTAGCATCTCTCATGACCGAGAAGATGGAATGGGCTACCCCAACCTCTTCCATACATCAAAATGACCATCAAGAGGAAACACATATGTCTGATGTAACCAGAAGAGATTCTTTGCGTCTGCTAGCTGGAGGCGCTGCTTTTATTGGTTTAGGCGGAACCACAACCCTTAGTCAAACACTCATGGCGCAACCTTTGGATGCCAATGGCAACGAAAAGAGCGCATTAATTGTGGTCGATGTACAAAATGACTTTGTCCCCGGCGGCTCATTGGCGGTTAAAGGCGGCGATGAAGTGGTGCCTATCATCAACGCATTAAGCAAACAATTTAAAAATGTGGTCATTACCCAAGATTGGCACAATAAAGGCCACGCTTCTTTTGCATCAAGTTACCCAGGTAAAAAACCCTTTGAAACCACTGAGCTGTATTATGGCACGCAGGTTTTATGGCCGGATCATTGTGTACAAGGCAGCAAAGGGGCAGAATTGGTATCAGGCTTAGACATTCCTCATGCTCAGTTGATTATTCGCAAAGGCTTCCACCCAAACATAGACAGCTACTCAGGTTTCTTTGAAGCCGATCGCGAAACACCAACAGGCTTACAAAATTACTTGAAAGAACGAGGCATAACCACCCTTTATGTGGTGGGATTAGCGACCGATTTTTGTGTCGCCTGGACTGCCATGGATGGGGTCACTTCGGGCTTCAATGTGTCGGTCATTGAAGATGCGACCCGAGCCATTGACCTAAATGGATCGCTGGCCGCGGCGTGGAAAGCCATGAATGAAAAAGGCGTGGTCCGCATTCAGTCCAGCAATGTACTGGCCTAACGCTCGCCTTTACATATTTCGCCATTGCCATGGAAATTGAAATAACCACAGCTTAAACTTAGTAGCGCACACGAGCCTAAGCAACATCACTGCCCTTAGAGATAGACCGCTATTTCTAAGGGCGTTTTATATTTAAAAAATGTTTTTGAGACTTACTACAAACCGAATTCGCATACAGGCACCAATCAGTCTCGCTCTTCTCGACTATCTCCGTGCTTTGCTGATCCTAGTGTTCAACCCATGATTTCATCAAAATAATCGCAACATATAGGAGCGCAAGGAAATCTAGATGAAATACAAGGTGAAACATCGCCAGAATATCAGAATCCTGCCTTGCTCTCTGAACAAGATAAATAGAAGTAATCCTTACTTTTATTTCGTGTTACGCTCCGTAAGAATGCCCATCGGCTAACAATCTCGTTGTAGTTTGCATTAAAACTGAGAAGGTGTACCACCATGAAATTCGAAGTAGTTCGTGTCAATTCATTGATTTTCGATTCTGATACAGAAAAACGTTTGTTCACTTTAATGCGTAAAACTGTCAGCACCAACATATCATTAAGCGCATTCAGAAAATTGACTCAGCGTAGTCGAGAAATAAAAGTGATCTTTTGCATCGAAGCACAGCAAGATATCGGTTTTATGTATTGTGGAATATTCGATCTGAGTGACAAATTGATCATCATCAGGCCGATGCTTGGCATGCTGGCAGAATACCGCAAAGACAGTCTTAAACACGCCAAGTTTCTTTTAGCTAAAGCCATTTTTAAAGAAAAAATTAAACATTTAAGAAAACGTGTTTGTATGGTCACCATCAATTTGAATCCATTGGCCTATGCCGGATTATGCGTTTACTGGCGTCAAACATACCCCTCATCTAATACCCCCATTCCACGCCATTATCTCTCCATACTAAATCAATGTTCAGAGTATTTTCAGTTTAATATGACGACAGATTGTGTCGTGAAAATACCTTTTCAGATGCTGCTAGAGGATAACGATATACAGAGGATGAACCCGAGCAACCCTTATATTGGTTTTTTCTTCTCGCGTATTCAAAGTAACGACTGGGATGAAGGATTACTTACCGTCACTCCGGTTAATGTGGCCAATTTGCTCAGTTTATTCTTTAGAAGGATAAAGAAAATGACATGTTAGTATCCCAGGATCGGCTTAATTTTTGTCTTTTGCCCAGAATGTCAAAACACATCGCCCCTGACGGTTCTTTCTACTTGCCTTAGTTATTTATACTTGCCTTAATTTAACGAATTAACGTAGTATTTTTCATTAAAATCCAATTAACTCATCATAAAATAGGTCTACATATTCAAAAAGGTACTCGCTGAAATCATACTCAACATCATAAGGAAGTTGTAAAACATGGAAAATACCAAAGCAAAAATCGCCATCATAGGTGCAGGTGTTTCAGGAATCGCGGCCGCGAATGTTTGGCAAAAATGTGGCTATAACGTGACATTGTTTGAAGCATCAGAACAGGTAGGAGGTCAATGGAATCAAACCTACCCTGGTGTCAGCTTGCAAAATACCGCTCCTCAATATCAATTTTCAGAATTCCCTTGGCCCTTTAAGACTGATCGCCACCCCAGCGGTGCAGATGTCTTAAAATATCTTAACCAAGCCATTGATGCTTTTGATTTAACCGTCAAATTGAATCATCGACTCAACACTATGACGGACGACTCTAATGGCTGGCAATTAACCTTCGACAATGGTGAAAGCCATCATTTTGCCTATGTTGTCATTGCGACGGGGCAATACCCCGGAGGCGATAAAAAACGCTTACCGCAATTTCATAATATGGACATCTACCAAGGTGACATTATTAGCAATATTGAGTCAAAAGACGTTTTTAAAAACAAAAACGTTGCCGTGGTAGGGTTTGGTAAAACAGCACTGGATTTTGCGACTTGGAGCGCGGAAACCGCAAACACGACACAACACATTTTTAGAACACCAAGGTGGACCATTCCAGATTACCTACTAGGAATTGACTATACAAAACCATTTTTTGCACGAATCGGCAGTGGCATGATGCCCTCATGGGGGAGCAGCACTTGGATGCAAAAACTGTTACATAATCGCCTGCCCTTCATCGTAAATGGTTTCTGGCGCTTTATCTGTAACCTTTTTTTGTATCAGCATCGCCAAGATGCAAAGCTCGGTTCCATTGATCACAAAGTATTAGACTTGGTTATTCCACCTAAGTCTCAATTCGTAGCGGACTTCAGAAGTGCTTCTGCGCTTGCTCCAAAACGATATTACGAATACATTGCTCACCAAAAAATCACCCCCCATCGTGGCGAAGTATCGGCGTTTTATGAAGATGGCATCATCTTATCGGACGGCCAGAAATTAGCCGCCGACATGGTCTGCCTATGTTGTGGTAACGACGCCCCAACTTATGAATTCTTGCCCGATAAATACGCTCAACATCTTCAAATAAGTGGCGGTCCTTCACTGTATCGCCATCAAATTGATCCCCGTATTCCAAACCTAGGCTTTGCTGGCTACAATCATGGCTTCATGCATATCGCCTTGGCGGAAATGGGCGCTTTATGGCAAGTTGCGGCCTATGAGAAAACCTTCCAGCTACCTATCGAAGAAGAAATGCTTGCCTCAGCCGCAAGGGTGACACAGTGGAAAAAAGACCATTCGTCTTATGAGTCGACCTTTAATATCGCAGTCAATACACGCTACCAACAACACTTAGACATACTGATGCAAGACCTCGGCATTAGCCAATGGCGAAAAATGCCAAATGTCTTCGCAGAAGTCTTTTATCGCTATGATCCAACAGACTACGAAGGCGTAATAACCGAGTATTTGGCCAACAGCCAACAGCCTCAGACCGCCATAAAACCGGTTGTCGCAGTGGACGCTTAACGGTAACAATGCCGGCACATAAGACTCATTCTGAACCCACTTAAAACGCGCCACCTTAATGAGACCAAATCCATTGCAACCCGATTGCCTTGGTTTGGTCTCATTTTTTAGCATGCCTTGATCGAGAAGCAGTAGGCTTTGCGATATGGGAAGTATGAGTATCAGAAGGCTTAGACGCAGCATGATGCTCAGTCGATAAGCCATGCGCATCATGTATGGCCGAAGCGGAGGACAAACGATTGTGTGATATTGAGGGTGAGGCCGCGCCATGAATATTAGCAGAAGGCGAAATCTTATCATGCGGTGTTGCAGTGGAGGATGGTTTCTTTGACACTTCCGCCTTCTGATGCGACTCAACATGCTGAGCCCGTTTATTCATACTAGAGGGCTTATCATCCCCCTTCACAGCCGATCTAAGCCTAGAAGCACAACGGCGTTGCCTAGGAAAGGGGGTTTTGATACCGGTTTTACCCTGCTCCAAGTAAAAAATCTAGATGAGAAAAACTTTTGAAAGATAGTGCTCAGCGGCTAAATTCTCGATATAAACCTGCGACATATCACACCGACCTTACCGATTGGTCTGAGACTGAAATGACAGAAGTAAGAATGATCGATCTGTTTGAGGGGCAAGCTGTTTGTGAAATTTCTGGGAGAAAAAGATATCTTCTGTTGCTTTGATGATTTAGATGCACACACTGCGGTATGCCTTTCCCGAACTCCCAAAGGTGCCATTTTCTTCACACGACTAATGCCCCCAAGCTCAAAGCTCAAAGAGAGCATCTCAACCAAGAGGGCATTTTATATGGATCGTATTCTGTTAACGCCTTCCTAAAAATTACAACCCACAACCGCATACGGAGCCAGATGAGGGATTGATATTAGTCCAATTACCATTCCATTTCAGATAACTGGCTGTATTGGAACAAGTGCTCGGACAGTGTTTATCAGCATCGCTATTATCCATAAAGACCTTTTGGGCATACACATCAATGTCCAATCCCTGACCAATTTTAATATCTTTAAAAATATGGCTTAGCGCTTGCGAAGTAATATTGTTATGCACCGTCTCTGATGTGCCAGTGTAGTTGTGACAACCAAAACAATTACTCGCAAAATCACTGGTTATATCTACCTGCTGATAGCGAGTTTCCGCAACCGAGTTTGCCAAACGTAATGATCCACGCTCATTAGGCACTCCTTTCCCACCCGAACTCTTGGTAATATCACTAGCCCATAAAGCGCCGACATTAAAATAATTTTCTAGCACCTGCATATCTGCATTGCCTTGATTTTGCAGTAACTCATCAATGCCTTGATTTTGCTGAGTAATAATTGAAATATTTTCCCCAGCATTCGCATCGGTGAACACTGTGCCATAAGGATGCACTCGACAAATATTGGTTGGCGTCCCGATTGGAAAAGTGAGTTTTTCAGGGGGGTTATTAAAGTTACAGGCATTCCCAGGATCGGCCGAATCGGGTAAGTCGACGGTACAACTTTGACTGGCCATGGTCCAATCCGTTTTATCTTGGACAAAGGAAGGCAAGCAATTTGGCGTATTGATCTTATGCTCATAGGTTGCCCAAATAAATTCTGGATGATCTTCTGTCGCCACAACAATATGCACGCCAATCAGACCCAAGGTAACATTATCCTTCAATATAAGCTGTTGCTGAGTCACATATTGGCCTTTTGCAACCTCTTCAGCTGATAAAGTTTTCCAAGCAAACTTTAACTCAATCGTCCCAGCGGGAAAGTTAGTGATGTTTTGCTGCTGCAATTTCACTGCGCTCGCCGACAAATCGCATAAATTCCGAGTAAACCTGACGTCATAATAAATGACATTCCCCTCTTGGTCGTAAATGGTCGCACCGCCACCCGCTTGCCCCGTAATGAGACTGGATTTCTGTAAACCAGTACGTAATGTAGACCCGGATATCTCCGTATCACAGGAGTCCGCTGGGGTGCCATCGTCATCGTCATTAAATTCCAGCAAAGAAAACTGCTCATTCACCTGAAAATTGCGCAATTCGGGTTCAGATGTCGAAGGCGACATCAAATACAAATAGGTTTGATTGGCAAACTGATAAAAATCACAGAAATTTGAACTACCATCCGCACCACTTTTTTTCACTTCAACTGGCAACGAAGGTTGAGTTAACCAAGTGGGATCAACAGGACAATCGGCTGCTGCCACGTTAACCACTTGATAATCTGACTGAGCCCAAGACTTACCCGAGAAGGTAACCACCAGCAAAAATAAAAGCGCCATCAAGGCGTTCCAAATCTTCATACTCTTTCACCTCATCCTTAACATTGATGTCTCAAAGACAACTTCCCACTTGAAACACAGTAAATATAAAAAGGCAGCACCTATGCCCATAGTCTATGCAAAACCGATTATCTTAATTTGCCAGCGAATGGCCCCTTGAATCTGCCCCTAATATTTAAGATAGCAAGTGAATAGGAATTTTGTATAAGTTTTTAATAGGACACCCAAGCTAATCAGCTACCAAAAAACGATATTCCACGAAAGTTTTTAATAGGACACCCAAGCTAATCAGCTACCAAAAAACGATATTCCACGATGTATACCTGAATATGGAGAAGTCGTTTTTTATGGGGTATCCCTATCGGGGTACAGATGGAGACATCTAAACTCGAATTTAAGAAAAAGAACCAACAGACGTCAGTTTAATGAGACAGCAACTTGAGAGTTTTATTGTTTAAGCCAATAGCTTAACACTTTGCAGCGGTGGTTTACGTTGTCGATGATTTGACTCGCAGTAATGGCTAATCGAATGCTCGTTTCCCACGACATTTCCCGTTCTTGATCCAAATTCCGTTGCAATACACAACCAATTTTCAGAGGAAATATTAAGCCGTTGGAGTATCGGCAACAACGAAGCATCGATCGCGCCTCGTTTATCTTCTCGAATGATTCTCCCTGTCATATCAAGCAATTCAAGGTAATCCGTCAATTTAAAAGGCAACCCATCCGGCATTTTCTCTCGAGGATTGCCAACAAAAGGATACAAGCCTTCAGGTTGTTCTTCTTGTCTAGCGGATTCTACCCGCTGTTTTACACTGGTAAACACGGAACACTCCGGCGTCTGGCTTATTTTCGCCCTGAGTGGATTGAGGTCTACGTATACCAATCTGACCTGACAGCCTTTCATGATGTCATCAAAGTTATCACGATCAATTTGTACAAATTCACGCTCTTTCACCGGCGGTAAGGGTTCTGTTGGCGCACCGGATAGATCCGCCAACACGCCCACAATGAGCGGCAATTCTCTTTGTACAATAGCGTCCCCTATTTCAACATCATAGGTGATATGAACCCTTGGCGACCGTACCCTGGACAGTTTTTTCTGATTACTTTCCAAAATGAAATCTCCCATTTAAAAAGTGAGTAAGGCAAATCCTTGCTGATTACTTCTTAGTTAACCGAAAATACAGTTGATCATCACGGGTTATTGAGCTGATCTCTCCCTGCAACTCTAGCGCTTTTAAAGCCTTATCAACCGCCACGATAGAATCGTTGATTCTTTGCTTCTTTAACCACCAGTTTGTGATACCGACCACAGTGTCTTCACTGTCTGGATGATTGGTTAAGTACTTCTTTATTAATTGAGCCACATCATCTGCTTGATAATAATTTTTTATGCCCATCTGACTTAATCTCATAAGGTTTATGGTTCTCGGTCTTGTTTCTACATCACATTAGATGCCAACTTGAAAAATAAAATTAACTTATTGTTTTATATAAAAAATAAAATAATTCACGAAAAGAATGCTTTACCCTTTAGGGTAAAATTCAACCCAGCTAGGCGGGTCTCCATTACAATTAAAAGAATTAAAAAGGAAGGAGAAAATAAGACTTTACGCAAGTGCCCTGGCTTTTTATCAGACACTGTCTTCATAAAATCTGAAAGTTATCTATAATCATTATCCGTGGTTTAGGAGAATTTTTTCAGGAGGTGAAATCTATCAACATAGAACGGAGTTAAGATGATATGCGTAAAACCATGATTATCTATTTCAATATTCTTTTATTGGGCATAATCTTAGCCCTCTACTTGCCTTCTCATATCAATACCAGAAACACAAATAATAGACTTTACACTGTAGACGCAGACTCTCTGGCATCGCCTTATCCACTGAGCAGCATGCACTTGCCCGCTGCTGCTAAAGGCGCGGAATATACCCTTCAAGTGGGCTTGTATCGTAAAATGGGGCAAGCAACAAACCAAGCGCAGCGTATCCAATTCGATGCGCCGCTGCGGATTATTAAGGCGAAAGACCACCAAAAAGAATGGTTTTTCGTCTTGGTTGGCCGCTATTCAAGTCAGTTTCAGGCAGAGCAAGCGAAACAAGCTTTGCAGGAGGAAGGCATTTCTTCCCAGGTCAGTTTGTGGCCTAATGGCGCCCAATAATCCGTTGTTTGCAGGATACAAAACAGGCAAAAGTAGCCATCACTATTAACGTCTAATGACTCACCTAAAAAACCAATTTACGTATCCTTAATACCTCGCATTCGTCGAAAAATGCCGTTACCGTCAAGGTTACCACTCAGAGCAAAAGTCAGTTTAAGTATTCTTCATAACGAATTTGCCATTCTCTGCTGTTCACCGTGGTTAAGATCTGCCGATTGATGGGCTTAGTGAGAGGGCTGTTTTTTGTCATTATGATGGAATAGTTCTTTTGGTCTAGGTCAAGGGGTAAGACAGAGACACCTTTTAAATAGCCAGATTTTATGAGGAACTGCATTTCTTCTTTATTGTGTATAAAGGCATCCAATCGTTTTTCCTGCAGACTTAGCATCACCTGGCTCCAAGAAAACAATTGCTTGCTGTCTTGAAGCTTATGCTGCTGTAAAAAGCTTGCCACGCTCTGACCTTTCAAATCGGAATTCAGTGCATTCAAGTAAGCGATTTTCTTACCAGCCAAATCATTTACATTGGAAATCTGTGCCCCTAAGCCTTGCAGGGTTAAGGCAGAAGTCAGTAAAGCGGTTACGATGGAAACAAAGCTGACACCAAAAAACATTAAAATAATGACCAGCACTTGCCCGGCTCTATGCTTCACTTCAAAAGGGCTGCCCTGCCCAGAGAAGACCAACAATGTGGACCAAATCATGGCATTGAAAAACCCTTTTAATGGCCCATCAGTAAACAAGGGGTTGAGGTTTTTATTTTCTGCCTGCCAGTACAATAAAGCCGTGAACACCATGATAGACAACAGCACCAGTAAGACGAATAGGGTTTCCATGATAGGGAAATTTTGCACCAGACGAATAAGACTCGCCCAGCCAGACTCTTGCGCAACCAATACGCCAATGTGACCTTGAAAATAACTGTGAGAAAAGTCGGCCACCCCTTCCACTTCGGCATTGGGTACAAAGGGCCCCAGTACCACATCGATTTCTTGCTGATTGAGGGCAGTGATCATGTCTTGATCATCGACAAATTCCATAAAGCGATAAGACAGTTGCAAACAATCCGCTATTTCTCGCCACAGGTCAGCTCCAATTCCAGTCCAGCCAGCATGATCAATGGCGGAAGCATTGGATTCATAGATAAAAGGAGGGGAAAATTTTACGCCAACGTTAAGGGGAGCCGTGGTATCTATCTTGGTATCTAAGCAATCTGCTTGGGCTATATGGGAGACACCCAGCACAAGCAAACTGATCGCAAGAATGAGACGAATCACTCTCATGCATTTCCTCCCGAAAAGTAGGCCCGCATTTGAGCGGGAGAATGAAAGCAAAATGTCGGCTGGTATCTGGCCAATTCTTCTATTTGATTGTAGCCCCACAAGGCCGCCGCAGAGGCAATGCCTGCGCGCTTCGCGCAAAGCAGATCCGTTGGCGCATCGCCTACCATTAAGGTGTTGTCTGGCGATGTTTCGTAGCGTTTCATGTAATCCAGTAATACACTGGGGTTAGGCTTAGCAGGTGCTTGATCGGATCCCATGACATGATCAAAATACTTCAACAAATCTAGATTGCGTAATATGTCTTTTGCTCGTCGCCCCTCTTTTCCGGTCGCCACACAAAGCGTTTTTCCTTGTGCCGTTAACATCTCTAATAACGCCTCTATGTGCGGATACGGCAACACATAATCCGCCAAGTATCGACTGTGCCGACTAAAATACGGCACCAGCTCAGTAGGAAGCCCTAGTTCTTCCATAATCTGCTTAAAACCTTTGCCCAAGTGCTTTTGATATTCGCGAAACAAAGCCTCAACGGAACGAGAGGCGATGGAAAAGCCAAAATAATCAAAAATAGAGGCCCTAAAGGCCATTTTCATGACCATTAAACTGTCCACTAAGACCCCATCCATATCAAAAATGAACAATTGATAATCTTCTTTACCTGGTGCCATATGGTTATCGTTATCAGTCTTAAGGTTCGACATACAACACCTCAGACACATCTTCAAAACGATATAACCCAGTTTCTTTGGCATAGGCCTGATAAATCGCGGGTAAACGGTTGTTGCAAAACTGTTTGACTTTGCGCGCTGCTAAGCCAACTAAAAACTGCTCCGCGCGTTTCACCCCACTGTCAACAAGCGCCACTTCTTGTCTACCTGACCGCATCAAATTGACCAGCTCTTTGCCTTGTTCTTGACCAGCAATCGCCACTGTTATCATGCCGCCGTCATCAACAAAGTTGGTGCCTGCTCCTAACACCGGATACTTGGCATTGGCCATGGTCCAATGGACCAATTGATTGGCAGGCACAAACTGATTACTGCCGGCCTGTGTTTTGACTTGCTGATAGTTGGCAATGAGCAACATGGCTTGGTTGGCATTCGCAATGTCTACCTGCTGCTTCCATTGATCAAATGTGTCCACCGTTGCAGGTTCAATGAGTTGCAAAGGAAACCAACTGTATTGACGAAAGCCGACCACTTCTCTTTGTGCTGTTGAGGAATTATCGTTTAGTGGTAATACCGCCGTTGCTCTTTCGTCACCGCAATAACGACTCAAATCCAATAAGGTTTCAGACAGAGAAAGAAAGTTTTTATGCTCATAAATACCTTGTGTGTTCACCGCGTCAAAGTAGCCATATGGCTTCACGCTGTAATTCACGCCAGCGAAGACAATCTGCGGTAAAGCATCCCAGTCTTTTAGGTAAGTTTGTTGATAAAAATCGATATTCTGATCTGGGCAGTCCTGACGAAATAACTGCTCTGCCAGACTTTGCTGTGGGAAGCGTTTATCTTCATAGGCCAAATAGTGCGCTCCGATGAGCTGCTGAGCCAAGTCATCCACCAATAGAATGTAATCCGGTTTCCAATCATTGATGCCATACAGAACATCCCTAGTGGAACGACGGCGAAAGTTACAGCCATTATGGTTAATTAAATCCATATAGTGAAAGCGCACCTGCGCCGCAGGCATATCGCTTTTTAGCTTACTTAAAATGCCTTCATCAATTGAGTTAACCCAACTTAAATCCGTATTGTAAGAGTGAATCACGTACACCCTTGGCTCATTCTTTTTATGTTGAACCACCAAAAAAACAGTAATTAATACGATAAAAAGAATGGTTAATTTAATGGCGTTATTCATCATCTTCATGCTGTTAATCTCCTTAAATCAATGCTTGTTGCGACCAATAAGCTAACGAAGCGCATAACGCGACCACCCGGGCAAAACAGAACCAGATATTGGACGTCAGGAAGGCTTTCTGCATGTCTTTGTGTAACAGCTTTTCATCGCTTAACGCTGAACTCACTTGTGCCGAGACACCATGTTGGTAAGAAAATATAAAAGATTCACTGAGTAGCAGGAGGCAAAATCCCAATACCCAGGGCGACATAGCAGAACCCCCTGAGACAGAAATCAAGACACTCATTAAAATGACAAAAGTCGGTGGACCGGGGAAAAATAGGCGAACCCCAAATACCACCAAACTGAGTAATACAATGCCAGCAAGTGGGCTGGTTGATATGTATGTACCCAACCATTTCAGGTGTTCAAGGGCTAACAGATCCAAATTCAAATGCTGAATCATGGGCCCCCAAGAGACAATGGAAGCAATAAACAACAAGGTGGGCCAATCGACCCGGCTGCGCATATCTTCGATCGTTAATCCATCAAAAAGAAATAGGGTCATGGCGATAAATAATGCGACCCAAGCCAACTCTATATGATGCAATGACATGCTTAAGATGGCCCCCACTAATATCATCATGGATATAACGGCACCTTTCTCTTTGTTATCCAGCCCTCCTAGAGCGGTTAATTCTTGCTTTAATCTTTCAATTTCACTGTTGGAGACCGTTTCCTCATGACGACAGCGCCAAAACATCCACAGCACATAAAAAATCAATAAGACGACACCGGCAATAAAGGTACTTTGCAGCCAATTTCCCCACTGGAAGTAAAACCGGGTTTGCATATCCAAAAAGCCCAACATTACGAAGTTAAGGGGATTTCCCGTTAGAAAAACCGTGCACAATAAAAAACCACCCTGCATCGAACTGATTTGCAGTGTCGCGTGGCGATGGGGATTGTTAGACAATTTCGTTAAGTCCAGCGCCAGAGGTGTCATGATGGCGGAACGTCCTAATGGTGAAGGAATAAGAGAGGATAATGACGCCCCCAATCCAAATAAAATGAAGGGTTGCGTAAAACGATTATTGGGTAAGTGGGTGGTCAACCATAAAGATACCCTTCTCGCCAAGCCAGACGTACTCATCATGGCGGCAAATAAAAACATGCCGAGCACTAAAAAAATGACATTCGAACCAAACCCAGCCATCACCACTTCGCGTGGTGCAATATTTAATACTACGGCTAAAATGGTCACTAAGAGAGAGGGTACAAAGTTGGGCGTGAGCCTAAACACCCACATGCTCACGGCACCAACAATCAGTGCCAAAAAAGTCACCCCCTCGGAACCGGCCAAATCAATAACCTGCTTAGGCATATTGAAAAACAAGTATAAGGGGAGAGATAAGGTCACCAACCAACCAATCAGCTTAAAAAGGGTATCCTGTTTGGTTTTGGATTCTAATTCAGTGGATTTAAAGCTAGGTTTATCAAGAAGATCATTCATAGCATAGTCTCTAATCATTCATTTAAAAGATAAAACTATCTTCTTAAATGACTAAAGATATGACTTGGCGAAAACACGTAAAAATTATGATTATATTATCTAACCATCTTCCCCTTCATTTTGATTCACTTATTCTATAGATTATAAATAATCTCCCTCGGCATTGTGATCACACTATCCATTAAAATTTTCCATACTGACTGTCTATTTAATAGAAATTTTTTAAGATTTGAAGGTGTAAAAATGTCTTAAAATTATCACGACCATTTCTATACAGATTAAAGAATGGTAAAAAATTAAATTTACAAAAAATAACAAATGATCAACGTCGATTGATATTCAATTAACCCACCACTTTTATACTTTATTCATTGTATTAGCCTAGGATAGCCGCGTTTTTATAATAGGAAGCGCTGTCCATTCACATATTTCACCGCATATTCAATATGAAAAACCAATTATAAAACCTAAATTGAGATCTAGGATTAAAGCTCAAACCTAAATCATAAAAGGAATTACATTATGATAAATGAGCTATCCTATAATTTTATAGCCCCTAATGATTTACGCGTTACACCAAAAAATTTCACATCGCAAGGTTATCAAAATTACCCAATTCTCGGTCATTCTGATGCTATTATTCGAGTGAAAAAGCAAATTGAATTCGCTTCAAGGCTTCCTTTTCTCATTTTTCTTTCTGGTGAGAATGGCTGTGAGAAAGCCGCCGTTGCATGGCATATTCATCAACGAGACAGAAAAGAAAAAGGTAAATTCATCTGTGTTCCAGTCAATTTAATTGATACTGAATCATACAAAGCGCACTTATTAAAAAGCTTGCTGTTAGCAAAAGGCGGTACTCTTTATATTGAAGATATTGATTATTTGAGTGACAGCAACAAAGATGTCTTGATCTCTCTTTTGTCACGTGATGATTTTTTCATGAAGCTGAGTCAAGATAAGATTCATCTTGTCATTTCAAGCTCTAAAAAGGACCTTTCCCATCCGTCGCAGCAATGGATGTATGATATTTTTGGCGCGACCACTCCTCAATTTCATTTTCACCTTCCTCCCTTAAGAGAGCGACCGGAAGATATTCCCGAACACATTGCTTATATCTTATCTAGTTTAGAGATAAAATTGGATATTACAGACTCTGCCTTATCTCTACTACAGCAATATGATTGGCCAGGCAACATCATCGAGTTACACCGACTAACCCTCTTTCTCGCATCCTTTTGTGGCAGCGAGATTACCGCTAAGCAGATTTTGGATCTTGGTATTATTGATGTCACCTCTCCCCCCTTCAAAGACGAGCTGATTAATAAACTTCTCAGTCATCAATTAGACGGTTATGATCACCTTCATCCTAGTATTCAGAAGTCGCTAAACTTCCTGAGCCTTCATTTTCTGGATGAAATTTGTCTAGAAGACGTTGCCGCATCCGCTTTTACTAGCCCATCTCATTTGTCTTTTCTTTTCAGAGAACATTTAGGTACGTCCTTTAAGCCATTACTAAATCAAATGAGAATCGAATTTGCCAGACGTAAAATCGCCAAATCTCCAAATCAGAGTATTACTGATATTTGCCTGCAATCCGGGTTCGGTGATTTGAGTCACTTTGAAAAAATGTTCAAACGTTATTCTGGTTGTACCCCTAGAGAATTCCGTAATCAACAACGCAAAAAACGTAAGCAAGCTTACGTCTCTTAGGAAAAATTGAAGGCTCAATCGTGAGAAAATCTCTGACGCAAACGTCAGAGATTTATTATACCAGCGGTTGATAGCTAGAAATGAATAGCCTGCCATCACAAGCATTCTTCCACTATCTTTATCATTCCATACCAGTTTTTCCATACAGAAGACCCTAGGAAAAGAGACAGGCTCAAAACCAAATTCAATCAATCCTGCATGATCACCTACACTCTAATGAGTCTCACCTCTCTAATGAGTCTCACCTTGGGTTCGTCCGCGCAATCTATCTGGTCTATTTCCCCCTAAGTATTTAAAAACACCATGCTAATCAAAATACACAGCAAAAATACACAAGGCCAATACCATCTTCTAAGCCGAATGACATTCCTTTGATTCAGCAAAATACTCTTAACTCTCGCAGTATAGATCAAAGAACCGATCGCAATAAAAATGATCTGAAAATACGAAACAAAGTAAAAATACTCAATAAAAACAACACCCTGCACGTTCATCGAATCACGTAATGCCACATGGGAAATAACCAGAATAAAAAAGAGTGACGCACTGTATTGTAGCTCTGTTGCCGTACTAAACCCCCAAAGCGATTGCTTTTTGGAATCCTTCGTCCACAACAACAACATCCAATAATTCAATAAACTAACCATACAAAGCGGCATAATGTGACTAATTAATGGACCAGTCAGACTTCTTTGTATTGCTATTTTGAATTTTAACCCCGGCAAAACTTGTCTGTTCGGTACGCTTTCCTGATGATAAGTAAAATAGCTCCTTTCTATTTGCCAACCACTAATATCACGAAAGCTTGAGGACAAACCTGGTAAATCTTGCGGCGCCATACTAGGGTAATGCTGAAACATGGGTACCAATAGGGCCTGTTGTTGAGCATTGGGTAGCAAGGTAATAGTCAAAACATCTTTATCAAATGGAAAAGATTGAGATTGAATTGTCTGGGTCAAGATGGCCACAAAATGCCATAACTGATCTGAACCTATTTGCCTTTGTAAATGCCAGTCACTTTGTAACGCATCTTTAATTTGTAATGGCGTTACTTCGGCTTGGGAGTCTTCGACTAAAACGGTACCCGAAACTCTTATTTCATTGGCATCCAATAAATCAATATTTTGTATTGCTAATTGCAGTGGCCAAGCAATTTCATCCAGTAATTCAGATCCTTCTTCTCTTGTTCGACGCCAAGCCAATTCAACACTTTCACGGTCCACCAACATGGTCTCACCTTCTATCAGTGGAATGTCTTCCATTGCGTGATACCAAACAATCAGTAAAAAACACAATAAACTGGCTGATAAGACGATATAAAACCGCTTAATCATTGAGCTAGGTCGGCGAAGAAGGATACAACTAGAGAGAAAAAAAATCCCCCCAGTCACGCAGCAAAATAAAACTAAATAACCATACCATGCTAAAAATCCTTGCTTAGGCTGCAATGATTCAGCATCCATCACTAAGCCTAAATTGGCTTGTAAACTCTCAACATAACGTTTCACCATCCATTGCTCTCTTTGCGTCACTGGATGTTCAAACGTCATTAACTGGCCACGAGGAAATTGACGAAATACCGTAGACAATAAGGTGTCTTGAGGTAAGTTCAAAGATGAGATATTCCTACCTGACAAACGACTATCTGGATAAACCAAAACATCGCCATAATCGTCAATCAACACTGCAAAGCTTTGACTGCCAAGATCCATGTCATTTATCACTCGGTTAATTCTTCTCGTCAGCTCTTTAGACATCATCTGAGTCTGCTCACCTTGGGTATGAAGAAGGTCATACTCCGCTATTACCTCATTGAGCTGTGCCACAGAGACGTCACTTTTTTCCACCAATTCTTTGCGTAGACTGATTTCCAGCGCTGCTTGCCATTGAAAAGCCCACCAGGTTAACAAAGCTCCGACAAACCAGAATGTCAGAGCAATCCAACGATAATGATTATTATGAAGCTGATGAATTGATCGTCGCGTTTTCATCAATATCTTCCTTTGATTTTTGGTTTCCTGTCACCTTGTGGTAAATCCGGTTCATCAGGTTAAACAGCAGTTGAATCACTAAGCCACTAATGAGAAAAATGGCTACTACAATAAGATAAACAGGGAGTACTTTACTGGTCTCCCCCTGCAATGCTATGTAGGTATTAGCGGTTGCCATGAGTTCATTAACACCAATTACTGAAGCCGTTGTGGAGGCCATCAAAATAACCATAAAAAACTGCTTTAAGCCCGCCATAGAAAAAGCCAGCTGCTCTTTTAGCGTCAATTCAAAAATATCGCTGTAATATCCCATCACGGGGATGGATAAAGCCAGCACAGCTTTTGCTAACGGCGGTATTGAGCGGCTTTCACCCAACCATTCAAACTGCGAAGGAACCATCAAAGTAAAATAAAACAGCAACACGAAACTGGGTACATTACAAAATACTGAACGCATTATTTTTAAGAGGTAACCACTGGTTTTATTCGGGAAATTCGCTAAATAACCTAATATGAACCCCAATGAACAGCCCACTAACATGGCCAAAACAGCGATAATCAGGTTATAGAGATAGGCATTGATGAAATCCAAAATAACCGAGATAGGTATGTCAGCAAACATCATTTCTCCTCCTGCATCGCTAAAGTGGGCACACTTGATGTAGGGCGAATCTGTGCCTGATGTTCTAAACGTACTAATAGATAATGAATTAAGTAGGCAAAAAACATCACTTCTAAGTAATAAAAAAGAGCCAATAAACTCATTAATAAAAGTGGATAGCCTGCCCCCGACACTAGACTATTGATCACGAGTACCGCATTGGGTGACGCCAATACACTGGCCATCCCCGCCGCTTTCGCTAAGTTCACTAGATTTGCTCGTACTCCTACCTGATGCTGTAAATACAAGTCTAATAAAGGCACGTCTTTGGGACGACCAGAAGTCACCAGATTATTAATTCCTGCGGCGGTATACAAAGACAGCACCAGTAAAGAAATGACCACACCATTGAAGAAATGCGTTTGCTCAGAATTTAGCCACACGGGCAAAGCGCCAAAATACACTAAATACAGCATTAATATAGGCGGGATAGAACTCTGTATTGACGTAAAGAAAGCCACAACATGCCCTATTCCTAATGGGCCTCGAAGCGTGAAATAACTAAAAAGTGTCGCCAGTACTTGCGCCAATAACACAGCGATAAGGGTAAAAAAAGCGGTATGCAGTAGTGATTGAATCAGTCGTTGCGTATCAAACGCATCAAACGGCCACAGGCCTTTAGACTGTGGCATGGTCATTGCCAAAGGCTGATTTACACAGTCATGGGTATCATAGGCGCTGAGCATTTCTGCTCGGCACAACCACTGACCTGAGGCATCTTGACTGCGCCATAAGGTTTGCTGGTCCAGCAAAAATGATCGCTCAGGTAGTTGCCATTTTTCAGCCAATGCCAGTAACTTGCCTGAGCGAATTTGTGTTACTAAAAATTCAGATACCCACTGACTCAAAGCAGCAGATTCTAAGCCGTTGCGAGTCACAATGGACCAATATACAGGCAGGATGTTTTCCAAACCCAACTGATAATCTTGCCATTCAGGCTGATTAGAGAGGTGGAATAAAATACCACTATCATATGCCCAAGCGACGCACTTACCTGTCAATAAAGCCAATTGAACATCACGATTACTCATCATTATAATGGGCTCAATGCGATAGCTTTGTACTAACGTTTTATTAAAGTAAGCTCCAGCAGTAAGACACACGGGTTGACCAATTAAATCTGACCATTGCGTAATTTGTTGCTGATTGTGCATTAAGACACGCACACCACTTTCAAAATAATGTGGGTGAATCAGGTTAACTTGATAGCGTCGCTGCAAGGTATCGCCCACTGTGGCAATCAATATATCCACTTCCCCATCGTTAAGTTTACGAAAACGATTAGTCGAGCTAACAGATTTAAAAACCACATCAATGTCGTTATCTTCCGTCCCTAAATGCTGCGCCATTAAAAGGGCTAAGTCAGGTTCATAGCCAGCATTACTGCCATCAATTGCTAACATTCCCCATGGCGGATAATCGGTTTTGACACCCACCACTATGCGCCCTGATTGACGTATTTCTGAGAGCAAATCATTTGCTTGAACAACATAACAAACAAAGCATAAAAGCCACCCTACCAAAAGTCGTAGCAAACCTTTCATGATGGCCTCCTAGCTTCCACTAAAATGCCATAACCCAGCCATGCAGGTAAAAAATCACATAAAATACGATCAATTTGGGCGATAAGAGGAGAATGAATCACCCATTTTTCCGGCAGAATGCTTTCCGCTTTAATACGCTCAATCTTATAGCCAACGGCTTTTAGCTCATCATGAAGTTCTCGTGCGGTGTAGAGATGATAGTAAAGAGATATCGTAGCATTGCCTTGGTGCCGTTGATAAAAAATCCCCTCTTGTGATTGTCGTCGACTACGCCATTGTCGCCACCAAAAACGCCGATACTTGTTTGGAACAGACACCATTAAAAGACCATAATCTGGTTTTAACTGCGCCAATATCCAAGCCAGTACCTCTCTTCGGTTAGTTCGTCCCTCTATATGCGCCAACACTCCAAATAAAAGCATCGCCAAATCAATATTGTCTTTAAGATTCACGTTCGATTGTAATGACTCACGACAGCAAAATAGCGACACTCTACAGGAATATAGACTCAACCTCTGTTTGGCTTGCTCAATGGCAACTTCACTGACATCCAAACCAAATGCTTTCGACAGAGAATGTTGTAAAATTGGCAGTAAATAGCGCCCATTGCCACAGCCATAATCTAAAATCTTGCCACTTTCTAATAAGGGGGCGACATGGGCTAAAATTCTGTTGGTAACATTTGGGTTTGCTCTTGGATAACGATCTTCATACAGACCATTAGAAAAGTATTTGTTATAGGCCGTTGCCATCCATTGCGTATTGCTTTCGTCCACTATTATCTCCTGAAAAATCATCTATATGACAAAACCCATTTGGTCTTGTCTCCAACTATCCTAAACACGACATTGGATAATTACTGCACTTCCATTGCAGAAATGCGCTGACATTCTTTACCACTAAACAGCCCAAGAAAGATGCGTATTGATTCTCTAAAATCTGTTTTTCAGAAAAAGGGTTATTACATCAAGATTGAGCAGGAATACTCGGATCTTTCAATCAATCTTAATAAGAAAATATCGAAACGGATCGATGCATTTGCACTCTTGTTGATGACCCTTTTAGGTTTCAGGAAGGTGCGAACAAGTCCGCTGTCTTAAAGGTTCTTTGATAGATCAAGTTTTGAAGACGAATCCAAGTTTTCTCATAACGAATCGTGACAACATCCTCATAAGATAAGATTCAATCACACGGATTTAGTTTTGGTTTAATGGCTGAATTTAGCTTTTTAAACTTTAGAAAGAAACCTTAAGAAATACAAGTTCAAAATAAAAATAAGAAAACAAATATAGACTGGAATTTATTTTTTTAAATAAAAATGGCAAAGCAAGTAGAGGTAAGGTTTATTTTTTTGAAAATGGGATGAAGGCTTATTTCCCAACAGCTCTCCCCTTCCGATTTTCTATTCGGTGATCCCATCAATATTGAACACCCTAAAACAGGTAACCAAAAACAGGTAAAATGAGGAAACAACTTTCCCTCATTCAACCAAGTTTTTATACGCCGACATCCCTAACCTGACTAGGTCGCTTTATCAGTCCCAGTGGCATCCACTATTCCCTAGATGCTGTATTTAAATTGTCTTCACATTGCTCAAGATCGTAAGACAGTATCAGGCTAGAGAAGGCTGAAAAAGCGACTCATTAGAGCAGACTCTGCACTAGTTTTTCTCACTATTAACGAAAAAGGAGACGAAAATGTCTGGATTAGTTTCAATGGCCCAGCAGTTTAGTGGTTTACCGATGAAATCTCTTCTCGGTGCCCCGCTAAAAGCGGCAACCGATGCCAACGGCATGATGGCACGTACGCAAACTCAGTTCATGTTAAGTACCTGCTTTGACAAACAAGGCGATGATTTGGAACCCATTATGGTGTCCTTCAACATCACTCGTTCGATTGTTAAAGCGGACGGTACCGAAGCAACTCCGCCAACCGCGACGGTAAAATTCACTCTGCCTTTGCTGACGCTGATTCCGCTCAACTCGTTGGCGGTGGATGATGTAAAAGTGCATTTTGAGATGGAAGTGAAAAGCTCCACGTCAAAAGACAATGAAAGCAGTCAGGAGCAAGAAACGGCTGCCAAAGCGGACATCACAGCGAAATATAATGCGGGCCTTTTCTCCGTCGAAGTACACGGTTCTGTTTCTCATAACAGCAAGTCTTCTTCTTCTCAGAAAGAGCATTATGAAGCCTCTAACCAAGCCAAGTACGAAGTGGATGTTCATGCCGGACAACTGCCACTACCAACAGGTGTAACCACCATTATTAATGCCTTCACTAAAAACATCGATCCTATCATGTTGAAGGATGAAGCAACGACAACACCCGCTTAATAACAGCGTTACCTTAAGGAGTAGTCTGGAAGCGAACCGATCTCGCTTCCTCTTATAGTGTCCTAAACTGTCGATAGGAAAAAAGAATGATTGAATTTCAAGCTTTGATGCGCGCCATTCACAAAAGTGTTAAAGATGCCGCTAAATCCGTTGAGGGTGAAACCATCGATTTCATTAAGCGATTCTTTGATGAGGAAGAACGAGACGATCCGAAAGATCCATACAATACCGAACCGGTATTACGCCCCAAAACTTGCGCCATGGAGTTTCCCAGTCGCACTGCAGATGGGATCGAAAATGTCACCGCTGAGATCCCTCTTTTGGCACTTTGTCCTATCTCTGCACCACGCATCACCGAAGTCACATTCTCGACCGAGCTGGAAGTGACCACCAGCAAAGACAATAAACTCATGGTGTCTTTTCCAGACCCAAACAAAAAACGCAGTCTTATCGGGAGAAATAGTAATGACAATCCCGACTCTGCCAACACCAAAATTGAAATCACCTTAACAGGGAGCGAGCCGCCAGAAGGCTTAAAACGCCTTATCGAAGGTTATGAACGAGCCTTGAGGGCACAAATTCCAGGCTAACTCAGGTTATTAGATGATTAAAAGGAACACCCTATGGCAACTAAAAGTATCGCAAATCAATTTTCTGGATTGCCAATGAAAGCACTCATCGGTGCTCCCCTTAAAGCCGCCACCGATGCCAATGCCATGATTGCGCAATCTCAAACACAGTTCATCATCAATAACTGCTTTGAAAAGGCGTCTGATGACGACGAAGACTTACGTCCCATTATGATTAAGTTCCAATTGGAAAGACAAATACTATCACCTCAAGGCACGCCAAGTACTACGCCCATTAAAATGGGTTTTGCCGTTCCGCTGATGACCTTAATTCCAATTAATTCCTTAGCGATTGAAACATTAAAAATCTCTTTTCAAATGGAAGTCAAAAGTTCGAGAGAATTTAGCAAAGAAACCACGTCAGAACGCAGACAGCGCTCTACCAGTAAAGGAATGACAAATGCTTATAAGGCACACGAATTCGACATCGAACTGCATGGTTCTTTATCAAGCAAAAATAAAGACTCTGGTGACTCTTCTACGGGAGCAAATTACGAAGTCAACCTTACCGCAGGACAATTACCTTTACCGAAAGGTATGACCGCTATTTTGGATATCTTCACTAAAAACCTAGCCCCCCTACCAGCAAAAGATTAGCTTAACTGCCATAACTTAACTGCCATAACTTAACTGCCATAACTTAACTGCCATAAGGAGAAACAAGATGAGTGTTAAAACCGAAATAAAATGCCCTGATTGCCAATCCCCCATATTCATTGAGTCTACTTTACTTTTAGCGGGGCAAAGCTTTAAATGTTCCAATCCTAAATGTCACACTTCGGTTTCTCTGTCTTTGTCCGAAACACAAAAAGTGGCTCAGGCGTTCAACAAATTTGAACAAATTCGTCAGGATGCCGTAGTGCAAGCACAAAAATGCCAATGACAGACTATCGATAAGCAATCCACGAGTCAGCGAATCCGTATTACTTGTTTCTTGTATTTTGTGTAAAGATTTTGCATTGATCTTGCCATAACAATCAGTTACATTGATTTACAAACCATTATTTCGCAGAAAAATGGTTTGTTGTTCAATACCCAACCCCAATATGATATTTGAAAGGAATTCGTTGTGACAAAACTGCCTAAATCTTTCGCCTTTGTGCTTACCTTTGTATTCGCTGGTCTAGCCACCTCAGCCAACGCCATCGAAAATCGTAAAACCCTTTGTGTACATGCCGAGAAAACTCGCGTGATTG
This sequence comes from Marinomonas sp. ABL3_031, assembly GCF_056161265.1. NCBI lineage: Bacteria > Pseudomonadati > Pseudomonadota > Gammaproteobacteria > Oceanospirillales > Oceanospirillaceae > Marinomonas > Marinomonas sp. ABL3_031. Next base: position 57,466 of record NZ_JBSWYU010000002.1, read on the forward strand.
AAGTGGTTTATCCTGAAGGGAACCGCCTTCCTTGTGAAGTGCAATACACTAAAGGAGATACAACCAAAGTACTCTGGAACGCCAAAAATAAAGCCGGCTATTGTGAAAATAAAGCCGCTGAGTTTGTCGAAAAACAAATTGGCTGGGGCTGGTCTTGCAACCTAGTTGCAGACAATACCATGAAAGAGGAAGCAACGGCTCAATAACCTCTTTCCCTCATTTTCTAGTTTATTCAATCGACAAAACGGCCAGACATTCTGGCCGTTTATATTCATCTTAATGAAGTCCTATCACCTCTTGATCTCTGTACAATATTGACAAATGTTATTAACACGATAGTTTATTTACGCTTTGCTTCGAACCTTGAATACGTAATATGAATTAGGTGACATTCTGTTGATATTACCACCTAGCTGTTCGGAGGAAATAGATGAATACACCCAATCAAATCAATGAAGAAACGTCCTTATCAACGCCTTCTCCTCATTCATCTCTCTCTGACAATCCCCCTCCATCTGTTGGCCTATCACCAATAGAAAGGTGGTTTTCTCAACTTCTCAAACAAGCAGATATTCAAGTAAATGGTCCTAATGCTTGGGATCCTCAAGTCCATAATCCAGATCTTTGGAATCGCATATTAAGAGAAGGTTCGATCGGTTTAGGAGAAGCCTACATGGAAGGCTGGTGGGATTGTCAAAACCTTGAAGAATGTATTCGTCGCTTAATCAGTGCGGAATTAGATCGCAAAATTATTAAGCGCAGAACCTTATTCACACAATGGCTAAAAGCCAAACTCTTTAACCGACAATCGGTCAAACGTGCTTATCAAGTTGGCGAGCAACATTATGATGTCGGAAATGATTTATATCAGGCTATGCTAGACCCAACCATGGCCTATTCCTGTGGTTATTGGGAAAATGCCGATAACCTCCATCAAGCGCAACTCAACAAATTACGCCTCATATGCCAAAAAATGCATTTACAAACAAGCGACTCTGTCGTTGAAATTGGCTGTGGTTGGGGAAGTTTTGCTGAATTAGCGGCCCGAGAATTCGGTGCACATGTGACCGGTGTCACCATTTCCAAAGAACAGGTAAAACTCGCCAAAGCACGCTGTAAAGACTTACCTGTGGACATCCGATTAATGGATTATCGTAGTCTCGAAGGTCAATATGATAAAGCGGTTTCCATTGGCATGTTTGAGCATGTAGGACGCAAAAATTATCCTGTATTTATGCAAACCGCTCATCGTTTAATAAAAGACGATGGTATTTTCTTACTGCATACTATCGGCAGCGATATGAGCTCACAAGGCACAGATCCTTGGATTGATAAATACATATTTCCAAATGGGGTCATTCCTTCATTAACCGATATCAGTGAAGCCGTTGAGCCCTATTTTGTGATCGAAGATGTGCATAATTTTGGACAAGATTACGCCAAAACCCTCCTCGCTTGGCAGCAAAATGTTGATCACCATTGGACGAGCTTGCAAACCAAATACAGTGACCGCTTTTATCGCATGTGGTCTTATTACTTAAAAACTTGTGCAGGTGCCTTTCAAAGCCGTTCATTACAGCTATATCAAGTGGTATTACGTAAACGTCGAGTGCCTTTATCTCGTTATCAAAGCCCTAGATAGAATTGAGCACGTCGCGGTGATAAGAATTTGGGAGTACACCAAGCATAAAGTATTAAGGAAACCGACTCCCTCTTGGCGCTCGCTATTCCTCTGGCCCCCATGCCAATGGTAAATAAACGCACTGCCACAGGTTGAAGCGCGTCTATTAAGTGTATTAACAGTGCTGCATGGTTATCGCTATCAGTAGGAAAACACACTTTTAAGGGCGTATTGCCAAGTGTTCCTAGCCTCTTTATTTTCCTTTGTTGTGTAAAATTCATAAGAAGCTTAAGCCAACGGAATAACATCATCTTAACAACACGCGAAAGAGACGTACTCAGCACAGTACCCATATTAGTTTTGATAATCAAAACAATAGGATATTCCAGAATATAACGTCTCTTATATGATTTTTTGACCATCAAAAACACCGCAATTTTCTTAACTTTCGCCAAGAGAGTCCATGGCATTCGCCTGACAATAGCCTGACATCATCACAAGGCAGGCTAGGAGAGACAATATGGGTAGGAATTTCACGGATAAGTCACAGATTTCTCAGGATGGTAAAGGTATCTGTGGTTTCACGCACATGATTCAATTGTTAATCGACAATAATAAAATGACGTTAGAAGACTTTGAACGACTTTATGGCAGCAGCACAAATTTTGCCGAGCATTGGCTCAGAACACAAATTGAGCAGGACAGATTGGTTGGCTCAGATCAAGTGGTAACCGCCCTACAAAATTCACTCCATTATACTGGCGATTTTGGCTGTCAAAACAGCAAGATGACACTGAATCAATTATTGACTGTCATTCATTGGGACTGGACAAAACACTCGGGGTTTGCTCTGACTCCTGAAGCCATATGTGACTATATGGACCAAAAGTATCGCCTTAAGCTGGTACTCCAAATGTTCAATCGATATCCGACGATTAATGAACTTTGGCAAACCAAAACCCGCCACTTAGGTGAAGGGATTTATGGCATTATAAAAGCCGACGGTGCTGGCCCTCAAAAAGATAAAATTCAGCATTATGTGTACATCGACAAACAAGGTGAACTGATGACTTGGACAGAAACTGGGGATGCTGCAAAAAGGAAAATTAAAGCTCACGGCTTTGAACACGTTGTTGTTCGGCTCTCCCCTCAAAAATAACTGGCACCTCAAAAATAACTGGCACCTTAAGAAGAGCGAAAAAACACAAGATCACTTTACGCCTACTTACACTTAAAATCAGGCCAGTAAGTACTTAAAATCAGACCAGTAAGCTTGCACTTTAAAAGCTAAAATTCAGCTAATCGAAAAGCCGCAATTTTATGTACTTCCCTCATGGCTCGCTCAAACTCACTTTGCCAATCATTTGGGGTTCGTTCAAGGAAGCCTTGCAAAATTTGCATTTTATTGGCCCCTTTGACTGCCATGATAAAGGGAAAACCAAATTTACTACGGTAGTCATCATTCAATTGAAGAAAGTGGGCCAACTCTTCCTCACTGCACTGATCCAGACCTGCACCGGCCTGTTCTGACTTAGAGGCATTCGTTAATTCTCCTGAAATAGCGGCTTTGCCAGCCAAATCTGGGTGCGCTCTTAACAATAACAACTTTTCTTCATCTGTACTCTGATCAACAATCTGTTGCATAGCCGTTTGAATCTTATCCATGCTGTCATAAACGTCTGCAGGGTATTCCCATTTTAACCGCCAAAGTTGCTCAGCAACCCAAGGAGAATGCTCGTAAACACTGCCTAACAGGGTCACAAATTCACTTTCATCTGCGGTAGTAAGGACAACTTCTTGCAACGACATTCTTTTCTCCGACTTTTATGCGCGTGACTCGTCTCTGTATTGATCTAATCTGACATCGATAACCAAAATCGAGTCACGTGCAAAACTTCACATCGCCATAAAACATATGGCACAACTATTATTTAATATGAAACAATGCTTTCATTATGATTTCAAGCAACAAGCGCAGTGCCTACAAAAAAATAAAAGTATTCACTGCATTACACTCATAAGGATCAAACATGGGTTATCTCACAACACATATTTTAGACACCACCAAAGGCATTGCGGCCAGTAAAGTAGAAATTAAGCTGTATCGTCATGACGATAAGAACAATAAAAATCTGATACACACCACCAGATCCAATGATGATGGTCGTTGTGATACTCCACTATTAGAAGGTGAGGGGTTCAGCAAGGGGGTGTATGAATTGGAGTTTGGCATCGAAGATTACTTTGCTCAGCAAGGCATTGAATTGCCTCAGCCAAGCTTTCTTAATGTGGTCACCATTCGTTTTGGTATCAGTGATGAAGCGGCGCATTACCATATTCCACTCTTGGTTTCGCCCTATTCCTACAGTACCTATCGCGGTAGCTAACGTCGTTCTCATGCAAGCCAATAGCACCAAAATAGGTCATTCGCACCAAATTGATTCGAAAAATACGCTATTCAAACTCAATAATTCACTTTATATGAGTCATTTTTTTGTCCGCTTGTTCAACAATTGCTTTCCCTTAAGACGGATAAAACAAAGGTTTCATTAATTGCTTTATGGAATCATTTGTTTCATGGCATATTTATTGCGAATACCTTGATTGCGAATCGTGATGGCAATAAAGGATTCCCGATTCCGAATAGACACACAATCTAGGTCTCACTTTAGTAATGAGGTAATAACAAGATGAAAGCATTGATCATTGGCGCTGGCATTGGTGGTATGTCTGCTGCAGCGGCTCTTAAACAACAAGGAATTGAATGCGACATCTTTGAAGCAGTAAAAGAAATTAAACCCGTTGGCGCCGCTTTATCTATTTGGTCGAACGGGGTTAAGTGCATGAATCATCTTGGCATGGGCCATATCATGGATCAACTGGGTGGCCCTATGCATTTTATGGCTTACCAAGACGGCTTATCTGGCGCAGTAATGACACAATTTAGCTTAAGTCCATTGGTCGAAGCAGTTGGTGAGCGCCCTTGTCCAGTTTCCCGTGCCAATCTACAAAGCCAAATGATCGATTGGTGGGGCAAAGAAAAAGTACAGTTTGGCAAGCGAATTGAATCGGTTGAACAAAGCGCTGACGGCGTCACCGCCTACTTCGACGATGGCACACAAGCTTCGGGTGACGTTATGATCGCCGCTGACGGCACGCACTCAAAGGTTCGAGCCCATGTCTTAGGTTATGAAACAGAGCGCCGCTACGCAGGTTATGTGAATTGGAATGGCTTGGTAGACATAGACGAAGACATCGCTCCAGCAAACCAATGGACTACCTTTGTTGGCGAAGGCAAGCGCGTCTCCATCATGCCCATCGCTGACGGCCGCTTCTACTTCTTTTTTGATGTGCCGTTACCAAAAGGGCTGAACGAGGACAGAAGCAGCGTCAAACAAGATTTGACCAGATACTTTGCAGGTTGGACTGAGCCCGTGCAAAAACTCATTGCAGCCATTGATCCTGAAACAACGAATCGTATTGAGATTCATGATATTGAGCCTTTCGACACCTTAGTAAAAGGCAAAATTGCTCTGCTGGGAGACTCAGCGCACAGCACCACACCCGACATAGGACAAGGCGGCTGTTCAGCGCTTGAAGACGCGGTGGTACTTGGCCAATGCTTCAGTAAAAACACCGACATTGAAAACGCATTGCTTAATTATCAATCGGAACGACGTTTCCGTGTTAAAGATTTAGTTTTAAAAGCCCGTAAGCGCTGTGATGTAACACACGGAAAAGACATGAATGAAACGCAAGCTTGGTACGATGAGTTGCGTCACGAAACAGGCGTCAACATCATAGAAGGCTTACGTAACACCATAGTAGGTGGGCCATTGTCTTAGTAGGATCCACTGTCTTAATAGCTTGAACCTCCTCCAGTATGCTTGCTGGATTCCTCAGCCTACCCTTGATGATCTCTCGGGTAGGCTTTTTTTATCATTTTTTACACACCATATGCGCAATCAATAAAGCTTGAGTGGCTATTCATGGCCAGGTTCTGAATAATAATTTCCCTCAAAGGAAGACGAATCAAGCTATACTCAGGCCAGTAAAATAACAAAAATGCAATCATGGACCGAGTATAAGGTCTTTGTATAAAGGGAAAAGCATGCCATTAACCGATCTTTCGCAAGTTAAACAGATCCACCTAAAGCGCGAAGGCATTCGTGCAAACATTCTCACACTAGGCGCCAGCATTCAGTCTATTCACCTTGATGATCATTCACACTCAGTAGTACTTGGCTCACCCAACTTCGCAGATTATTTGGGTTCATGTCGATATTTTGGGGCGATTGTTGGTCGTGTTGCCAATCGTATTGCGCACAGTCGGGCTATGATTGGCGATAAAGAATATCTACTTACGCCATCATCACCCAGCCCACATCAATTACACGGTGGACCAGCTGGTACAGATTGCAAAAATTGGCGCATTATTAAGCAAAGTGGTGATGCGGTTCAGTTACAAGTAACGTTAGAAGACGGAGAGATGGGCTATCCGGGAAGAATGCAGATTCAAGTAGAATATCAATTGATTTCACAGGGATTACAAATGCGCATTCAAGCCACTAGCAACCAACTTACCCTTTGTAATATCGCTGGACACAGTTATTTTAATCTGGACGGACAAGGCAGTATTTTAGATCATCAACTAAAAGTCGCCGCTGATCATTATTTACCTGTTAACGACGATTTAATTCCCACCGGAGAGGTCACTCCAACTCGAGGAAGTGCCTATGATTTCAATCATATACGGACTATTGGTCGAGACGATTACTTAGGACTAGACACCCATTTTTGTTTGTCTTTAGCGCCAAGAAGGCTGCAAGAAGTGGCTGTACTGAAAGCGCCTTTAACTGGTATTAGCATGCATTTGCTGACGACCGAACCGGGCTTACAAATTTATGATGGCAGACACATTGACCTTGCGGCCAGTTCCAACATCAACCAAGGCCCTCTTAGTGCTTACGCAGGCTTAGCCTTGGAAGCTCAACATTGGCCTGATGCGGTTCATCATTCTCATTTCCCTCCTATTCTCCTAGCAGAAGGGACTATTTATGAGCAAACCACGCAATATCTATTTCGCTAGAAACATAAAGCCATAAGAAAGGGGCCTAACATTCGGCCCCTTTCTTGTTACTTGATTCTCTTACTGCAAACTTAGCGTAAACGCCCCTTCAGGCGTTACTGGCAAATACTTTTCATAAAAGTCAAAGTAGGCTTGATCTGGATTCAGATCAGCAAACAAATCTGGATACATAGCCTTAGCATAAAAAGCAATCATGGCACTGTCTATAATGGTACGACATGCACCATGGTAAGCGCCAAACATGCGATTATTCTTCACCGCAGACAAACTTGACCAGCCAGTACGCTGTTTAAAACCTTCTAGACGTTGCAAGGCTTCTTCTTTATCCACGCCTTGACCCATGATCATGGCATCGGGAGTATTAGCAGATTCATAACCTGTCATCACAATCACATCTGGGTTAGACGCGATTACTTGCTCAGGGTTAAGTTTGCCCCACCATTCGACGAAAGGTGCAGAGATATTATCGCCACCCGCCATAGTGGAAATCGCACCCCACATGTTTTTACCAAAGGTATAGCTCAGCTCACTTGGCCCCATCGAGCCAAACTCAGTGTACACTTTTGGCTTAGGTAGATTGGCTTCTGCCAAACGTTTGCTGATGCCTTCAACACGGTCTTGGTATTCTTGGGCAATCTTCGCAGCACGCGCTTGCTGACCCGTTACCACACCAATCAGTTCGGTACTTTTCAGATGACGCTCTAACGTTTGTGCGTTGTAATCCACCACTAAGACAGGAATACCGGCTTGTTCAATGCGCTCAATATCCGTGCCTAACCCCTTATATTGCCAATCTGCCAACAACAGCAAATCTGGACGCAAAGCGATGACTTTCTCAACCGAGAAGGTTTTGGTGTCAACACGGCCAATACCTGGAATGTCTGCCAAGGAAGGACGATGTTTAACGTACATATCCCAATTGGCAGGACGGGCTTGCCAAATGTATTTGGACATACCCACTACATTGTCATAAGCGGCTTCCGTACCGATTGCCATGTAATCTTCAGGGTAAAAACCCACAATGACTCGCTGGGCAGGACTGTTAAAGGTCACTTCACGATCCAACACGTCACTTACTGTGACCTGTTTAGCCCAAGTTAAGCTTGCCATGACAGCAAACAGAAGCGTTATGAACGACTTAATCATAATAGAACCTTTTGTCTGATTTTTAGTTTTGCGTATGATAATCGTTCTTACTTAAATTAAAAATACTTTTCTCGTATTTTGTTGTTAATCAAACCAAAAAATAAGCCACTTAAAACTAAGTGGCTTATTAATTAGTAATTAGCTTTATTTAAATGCTAGTTAACTAGATCAGCTCAGCTATTCTGTACGGAATTTCGCCACCATAGCGTGTAGCTCTTTACCCAGTTTATCTTGTTTATCACATAAGCCAGCTACGTCGTCTGAGAGTGCTGACACTTGTTGCGCAGAGTGACTAATATCACTGATATTGGTATTAATGTCTTCCGTTACCGCCCTTTGCTCTTCTGCGGAAGCCGCTGTCTGCATGGTCATATCTCGCATCTGCTTGACAACCTGCTCGATTTCTTCGAACGAATGCAAAGCTTGATCCGACAAACTCATCGCAGTTTGCGATTCATTCAAACTGATCGTCATGGATTCAGACGCTTGCTTGGTTCGGCTGGCCAATAAGTTTAATATACTGGCAATTTGCTCGGTCGATTCTTGAGTACGACCTGCCAAGGTTCGTACTTCATCGGCCACTACCGCAAAGCCTCGTCCCTGTTCCCCTGCACGAGCGGCTTCAATGGCCGCATTCAATGCCAACAAGTTAGTTTGTTCAGCAATGTCCTGAATGGTCGACAAGATTTGGTTGATGTTGGTGGTTTCCTTTTCCAGTTCAATAATGATATCGCTGGATGATTTAATACGCTCTCCTAAGCGGTTGACGCCATCAGCACTTCCCTTCAGCAAGTCTTTACCAGCTACTGTGGTTTCTAAGCCTTTTTCGGAGAATTGTGCTGAATGGCTACAACTCTCGGCGGCTTCACTGGAAGCCAATACCATCTGCTGACCCGCTTCAACAATCAACTCAATGGATTGCAACTGGTTCGCTGTGGATTGCGCCACTTGCTGAGCCTTGCAAGCGGTTTCTGCTGCCACTTCGTCCATTTGTGCACTGGATTGTTTGATTCCTACTATCAAGCGGCGAGTGGAGTCGATAAACTGGTTAAACCAACCAGATAGCTCACCTGTTTCATCTTTATTCACTATCTCAAGTTTAGAGGTTAAATCCCCCTCGCCCTCAGCCAGCACCTTCAAGTGATTGGAAACAGACTCGATCGGTGTTACCAAACCTTTTGCAATGACAAAAGCAGCGGCGAAACACAAAAGTATTAGAATCACACACACCACAACAGTGGTATGAATCAATTCATAAGTGCTGGCGTAAATTTCAGCACTTGGCATCAAGCCAACAAATTTCCATTGCAAATCAGGTGACGTCATCACATTGGCGTAATAATCTTGACCATCTAAGGTAAAATTCAGCATGCCAGTGGAAGTGTTAGCGATTTGTTGATAAGCATCGCCACTTAGTTCGCCTATGTCTTTAAAGTTATTATCAGGACGAATCGCATCCACTAAAATCTTGCCAGTGTTTTCGATAACAATAATACTGCCTGAATCGCCCAACTGGGTATGATTGACCATGTCTGTCAAGGTTTTGATGGATACATCCACTGCCACAGCGCCACCAACCTTATTACCCTTCTGATAAGCTCTAACCGCAGATACGTAAACCGCATCGTCCGGTTCCCAATAATAGGCGTCACGCAATACCGTATTGCCCACATTCTCCATAGCAGTGGTGTACCAAGGACGTTTCTTTGCATCAAACTCAGCGTATCCATAAGTACCCGGCCATTCTAAATAACCGCCCCCCTCATCTCCGGTGTAAACATAAGCAAAATTAGGGTTATTCGTGCCCACTGCCTCAAATAAGCTGTACAGCTGTGCTTCACGGCCACCATTGCTAGCGGCGACGTCTTTTGGCGCTTTTCCTTGCTTCTCAAAATAGGTCGTGAGCGGTTTGGCTTGCGAGTCTGTTACAGCCTCACTGGCGGCCAAAAAGCCCACTGTATATTTAATATCTTTAATGAATTGATCAAAATTCCTTTCTACCGCCCCGACAGTCTGCTCACTGTTTTTTTCGAAGTTATGCAAGGCTTGATTTGAGGCGAGAAATCCAGTGATAGTACTCACTATGAGGATAGGTAACAGTGCGGCCAGAGAAAAGGTAATCAACAATTTCGTTTTGATTTTCATAAGTCTAAATCCAAAAAAATACCATAATGTACGAAAAACCGAGTCGCGCTTCCTTGGGACCCGTTGTCATCAGCTATTTTAGATAGCTTAGGTAAAAATTACACAATCAGCTAATTTTTACATCATTATTTATGTAACTTTATTAACCACTTGCTTTACTTCAGGTAACGTTGTCATATCATTGCTCACCCAAGAGGAAAATAATGATGCGATATTTGGCTTTTCCACCGTCATACGCTTGGCTCTTGGGTTGGTGGGTGAAAACAGCCATTGGGCGGCGATTTTTCATCTTCAATTGACTTGATGCTTGTGTGCCCAAGTTCAGCGCGCTGGAGTGGCAAAAAAACCGTTTAAAAACATCAAGAAAAACGACATTTCTTGACCTCTTAGAATGGCAATCTTGGTTGTCGTGAAGCTTGGTATTAAGGAATATTATTGACAATACGAATGCTTGCATCTCGTAACATGGGAAGCACCTTTTTTTCCAAATAGGCATTGTCCATACTGCCCTGTGGCCAAGCCAATGACAAGCACCCTAATAAGACGCCATCCATTCGCCTAATTGGCACAGCAATAGACTCTATGCACAACCCATTAATGCTTTGGTTATCGTACTGAGAAATTTGTCGAACACCGTAACCTAAGATTTTAGTTTGCTCAATCATTTGGTTTAACCAAATACTATCATGAGCTAACTTACCCTCTTTCGTTTTCAGTTTCTTCAAATTATAAATGACATCAGATCGTTCATGACTATCACAAAACGCTAGAAAACAACGACCCACGCCAGAATAAAGGAAATCCAGTTCACTCAAAGAGGGCCTACAATTGAAAAAGGACGAACGTTGACGTGTCGTTTCAATGAACTTCATCCTGTTAATATTTCGAACAGCGATACCAGATGGCCAATTTAGTGTCTGATAAAGATTATCTAAGACTGATACACTCGCTTCCGCTAAGCGTGCTTCTCGAGATTTAGGCAGAGTCTCTTCGATAATAGAAGAGGATAAGCTGTATTTGTTCTCACTGTGAGATTTTACTACCCAACCACTCAAACTGAGCGTTTTCAATATTCTCAGCAATGTCGCTTTGTTTATCCCTGTACAACGTTGTAATTCAGAAAGAGAGAGCGAAGATGTCTTTTGTAGCGTGTCCAGCACTTGCATCGCCCGTGTAACGGAATCAATTGATTTCACCATAACGCAAACCATTTAAGCATCAAGAGATAGCATTACTAAGGCATATAGTTTAACACTGTCCTAGTTAGCATCCTGCTCAGCAATATCTCATTATTATTTTTATAAGAATTAATTATAATGCTTCAGCGCAACACACGATCATTCAAAAAATAGAAATATCCAGTGTTTTTTGAGATAAAAAAACCGTCCAAGTAAAAAGGGGAGTATTACTTGAACGGCTTCCTTTTATAATAATAAACTATTTAAAATAAATTTATTATTAGTAAATTATATTGACACCTAATGCGACATTATCAGCTGTAGTATCATAATTCGCGACTTCAGCCCAAAACGCAATGTTCTTCCCAGTCTGCTTCTTAATTTGATAAACCGTACCTTGATTATCATTGGCATCGACATCTGAGTCTTTATTGTAGTAGCCAGCTGCAATCGAATAACCATGGTTAAAATGGTAACGTGCAGTAACGCCCAACGTATCGAAATCTCCTGCTGAACCAAAAGTATCTTTATTCATTTCATAAGTAGCACCGAGATCAAGCTTATCGAATTTATAACCTGCCGTTATAGCAGAACGCGTGTAGTCTTTAGATGCACTCGCTAGACCTTTACTAACAATGACCTGACCTGCACCCAAGTTCAAATTACCCTCCTTGTAAATCACACGGTAAGCCTTTGCATCAATATCATCGCCGTTATCTTCATTGATAGAAAGTGTCGCAAGAACCAGCTTGACTCCCAAAAATTTAGGAGACGCCCAAGCAATCACGTCATCTCCCTCAGAAGGTTGCGCAAATAGAGTATTACCCGAAACAGAAGTGCTACCAGAATGTGCCTCATTGTATTCAAATATATCTACATTGGAATAAAGTTCGACTTGTTGCCCACTGGTAATTCGTGGTGCTAAGACAAAGGCACCGTATGCGGTTGGAAAGATAGCATTTGCTTCTTTGATGTGAATATCTGCCTCACCATCGGTACCATTAGTATCTCTACTGTTAATGGCATCCGATAGATCCGCTTTAAGCTTATAAAGCATAGTAAATTCTTTGGCTTTAACTACGCCATTCACACCAACTTCAGCTTCAAAAGCCTCTGGATCAAGGTCTTTATCTTCAACACTCAACACCCCAAGGCTAGTTAAGTAGGTAAAGTTTGGCTTATTTACAAGCAGTTCGGAGTCGTCTGCTGCGAAAGCAGTTTGAGTGATTAGGAAGGGAATTGACAATGTCATTGCCAATAAATTGCGTGTGTTGTTCATCATTATAATGCCCTTTTTTTAATAATTGTTTTATAGAACATCTGTAGATTATCAACATTGTTTTATATTTAAACAATGTGTTTCACTGAGTGAAACACATGCTTGCTTTCGACATATTGCACCAAGTTCAAAGCATAGGAGACCTAGTAAGGAAGGTTGAAGGGACGAACAAATCAACTGATTCGCACCTTCTAGAGAAAATCAGATAAGCGAGGTGATTACTTTAGAAACATCGGGCAATATTGTGGTGTTGTCTTTTTGCATCTCTGCACAGAGATCTCTTATAAAAGGAACTTGTTCTGGATACGCTTGCAACCAAACCAAAAGCGAAGCCTGAACCTCCTCTAAACTTTGCTCCTGACTCACAGGAGCTCCTAGCGCAATGAGTTTTTCTTTGAAATCCACTTCATCAATCAAATCGACAATCATCATATAATGTCACCTCAATCATGGTTTAATGCTAACGAATCACCTTTTCTTCCAACAAGAAGTCAAAAATGGCTTGCGCTTTTTCTTCCGCCGTTTCGTTTTTCAACACTTTACCACCGCCGCCAACAGGTTTCGCCGTTGCCGCTTTAAAGCGATCAGCAGCGGTTTTAGCTTTTACCACCTTCATACGCTTTGCTCTTGGCTTAGCCGGTGAAAATTGCCATTGTGCGGCGACTTTATCTTCAATGGAAGCGGTATCTATTACTTCAATGTCCGCTCGTTGACCCGGCCCAAAAGCCGTTTGACGAGGTGCTTTCGCCGCCTTATCAAGGGTTGCAACAAAAGGTAAAGCCACTGTCACTAGACGTCTTTGACCTCTCGGTAATGCCAGCAAAACTTGTGCCACTCCATCGTCAATGGACTGAATTTCGGCTACCCTAGGCAACAGCGGCCAACCTAATTGTTCCGCCAATAAATACGGCAGCATACCTGACGATTGACCCATTTCTGATCGCACCCCCATTAACAACAATGAGGCCTCTTGTTCCTTAACATAGTCCGTTAAAGGCAATAAAACATCCTCATTGGCTTGCTGATTAATAACAGATAATTTAGGCAAGCCCATGCCCGCGTATTGACGCAAGACGGGAGAATCCGCACTACCGGCGTGCACCACTGACAGACTCATCCATTGACCTTCTTGCAAGTTGAGTCCCATTTCTAACGCACGAGCATCTTCCTCGGCGCGGCGCTCACGGCCCGAATGGGGATGACGTCCAATCGATACTAAGGCTAAGGCTTTAGGCAACATGACTTACCTCCGACGTGGTTTCATTCTGTTGCAATGTTTTGCCAGTATGCTGCTGTGCTAAACGACATAATTCGGCTAAAACCGCTTCACTGTCGGCAATCACCGCTAAATCGGCTCGTTTCACCATATCGCAGCCCGCATCCGTATTGATGGCAACTATCTTGTCGCATTGGCCAATGCCTTGCATGTGCTGAATCGCACCTGAGATACCCACCGCCACATAAACACGCGCCGTCACCCAAGTTCCCGATGCACCGACTTGACGCATTCTCGGCATATAACCATCGTCCACTGCCACACGACTGGCGCCTTCCGTTGCCCCCAACAAGGCAGCGCAATCGCGAAATTGTTGCCAGTTATGAATACCATTGCCCGCCGATAGGATAAATTCCGCTTCCGCTAACGGCACAGCATTTGGATCGACCGCAATTAAGCCTTTATCTTCCAGCCGCACCTCGACAGAGGATTCACCTTCCAGTGCTAAAGGTAAGACCTCGTGACGGGTTTCATCAATGGCTTGGCCACATTCTTCTAGTATCATCAAAATACGTGGCGTATCGCGATGAATATCCTGACTGCCAGACGCCGCTCGACAAATCGTCGTATCGCTAGACACCTGCCAAGCTTGTGTCGCAGGACGCTCATCCAGTTTCACCGCCAAACGCGATGCTAAATCGGTACCGCCATGCACACTGTCAGGGAATAACCAATGTTTTGGCTGATAGATGGACTCTATTTGCAATAAAGCCTGGAGACGCTTTTCTGGGGCAAAGCCTTCGTATTCAGCGGCCGATAAATGAACCAAACGATCCACACCCGCCTCATCAAACTGAGTTTCTTTGGATTCACCAAAACATACTGCGACCACAGCTAAATTCTCATCGGCATTGAGGGCTTTTCGCTGTTTCGCTAGCTCATGAGCCAAGCCCAATATGTCTTTATCCTGCCCTGTGAGGCGACCCCCCGCCATGTCCGGCACCACCACAATAAAGGCATTGGGTTCCACCACTTGGTGTAAGGGCAATGTCACTTCCTGAGCTGCTGAACTGCGACGTTTCGCACCTGTTGCGGCTTGACCATTGCCCGCTAACCGATCAATTCGCTTAATGCCATTGGGGCCAATAAAACCCACTTGGTGAGGGTTTTTCCGTATTAAACCAGATGGTCCACGTACTACCTCAGACACTTGCGTCATGGCTTGATGCAAAGGGTGAAGACGATTGCGTGCTATCCATTCGGCCCTAGGATCACGACGTAGGATATCTTCATGTTCTGTCATGCTGCACCCTCGACCTTGTGTTCAATCAATTGCTCAACCAAATGCTCGGCCATGATTTCGGCAATATCACGCACTTGTGGACGAGGCTCGACGACCCCTTCCAACATGGCGGTACACTGCTGGCAACCCACTGCGACCAACTCCGCTCCCGTTGCCACCACGTCTTCAATGCGCATGTCAGCAATGCGTCTTTCACCAGGAATATCCGTAATCGGCGCACCGCCACCACCGCCACAACAACGCGAGCGATAACCAGAGCGTTCCATTTCCGCTACCTCTATGCCCAAACTGGACAATAAGGCTCTTGGGGAATCGTATTCGCCATTGTATCGACCAAGATAACAAGGGTCGTGATACGTTACCTTGCCACCTTTAAAGCGATCGACCTGCAACCCGCCTTGCTCAATAAGACGATTCAAGAAAGTCGTATGGTGTAAGACCTCCACGCCGTGCAAAACGCCAGCTTGATCAAAGTCGGCGTATTCATTTTTCAAACAGTGGAAGGCATGAGGATCCGTCGTAACCAAGGTGCTAAATTCATACTGAGCTAAGGTCGCCAAGTTGCGTTTTGCCAAACTTTGAAAAGTCGCATCGTCCCCTAATCGACGCGCCACATCACCACTGTCTCTTTCTTCATCCCCTAAAATCGCCACATTCACATTGGCAGCTTTAAGTAATTTCACAAAGGCTCTGAGTATGCGCTGGCTACGCATATCAAAGGCACCATCCGACACCCAAAACAGCACCTCGGCTTTTTTAACGTCTTTCATCACCGCTAGATTCTGATCCGCCGCCCAATGGGTACGGCTGCCCGGGGCATAACCATTTGGATTGTCCGTGGCAATGATATTTTCTAATACTTCAGCGCCCTTGTTTGGCGTGTCACCTTTTTCAAGGGTCAAAAAACGTCGCATGTCGACGATGGCATCCACATGCTCAATCATCATAGGACACTCTTCCACACACGCTCGGCAAGTGGTGCATGACCATAGGGTATCGGCACTGACCAGACCTTCCGTAATAACCTCTTGTGGCGAGCCACTCGCCTTACCAACAGGCACCTTGGGATAAGGACTGCCTGCGTATTTTTCATCTGTGCCACCCGCTAACCCCACCACCATATCTTGGATGAGTTTTTTCGGGTTTAACGGCTGTCCCGCCGCAAAAGCTGGGCACATGGCTTCACAGCGACCGCATTGCACACAAGCATCAAAGCCTAATAGTTGATTCCATTTAAAGTCTTCAGGTTTGGCAACGCCATGAGATTCGCCCCCCAAATTGGCCGGTTTCAAACCGGTAGAGCGGCCGCCACCAAACCGTTCGGGACGACGGTGAAACGCCAAATGTAAGGCTCCCGCAAAAGCGTGCTTCATCGGGCCGCCCCATGTCATGCCAAACAGCATTTCGCCCAAGCTAAGCAGCACTAACAAGGCCAATACCAAACTCACCAAGGTCAGACCAATATTGCTCAAACTTAGACCCTCCGGCAAAATCCCAGCCGCAGGTAAGGTCAGCACAAAGAAAGTGATGGCAAAGGTAAGTAGACTTTTCGGCAGACGCATCCACGGCCCTTTTGAAAGGCGCGAAGGCGGATTAAGACGGCGTTTAAAGACAAACACAGCACCGCAAAACATCATGCCAAGGGCGGCCAATAACATCCACGCCAAAATACGACTTTGAATGTCGAACAAATGCACCAAGATCACCAACACCATGGCTAAAACAAAACCGCCCCCTGTGGCAACATGAGTGCGAGACATGTATTTATCTCGCTCAACCACATGGTGGAGATCGTGAAGATAACGCTTTGGCATGGCCAGTAAACCGGCCCAAATATCGACTTTTTCCGCTTGCCCCGCGCGCCACAAACTGGCACGACGCACCGCACCTATGGCGGCCAACACCAACAAGGTGGCGATCAAAGAAGGAATTAACCAATCAAAAATCATTTTTTACCCTCAATATTGAGCGTATTTAAAACAACAAAGCCCATTAACAAGCTCAGCCAGCCTTTGCTCTTATAGGTCCTTACAAAGACGCAAAGCATCGTACATGGCGGCATGAATGTTACGCTGCGATACGCAATCCCCCAAGCGCCATAGCAGCATACCGTCTAGCTTATCGACCAACAGCTCAGGCTGAGGCTTGATATCAAACAAGGCCTCATTATCAATCTGACCTTTGTTGACTGAGTTGGCTTTGAGAGCGTAATAAAGTTCTTCGTTTGGTCTTGTGCCGTTCTCTACGACCACTTGATCCACAACGCGCTCTTCTTTTTGGCCTGTGTATTCGTTTTCCAGTACCGCGACCAGTTTGCCATCTTCTCGGTAGACTTTTTCAAGCAGCATGTCGGACGTCATAATGACTTCTTTTTCGTACAAAGATCGGTAATAAGTCGGGAAAGTCGTCCCGCCTATGCCGACACCGGGTTTGATATCATCGGTCACTAACTCCACTAGGGAGCCTTTTGAGGCAAGATAGTCCGCTGCAGACATACCGGAGAATTCACAGATAGTATCGTAGATGAGTACATTTTTACCCGGCTCCACGGCACCATTTAAAATGTCCCAAGTCGACACCACCAAGCCATCGGCTGCCCCCCATTCTGGGTTTTGCTCAAGGAAAGGGCGACCACCGGTACACAAAATACACACATCTGGTTGCAAGGATTGAATCAAGTCAGCGTCGGCTGCCGTGTCCAAACGAATCTCAACGCCAAGACGCTCAACTTCCATGATCAACCAGCGAGAAATGCCGGCAATTTGATCACGCTGTGGTGCTTTCGCTGCTAAGCTGATTTGCCCACCCAACTCAGACGCTTTTTCGATCAAGGTCACCTTATGACCACGTTCCGCTGCCACACGGGCCGCTTCCAAACCGCCAGGGCCACCGCCGACCACCACCACATTACGAATCGGCCCAGTGGTCTTTTCGATAATGTGTGGCAAGCCCATGTATTCACGAGAGGTTGCGGTATTTTGCACACATAATACATCCAAACCTTGATACTGACGGTCGATACAATAGTTTGCCCCAACACATTGGCGAATCTGATCGACCTGATCCATTTTAATCTTAGCAATAAAATGCGGGTCGGCAATGTGCGCACGAGTCATGCCGACAAAGTCCACGTAACCCGCTTCTAGAATACGCTTCGCTTGGTTCGGATCTTTGATGTTTTGAGCGTGAATCACCGGCACCTTTACCACTTCTTTAATGCCCGCTGCCAAATGCAGGAAAGGCTCAGGCGGATAGCTCATGTTGGGGATCACATTGGCCAAGGTATTGTGTGTATCACAACCAGAACCCACAACACCAAAGTAATCCACCATGCCAGTGGCATCATAATATTGCGCGATTTGCTTCATATCCTCGTGGTTCAAGCCATCTGGATGGAATTCATCCCCCGTGATACGCATGCCCACCACAAAATCTGGCCCTACTTCTTCACGTACTGCCTTGAGCACTTCCAGACCAAACTTCATGCGGCCTTCGAAAGTGCCGCCCCATTCATCGGTTCGCTTGTTCACTCGTGGCGACCAGAACTGATCTATCATGTGTTGGTGTACGGCCGACAATTCGACACCGTCCAAACCGCCTTCTTTAGCGCGACGCGCCGCTTGCGCAAAGTCACCAATGACGCGCCAAATTTCCTCTTCTTCGATGGTTTTACAGGTCGCACGGTGTACAGGCTCACGAATGCCAGATGGCGACATCAGATTCGGCCAATTTTCCCCATCCCAACGGGAACGACGTCCCATATGGGTAATTTGAATCATGATTTTGCCGCCATGCTTATGAACCGCATCGGCAAGATTTTGGAAATGTGGGATAATACGGTCCGTCGACAAATTCACCGAACTCCACCAGCTTTGTGGGCTATCAATCGATACCACACTGGAACCACCACAGATACACAAGCCACAACCGCCCTTGGCTTTTTCTTCGTAATATTTCACGTAACGGTCTGTGGTCATACCGCCGTCGGTGGCATATACCTCCGCATGCGCCGTACTCACAATGCGATTTCGAATGGTTAACTTATTAATATTGAGAGGCTCAAACAGCGCATCATATTGGGACATATAAAGAACTCCCGCTTACTGGAAAATACGTGAAATGGATTGATCAAAGCCATGCCGGCCCGCATGGCTTAACTGACTTTTATAACAAACAGCTTTAAATAGGCTGCACTTCAAAATACCCCACAGCGCAACCTTCTTCCGCACCACTTTGGGTCTGTGTGGCTTTAGTACGAATGGACGATTTCTGACTGTCTAAAATCTGGTCTAAAGCCCCTGCAAACCAACCAGTGAACATGTAATCCACTTTGCGATTGACCTTCTTACCGTGAATTTTTTCGTAGTGATATACAAAGGCGGAATTCTCTAAACGCACTTTTGCTGTGCCCTTTTCAATGTCCAATTCTTCGGTAATAAAAAAGCCCCAACCACGCTGTGATAAACGCTTTAAATAATGATGCCAGATGTCAGCACCATAAATGCCATGGCACTCAGACTCCTGTTCACACCAAAAGTAAGCCGACTTATAACCCGCCTTATAGAGAATGTCGGCGTAACGCTCTGCTCCAATCTCGTCTTCAATGCCCATGTGGTTATTGACAAAAAAGTGACGTGGTACGTACAACATAGGCAAAGCATCGGTGGTCCATACACCGGTTTCATCGTCCACTTGGATTGGCATTTCTGGCGCATGAGAACTCATATTTCATTCCTTACTATTACAACCACCCAATACGGCGGCAAGATTACTATTCAATAACCGCTGATAACCATCACAGAGAGAAGCGTTACTCGCCCCACACTTCGGCCAATAAATTCACCCAGTTTTCACCCATGATTTTGCACACTTGACGCTCACTGAAACCATTACGCAACAAGGCTTCCGTCAAGTTCGGGAACTCACCGACTGTGCGAATGCCTTTCGGGTTAATGATTTCACCAAAACGGGTTAAACGACGCGCATAGCCTTTGTCGTGAGTGAGGTATTCAAAAAAGTCATGACCATGACCTTGGGTAAAGTCGGTACCAATGCCAATGGCATCTTCCCCCACTATGTTGTAGATGTATTGAATGGCTTCTACGTAGTCATCAATGGTGGCGTTAACACCGGCTTTGAGGAAAGGCGTGAACATGGTCACCCCAACAAAACCGCCGTTATCAGCGATAAACTTAAGCTCTTCATCACTGCGATTGCGTGGGTGCTCTTTCAAACCAGACGGTAGGCAATGGGAATAGGCGACAGGCTTTTTGGATTCAATAATGACTTCTTTGGCAGTATTCGGACCAACGTGAGACAAGTCACACAACATGCCCACCCGGTTCATTTCGGCAACGATTTCGCGGCCAAAACCAGACAAACCGCCATCGCGTTCATAACAACCTGTGCCCACCAAGTTTTGCGTGTTATAGCACATTTGCACTATGCCAACGCCAAGGTCTTTAAAGATCTGTACATAACCAATTTGGTCTTCAAACGCATGAGCGTTTTGAAAGCCCATCATGACGCCGGTTTTGCCTTCCGCTTTCGCACGATGAATATCTTTGGTGGTGTACACCTTGGTTAACAAATCACTGTTGGTCTCGATCAGCTGATTCATTTCCACCACGTTGCGTACCGTGCCTTCAAAGTTTTCCCAAAACGACACTGTACAGTTCGCGGCAGTCAACTTACCTTTGGCCATGTCTTCAAACAATTCGCGATTCCATTTCGCACAAATCAAACCATCAATCACAATGGCTTTATCGTGTAGCTCTGCTGGGGTCATGGTGGGTTCCTTTAGGATCTTAGCAATGAACCCAGTGTAATTTTTCACTCCTTGGGGAAGCTGGCTGTAAACGACTTGAGTAACACTAAAAGCGACTTAGTGATCAAGTCGCTGTGGTAAAGTGATATAAGAGGCATGAAAAGGAAAAACCTTAACCCTAAGAAGTGCATTTCTATGCTGAGGATAATGTAAATTCTATCCCCCCAACTAAGACTGGATCTCAGTGATCACCTCTGCGCTAACCGAATTGGCAATATAACAATGCTCGTGGGCTTTGTGATGAAGTTCGACAAGTTCCTCATAACTAGGGACTCGCTCACCGCCAAACACCACTTTTGGTCTGAGCACCACCTTGGTCATCGCTGTTTTACCCGCTGCGTTCTTGTCCATAATGCCATAGGCTTCATCCGTGTAACTTTCCACAAGGTAGTGATGCTTGGCAATGAATGCCAAAAAGAACAGCATATGACAACTGGACAAAGAGGCCACAAAAGCTTCTTCCGGATCAAGATTGGCCGCTACCGAATAAGGCAAAGGCACCACATCGGGTGAGGATGATGCCGGGACGGTTAAACCACCATCAAACCGCCATTCATGACCACGACTGTATTGATTATCAGTAAACGCTTCATTCTTACCGCGCGTCCATTTTACCCAAGCATGATAACGAGACATAAATTGATCCTTTCAAAGTAAACAAGATAAACAATGCCAAACCATTCTAGCTCAGATGGACATTTGTGCCTCATAAAGTGAACATCAATTCCAACCCGTCAACGCATCACAAACGATGCTAACATGGGAAAATTGACAGTATCTTGATACACTCAGCAAGCTTTTGATTGATGGGCAAGGATTGATGTACAGAAATTTAGGTCGCCTTACGGCATTGTCTTCTTGTGGTGTCTTGCTGTTGTTACTCAGCGGTTGCCAATCCATTTTGAATTTCGATTCGGTTAATTCCGTCAAACAGTTATCCAAACAGGTGCAAGATGCCGATAGCTTGGAAGATGTAAAAGCGATCGCTAAACAAGCTAAAATCACCCGCGATCACATTCGTGCTGATGTAAAAGCCATTCAAGCCTTATACAAGAATCTTGATCAACAAGTGAACAAAAAATGGGGCAAAAATAACAGCCAGTTGCCCAACAAGAAAAAGTACGTCAAATACGTCAATGATTACCAAGCTCGTACCATTGTGGATTTTGATCAGGGCAAAGTGCGGGTGGAAACCCTTGATGCTCGTAGCCCAAGAGATACCTTAACCAAAGCCATAACCACTACCCTACTGACCACAGCCGATCCAACCAAAACCGATATCTTCTCCAGCTCCGCACCCAACACAGATGGCGTGCCCTTCTTGTATCCGCAAGTCATGGACAATGAAGGCGTACTGGTAAAATACCCTTGGCGTGCTGGTCGCTACGCTAATTACTTGGTTAGCAATCAACTTAAACGCAGCACCATTAATGGCAAGACAGTCTATGCAGTCGAATTTGATTTAGTCGAACAACACGAACATTTACGTCAAGAAAAATACAGCCAATACGTTCTCGCTGCGGCCAAACGTTATAACCTAGAACCCGCATTGATTTACGGCATTATCGAAACGGAAAGCTCCTTTAACCCCTACGCAGTTAGCCCTGCCAACGCCTATGGACTCATGCAAGTGGTGCCCGCTACTGCCGGACGTGATGTCTATAAGCTAATCAAGAAAAAGTCTGGCCAACCGACCAAACAAGTCTTGTTCTCCCCTGAACAAAACATCGACATAGGCAGTGCCTACCTACACATCTTGCAAACTCGCTATTTAGTCAAGGTTCGCAACAAAACCAGCCAAGAATATTCCATGATTTCAGCCTATAACGGCGGCACTGGAAACGTGCTCAAGACCTTCGACAGTGATCGTTCGGTTGCTATGGACAAGATCAACCAGAACTCCTCTAGCTCTGTGTATCAAAGACTCAGATACGACCACCCAAGAGCGGAGTCCCGAAAATATTTGGAAAAAGTCACCAAAGCCAAGAAAAACTACGAGTAAATTTACGCTGTAGTGCTACATATAATACAAATTTTAAACAATCAGATAGCACTTAAAGACTAGTGAACACGTCTCTAGGTTCAAACATACTGGTGTGATTTCAACCGTTAGGTTAAGGAAGGTAGACAAATTTAAAGACAAGAAAAGATTTCTAAGCCTGAAATACACGCATATCAGCCAATCAGATACTTTTCATCGATCACGGCCTATTCTGAGGCTAAACGTTCAATTTGCGCTTGATCCAAGCGAAATACAGACAGCTCTTCTAACGACTGAGCCCCCATAGACAGATAGAATTTTATGGCTGAATCATTCGTTTTAAGTGCCCACCATTCAAACCGAGCACAGTCTTGTTGTTGAGCAAGCTTTGCCAAATGAATGAGGGTCTTTTTACCTATTCCCATACCTTGAAATTGCGGTTCTACGTACAAATCATCAAGGTGTAAACCACGTTTTCCTGTCGTGGTCGAGAAGGTATAGTAAAACACCGCAAAGCCACAAGGCTTATCATCATAATGAAGCATCAAGGCCGTTGCATGGCGATTCTCCCCAAGCAAGTTTGTCTCAATATCTGATTCTGTCGCCGTAATCTCGAATGGAGAACCCTCTACTACTGCCAAGTCATGAATGTACTGCAAAATTAGTTTGACGTTGTCATGACGGGCAATTTTAAAACTTAACACGTAATTTCCTCAGCAGAGAGACTAAATCAGGATTTATGAGCCAGTGAAAAGGTTAACAACTTTTTACTCCAACACACACCTTTTTTTAGAATCAAAGGTTCAATCCACCTGGAACCGTCATCTTTTTGAGATTTCAGATCCATTGCCAATTCGTCCCCCGCTAAGAAAATCATCTTTAGAGGCTTTTATCTAAATAAAGTAATCTGGTTTCCTTGAAAACTAAATGGTGTCTCCAAATCCGCACAGGTGTCGCTTGGTATATATTCTATGAGCAACGCATTTTTGTCGGTACCAGATAGTAAAGCAAGCATGGCACCCGGAAATACTTCGTCGCCTTTTTTCATGTCGGAATAACAAAAAATTCGTACTGTGCTATCCATTTCTTCAAAAGCACGGTTCACCAACCCATTGGACTGAGGAAAGAAATACCAATCCGCATCAAAAGGTAAATCAGGGAACAAGAATTGATTGAGACCAATAACACTGACCTCAGGATCAACATTATAAATGGTGGCTGATAAGGTTTCCTGCTCATTAATGGCTAACCAAGAAACACTAGGATCTTGAAACCAATTACCAGCCATGGTGCCCTTTACGTCACGCATGTGGTGTTGGCAAGGCGGAATGCCGACCGCGGCAGCTTCAAACATAAAGGAGCCGAGTTTATTTTTTAGTTCCGTCTGAATAGGCTCCACAAAATAATCCAAACCACAGACTTGTTGTAACCTATCCGGAATGACAGCACGAATCAGTTCTTCCGTCCAATTACCAAATAGCTCAAGATCCGCAATAAAGGTATCAATGTCATAACGGTCTGGGCTGATATAATCATTAGCAGGCACCAGATAATCGATTAATCCCAAGTCAAATGAAGTAACACCAGGTCCACCAGCAACGCCCAAAACATCGCCAGCATTGATATCAATATCCACCTTTTTATAACGTGTCGGATCGCCATCAAAAGAAGCCGTATCTTCCGGTTCTAATGATCCGATGGCGTTCATCAGGATTGGATCTAACCAGCGTAAATGCAATAAATACATTTTTATGTCGGCACAAGGCCGCAGGTGCAATGCCCAATCATTTTTTTCAGTATTCCATTCAACGGCAACCACTTCACCATCAAAGGGCGCCAACACATTGGCTGCAATAGAGCCTTTAGAATAATCGTTTTCATCCAATGGAATTAAATTGAAGTAAGTATGATGCACCGGCAGTGTGTGGCTTGACGGCCCAATTTCGCCTAAGGGGATGATGGCTTTTAAAGCATTGTCTTGAATTAGAGTATGGGTAAAGAAATCTTTATTATCAGGGCACTCTAAACTGCTGTAGTCAATCGCAAAAAGCGTTGGACTAAACAGCAAGAAGCTGATGAAATAAGTAAAACGCAGCATAATAGACTCCTGTCGTTTATTTTCGTAGCGCTACAAGTGTAGTTAATTTTTTTGATGCTAGGGGAATCCGTCGAACATTCTCTTCTAAGGAATACCATTAAAATAGGTGAATTCATGTTAAAAAATCCTGCTAACTCCGTTGCCGTACCCACTGTACAATTGGAAAATGAACGCGCTATTGTCACTGAGTGGCGTTTTGCGCCTGGGGCGGAAACCACTCTTCATACTCATGAATATGATTATATTGTGGTGCCACAAACCACTGGTAGGCTAACGATTGAAACGGAGGACGGACGATTTTATTCAGACTTAACGGCAGGCGTGTCTTACTCAAGAGAAAAAGGGGTAAAACACAATGTTATTAATGAAAATGGCTTTGAGTTTGTCTTTGTGGAAATTGAATTAAAATAACCCCAAATCGCACCTGCCTTAATGTGATGTTTTGCTCTGTTTGGATTTATTTAGGTACATGTATTGATCCGCTTCATAAATGAGGGTTTCCAAAGGTTTCATTTCCTGATTGTGAGTCGTCGTGAGACCAACACTAAATTTCAGTTCAAAAGGATGGTTTGATTCTTTGTTGAAAGCCTGAACTGCCTCTTTAAAACGAGCCATCATTTGCTCTCCCTGCGCTAAGGTAGCGCCTCTTAATAATACAACAAACTCATCTCCTCCTAAGCGTCCGACAATGTCCGAATGACGAAATTTTTGCTGCAATAAAGCAGCAAAATTTTTAAGCGCTTTATCCCCCATCTGGTGCCCAAATTGATCATTGATTTGTTTAAAACCGTTAAGGTCAAAATAAGCGAGGGTATAAATTTCTTTTTTGAGAGGATCACCAGAAGCAATTTGTTTGTGCGACTGGCTCATAAAACCTCTACGATTTAAGACATTGGTGAGTTCATCTGTGGTGGCAATATGAGTGGCAATAAGTTCGTTTTGCGCCATGGTGGCGAGTTCAACCAAATCTTCGATGTCTTCCTTGGTGAGAAAATGAGGTTTCTCATCTATGATGCACAAAGTCCCCAGCTTACTGCCATCCACATAAGAAAGAGGCACCCCTGCGTAAAAACGAATATGAGGTGCCCCTGCCACCAAGGGATTATCATGAAAGCGTTCATCTTTCGAAGCATCGGGAATAATAAAAGGCTCACTGCCTAAAATGGCATGACCACAGAAGGAAACATCGCGCGACGTTTCAACAGCATCCAAACCGATACAGGATTTAAACCATTGTCGATTTTCATCCACTAGGCTAATGAGCGCGATAGGCACATTAAACATGCGTTTGGCAATTCGGGTAACACGGTCAAAACGTTCTTCCGGAGGTGTATCCAATACACAAAGTGAGCGCAAGTTAGCCAAACGGCTGGTTTCGTTTTCAGGCAATTCAGGCGCTTGCATGATAGTCAATCCTCTTTGACAGTTTTCATTTAAACATAGCAGAGGAATAAGGGTGTGCAAGTTAGGCTTTACTCTATAACTCGGACTATAACAACAGGCCACATAGACAGTACATCGTCATAACACAGCTCTAGGATAGGTTTACCCATATAAAGCCGACTAGATGACACTCAATAAAGCCTGCATTCGAGTGTCCACACAAATCGAATGCTCACCAAGATGAAGCGTCATAAAGACTTTGATAACTAACTCGTTAAGGAAGATCGATGCTAAATAACGTTAGACCTTTAACAGTGAGTACTTCTGCTGATTGTCCAAGTAAAGAGAGTGCACTTCATCAATACCATTTAAGTTACCCACTTCATCACGATAACTCAGAGTATGATCAATTGCTTCACCTTGCCATTCTGTTTCAATCTCTAAACGTCGTGGAGTTTGTTTAAACTCTTCAATAAATTCATTAATAGCACTTAATAAGGTATAGGAAGCAGGCTCTGCAGACACCACTGCGGAATAATAAAATGGATCAGGTAAGATACTATTAATAACTTCCACCTTATTGAACCAGGGGCTGTCAGCATTAACCGATGCCCAATGAAATACGGGATGATCAGCAGCAAAAGCATCAATAGAGCCATTTGCCAAAGCGTCATGAACTCTCGAAATATCACCATAAGCGATAAGATTAGCTAGCCTGATCTTACCACCCGGTTTACTTTCATTTTCTGCCCAACGAAATCCTTGCTCTTCCAATGTGGTTAACGCTGCTGGGTCATTGACGACGCCGAGTACTTTGCCTTCTAAATCCGAGAGATTATTGATCGATGTATCATTGGCTTGTCGACATAAAACAAATTTTAGATAGGTGTAGGTATTTGAAAAGGCAATGCCCTGATAAAAATCACTTGGTGGTACCGCGCACCAAACTACATCAGCACTGGGTTGACCCTTTTCTTTTCCAGCAAATAACAGCTCTGTTAAAAGATCCCAAGGATGCTCAATAAACTCACATTTCACCCCTAACCAATCCGCAAAGGCCCTAGCGTATTCGGCGTCTAAACCTTGAATTGAAGTGTTTGGATAAGGACGAAAGGTAACACCAACCAAAGCCGAGTCCACCGCGACACGAATCACGCCACGTTTTTTTATGTAGGCTAACTTATCAAACGCAGGGGTATTATGAACATGATTCGCTTGTAAAAACTGATTGATACTATCCTCTATTGCCTTTCCTTCCATTGCATTCCCTTTCATCGCTAGGCAAGAGTCGAGTGATTGAGTTACATCCGCCGCCCAATCCACTTTATTAACCGTTCTGTTAGAAGATTCTTTACTGGCTTCAAGTAACTCAAACACCACAGCATTATGTTCAGAAATACTTTCCAGGCGATCAGACATTTGTGAAAAACGCATTTGAATGTCCGACAAGGAGGACTCAATTTCACCATCCAAAGCATGTAATTCTTTACCTATGGTGTTCATCGTATCATGAAGTGATTTCGTCACGCCGGACAAATCAATCAGCTTTACTGCTTCACTGGTACGCGCCATGGTTTTTTTGGCCAACTCACCCACTTCTTTTGCTACCACCGCAAAACCACGTCCTTGGTCGCCAGCACGTGCCGCTTCAATAGTGGCGTTAAGAGCAAGCAGTTGGATGCCTTTGCCTATGTCTTCAATGGTATTAAGTACTTTGGTCGCGCCTTCGGCTTTGGAATCCAACTCATCACTAATACGGGCCAGTTCATCGCGTATTGCTTGGGTTCTTTGTTCTACTGATTGGCGTGTTTTTTCTTTTACTTGGCTGGCGCTTTGCGTACTGCTTTCGATTTCTTCTCGTGTCTGACTGAGTCCAGTTCGTAAATTATGAGAACGAACGTCTATTTCGCGCATTAAACTGTCTTGAGCCTGCCCCGCTGTGCTCGCAAACTTAAGTAAATTATGTAAGAAATTCAGCGCACTAGAAACACCATGCATAAAGTTATCTAAGGTATTATCTTGTTGAATACTCTCTGAATTCTTGTCTTCCTGTATGTCATTCAATGCCCTCTCTTGTTGGTCAAAATCTAAGGAAACTGACTTCTTAAACAATCCACTTAACATTTTACTACCTCTACCATTTGAGACGATCATGCGTTACACATACCGAATAATCCGCTTATGTAATCAGGCAATATTTATGCCCATAATGAACAGGTTGGTTTGAAAAAAGCCGTTGCAAAAATATCATCCTTTACGCTTCCCCATGATGGATGAGCGCACATATTTTCAATAGAATGCATGATAATTAACGCAAGACAGACAGGTCCTTGATTCGTTTTAGTGCGTTGCCAGCCCTAACTTAGGTGATACATTGATTCAGGCCTAGGGATACATTGATTCAGGGCGAGGAAAGGTGCGATGTCGTCTTATGAAGATACGTTTTATCAGCGTTAGGAAAATGGTCAATAAGCGACCAAGCTCCGCAATCACCTTATCGACAACTAGGTAACTTAAGTATTGACGCTGACATTATTCAGCCAAGGTTTTTTTGCCAAAAAACCGCCCTTCCAGCACTTGGATCCAACTCATAAGCATGAAAACCAAACTTTTCATAGGCCGCTTTAGCAACGTGATTATTACTCAATACTTCCAGCGTCACTTTGCAACAGCCCAAGTCGATGGCAATAGATTCAATTTTTTCTAACAAGATTTGACTCAAGCCCAAGCCTCGATAGTCCTTAATCACACACAAGTCATGAATATTAATCAAAGGTTTACAAGCAAAAGTAGAAAAGCCCTCAAAACAATTTGCCAAAGCGGCTGGCAGCCCATCAACATAAATGAGCACACTAAAAGCGTGAGGGCGTTTGGACAAGGCGGTGACAAGATGTTTTGCTGTTTCAGAAGAAAGAGGATGAGCCCCTCCCATTGGATCACAAGCGTATTCGTTCAATAAATACGGTATGTCTTTGGCGTGTTGCGGGTTTAAATAATCGGCTTTTACGACTTCTATCTTTTTCAAAAAAGGTCACTCCATCTTAATCCACTTCAACAAACAATCTGCGTCGATTAACGGCACAAAGAAACCAGGCAAATACCTTTTGTTTAGAGTACGGGCCAAACACTCCGAGCCCCAAAATGCCCATTCCAACAAATAAATACAACAAGCGAAGCCCCCTTTGGATTACGCTAAGCCGCAGCGCAAAAAGGCATGCAGCATGAGGTTGATCCATTTGTTATGCATCTATTCCAAGTTTAGATACAAGCGCAGCATATCTTTATGCTGAATCCCACTCTCAAAAATCGGCTCGGGATACTTGTTTACAAAGTGATCTTTTCGTATGGCATCGACGCGAAAACCAATGCGTTGGTAATATGTTAATGGGTAACCAAATGCCCCCGTACCCACTTCAATTCTGGCTATGCCTTTAGACTTCAATCTCATGAGCACAAACTCCATTAGCTTGCTACCAACACCCCGTTTCTGAAATTCCTCTAAAACAGAAACATTATATATCTCCATTTTCTTATCAGATAGAAATCCGGCAACAATAACACCAACAACGAGGTCCCTTTCTATTGCCGCAAAAACCAACCCTTTTTCCATGTACGAAGTGATGTTTTCAACACTAGGATCAGCCTGCAAGAGCAGTTCAATGGGGATTTTAGCAGCCGTCGTTTCTTTGAATATCATCTAACCACACCTAAGCTTTGGAGCATGTACGCTGTTTGATACACCCATGCCATTATTTATCATGACGTTTCACAGACTGAAGACGCGATATCTCAATATGATTTTGAACCACTTGGTCGATAACCGTCTTTAACAAGTCCTTTGCAAATTCAGGGTCTAATCCATAGGATTCAGCCAAGCCAGCAACACGCTCAAACTGTGATGCTTCTCGTGTTTCATCTTTGGCAGGAAGCCCCTGTTCGGCCTTATATTGGCCAATTTTGTTGGTGATTTTAAACCTTTCGGCAAACATAGCGACTATCGCATTATCAATATTATCTATGCTCTTCCGGTAATCTTCTAAACTTTCCAATTTCGGCTCCTTTAAAAAAGTCATAACCCCGCGTTAACAAGTGAACAAGACGTCCACCTTACTTAAACCATTGTGCCGTAAAGACTAAAGCTGATTCAAACCCAACATTTGAAACCACATAGATTGCTTTGTCATATAGGTTTCACCGCGACCACAGAATAGGTATGCCAATGTTTCATTCTGCCCAAGGAAGTTTTCGCTTTTTCGTCACGTTCGACAAAACGGATTAATTCAAAATCAGAGAACAACCCTTTTACTTCTGATTCCGCTAGCGCCGAAGTGGGACTGCGATATTGTTCAGCCCAACTGTCTTTAAGCCCCATGAAATCACCCGCAAACACGCCACCATCAGCAATAGAAGACTTGATGTTATTCCAAGTGGCGTCAAATCGGTTTGGGTCAGCAAAAAACAAACTGGAGTTCGCAATAACCACACCAGACCTTGGGTAATCAAAAGACTCAAAAGAAGATTTGGAAATGTCCACCAGCGAGTTTGAAGCAAATCTCTCTCTACACATCGCAATCGAATCAGGGTTAATATCAAAGCCGTGAACCCGATAACCTTGTAGCTCTAAATATTGAATATCACTGCCAGTGCCACAACCACAGTCAATGGCTATTTTGAGATTGGATTTATTAAGTTGCACGGCCAACTCAGTACGTTTTGAATGTGGGCGAGTGAGTGACTTTTGGTAATATTGACGCCAGATTTCAGTATTTTCATCCATAAGCATTGGTTATTCCCTAAAAGTACATAATCCTCTTTTATTAGAAAATGTAGAAGAGAATTCTTTGTTATGTCCTTCGCAACAGCCACAAACTAGAGCCTAATCAATCAGTTCATCTGATGGCCAGTGGTACACTGACAAAGATACATTGATAACTGGCTTTCAATTGATTACGAATAAACCTGCTATAGGTCGGAGTTGCGATGAAATTTACCCAAATGGGTTTTACTTTCTTATATACAATAAATAGAACATATTAATTACTACAGCAGCTAACACTCGAGTTGAGGGGCGTTTTTGGAGTTAAGCGCGCAGCGCGTAACGGAGAAAACGCCCCCTCCAACGATTTGTTGGGCACCTTCCTTCACTCGCCGCAAACTAAAACCACTTTACCGGTGACGCTGCCTTGCTCAATTAATTGATGCGCCCGTTTTACCTCCAGGAGGGGAATTTGTGCTCCAATAACGGGCTTAATCTTCCCGGCTGATAACATTGCGATAAGCTCTGCCAGCGTTTCTCGATACCAAGCGTTATTTTTCTTTACTTCGCCGGGAGTCGCACATAATGTCACTCGCTTTCCATCGGGTCGACAATTTAGCAGTGCAACCCTAAGCACGCCTAACATCATTACTTTCAAACCACCGAACTTCTCGCCGGCGAAGCCATAACTGACCACACGGCCGCCTTTCCTAACGGCTTGATATGACCGGCTTAGATTGTCACCACCGATTGGATCGAAGGCAGCATCAATTCCACCTGGCACTTCACGGCGTAAATATTGAAGGAAATCTTGGCTCTTGTAATCAATGGGAATACCACCGTTCTCCCGGATGATAGAGTGCTTATTGGCCGACGCTGTACCATACATGGTTAGATTCGATAGTTTTCCTAGCTGAAGTAGCGCTGTACCGACGCCACCGGCAGCGGCGTGAATTAAGACGGTATCGCCCTCTTTAACTTGGCTTTTTCTGTGTAAAATGTAGTGGGCGGTCAGATAATTGAGAATTAAGCTAACCACTTCCGCTGGTTCAAGATTGGATGGCACTGGAACAAGCATCTTCGGAGGAAGGCAAACATATTCTGCGTAGGAGCCGAACTCTGGATTAAGAGCCGCGACATATTGACCCTCCTCAACTCCCGACGCTGTTGAACTTACACGATCAACTACACCAACAAAATCGTAGCCTGGAGTAAAGGGTATTTTCGGCGCTAGCGGATAACCACCATGTTGGGCCATAACATCGGAATAGCCTACGCCAGCAGCTAGTATTCTTACCCGTACATCGCCCTCTTGCGGTTCAGGGATAGGTTCCTCTACGGTTTTAAGAACATCGGCGCTGCCTTGACCGTTTATTACGATACGTTTGTAGTTTTTCATATGCAATGATCTAACCTCATAACTGAAAAGATGCCCAACGCTTACAGCAGAGGCAAACCGGAGAGTAGGATTGTCCTACTGACAGTACTTGTTAGAGTTGTTGCTGATAAACAATAAAACTAATTTCGCTTAGTACGCACCTAATTCAGGTCTAAAAATACCGAAAAGCGTGACAGTGACCGCACTAACTGAAATGAATAATAAAACCCAATATAGCACTGGCGCTGCCTGCCCTTTCACTTTTACGCCTAGTGCGGAAAACTCTAGAGTACCTAGCGCCGACCTAAGCAAAGAGACAATTAGTGTAGATATTAGGGTTAAAGCAATTACGATTCCTGCAATCTCGCCTAACAATATTTTTGTATTCAGCTTTGTAGCCAATGATGGATAGCTGCCACCGAGTAGATCTACAGAAAATGCTAGCAAGGGCAAAATCAGAACCAATGTCAGCAAGACCAAAGATGCTGTTCTAGTATACTTTTCTGAGTCCATCTCAAATTCCTATTTATTCTAACACTCGCTTAATGTGCCAATAACGCTTGGCTAAAATATTGAGCGAAGCGAACAGAGCCAAGCTTTATTTGTCCCCTTTATTGAAGCGCTTGTTAAGTGGTAACTAATCACCACCTCCGCCACCGTCTCCTCCACCGAAACCGCCACTATCTCCTCCAAAACTGCCGTCACCTAAGCCTCCAATTGAGCCAGAAACTGAATTTTCTGATTCGACTAAGAGAGTTGAGAATGAAAAATCAGATGCACCGTTGAAAAGAGTTTGGGAAACATCACTACGCATCGCACCATAGTCACAGTTTTCACCTGCGTTATCATGGATTTCTTTAAATTCTTCTGGAGAGCAATACATTGCGTATGCATAACAATTGTTAGTTACAACAACACCACCACTGTTACCAATTTTCTTTCGCTTAATAGCAGAGTCGACCTCGGCTTTTGAGTAATATTGCTTATATCCATACTTAGCTTTTAAGTCCTGCGGTAACTTCCTAGCATACTTTTTAATTTTTCTTTTTTTAAAGAAATTTTGAAACATACTCGATCTTCCTTGAGCCATTTAACGCTTGCAGCAATTGCGCGGTCTTTTTCGCGTCAACTGCCTGTGATTGTTAAGAGGCATATGGCCCCAAGTGTTCAGTAACTATTTTCCATTGGCCACTTTCAGCAATCAGTACTGAAGTACCTCTGCCACCACCTGAACAGATTTCACCATCAATTATGCCTTTCCACTTAAACTCATAAAGGCACACAGCTTTCGTCTCAGATTTATGTGCCCAGTAGATATTTGAAATCTCGTATACTTCATCTTGGATAGAGGCAAAATTGCTTTCAAAAATCGCTTTAACTTCACTTATACCTTTAAATGTACCATTAGAAAAGGTAACGCAAACATCTTGGTGCATTAATGGCTCAACAGAGTTCCAATCTTGACCTGCTAAAGCCAACTCGTATTTTTTTAAAATTTCCTGAGGAGTCAAACTCTTTTGCCTCTTAATGCCAAATTAAATAGTGAGCAACCTTGCCACTGACCTGAAGCATTGTGCCGTAAACACTAAAACTGATTTAAACCCAAAATGCCAAGCGTTGCGAATCTGTTTAAATTTATTATTATGGTGCAACTCTCAAAGATGGCCATCTAACTAACCACCCTTTCGAATTTACGCGATTTTCAAATGTTGCTAGTGACCTTTTGGGGTTATGTGTGACGCAGTAACCAAATAAAGAACCCAACCCAAACGCTGATACAACTTCATATTGATTCACGCTAATTTGACGAACGCCAACTGCCGTTTCTTTTTCAGGCCAGTAGCTCATAGCATCCACTGAACTTTGATAAGGCTCATCACCATTACGTTCATGCATTTGAGCTTGATTTCGAACTTGCCAATTAAGCTCTGGCATACAGCATTTCAAGTATGCTTCATAACCCAAGTAGGCATCAGGATTGGATTCCTTAGGCTCGAAGTAAATCACATCAACGTCATTCAAAGGAGTCGTAGATTCAAACTCATGTAACGAGTCCCAAACTAAATTTCGAACGAACCCCGCTGCTATATAGCACTGAGGTAGATCTAGCCGAGACACATGATTGAGTGCTTCAGTCCTTATTGGGTCACGTTTTATTAATTCTGCGATTTTGTCCATTTTCGTCCTGCGCCATCACGCCTTTGTAAACTGACCCAAAGCGGGAGTGCTGTTTTTGCGTTAAATTGCGGAGCAATGCAAAAACGAAACGGAGCTTTGGAGGTCAGCTTGAAGAACTTGTTATGTTTCTTTAACCGTTTCACATGGAACCCAGCCCAAAATGCTCTGACTATTTTTAGCTAAATACCAACCATTTAGCTCTAATTTGACTTGTAATTTTTCATTGCGGCGGGTGGTAAGCTCATAAGCAGAATACTCGTGTGTAGCCACACCATCTATTGTTCCTTTGATTACTTCAACATATTGAACTGGTGCCCAACCGATATTACCATTTTCCGTTTTCACTCTAACCCAACCAGGATACTCCGTATCATATTCACCGACTTCCAATTTTTCACCCTTTTTAAAACTAATAGGATTTGGATATACAGAAACGTGCTTCTTGATAACTACTACTTTCATACATAACTCAGAATTCTCAAAAAAACATAACACCCAACTTTGCGTC
The DNA here is from genome assembly GCF_056161265.1 of Marinomonas sp. ABL3_031. Classification (NCBI taxonomy): domain Bacteria; kingdom Pseudomonadati; phylum Pseudomonadota; class Gammaproteobacteria; order Oceanospirillales; family Oceanospirillaceae; genus Marinomonas; species Marinomonas sp. ABL3_031. The sequence continues at coordinate 92,552 of NZ_JBSWYU010000002.1, forward strand.
ACAAATACGTAGGCTAAAATACAGAGCGATGGGATGGGAGCCTGCGTATTTGTATCCCAGCGAACGCAGTAAGCGCCAACATTTGTTAGCTGCGCCTGTGTCTAATGTTTAGAAGCTAGGTTCCCATATGCCTTCAATGTACGTTGCCTCTTGTTCTCCGGGCCAAGCAGGTATTGTTATACAAATAAATTTAAGGTCGCTACTAGAAACATTACGATATTGGAATTTAGTACTTTTACGCAGATCAATCGATATACCTGGAGTGAGTGCAGTAATGCTATTCTCTTCCCCATTGTCTCGCCAAATTTCGCCATGCCCTTCTAAAACGTACCAAAGTTCATCTACCGTTGAATGAACTACAGCTCTATTTGTTTGAAATGGAGGGACTGTGCTGTGAATCATTCCTCCAGTTTCATTGCCAACCAAAAGGCGTACGTTTGCGCCTGCTGGTGATGTTGTATTAAATTCTTTGGGAAGTTCTATGCTCTTCATGTTTTTACTCCTTATCGTCCATGCAACTGAGTTGAAGTGGCCTAAGTACAGCTAACGCCAAGCTAACGTGCACAAAACCTTGGCTACACTTTTGCGAAGCAAAAATGCCAAGCGTTTTGTGTCGCAGTTAAGCGACTTGTTATGAGTAATTAGATAGTAACCGACTTTTCTAGTGCTTTACCCCATCGCTTGAGTTCATAACTCCGATATTCAGGTACATAGTAGGGATCATTTTGAATTAGCTCTCTTGCCCGTTCAAACGATACAACCTCTAGGATCCACATCCCTCCGACAAAAGAATCATCAGCTTCACAACGGAAACCGCCACCGACAAGAATTTCAGATTGATGCTTTTCCAAGTAAGCTAGATGCTCAGATCCAAAATGCTTTCGATGCTCGATCATCTCGGGTTTGTCAGTAAAAATACACACGATACGCACTATTCTCTCCTTTTACTCATAACATTTTTAATAGTACGCATGCGCGTTTAGACAATTCATAAGTATCGCTAATACCTTTATAAGCAACTGAAAAGTAATGCTTTTATAAACCTATTAACAAAATCCAAATCTGGAAAAACGAACATGCGCGTTATTTCATCTTTCTTTTAGGTAAGCACAGCGCGTCATACCTAAAAAAGAGCGCAATTCAGATTTTCTTATCTTGCCATCACCTTTTGCAGCAACAAAAATCGAAATGTGCTTTATTTATTGAGATGTGAAATTTAATCTGGCAGGAAAATCCTTCTCAATTCAATAGTACATCCCTTACTTGAACTTCATCATAAAATAGCGTTTTGAGTTTTACCAATAAGAATTACATTTTTTAGACTTGGATTCATTCCCTGGTCTGAAGTTCGTAAGTGTTTGATGGCGCTGCGCTTATCAGGCCCACATTACGCTGTTTACTCTAAGTTCATCTGAAGTTGCTTAACTAACCCAGCTCTAGCATTACCCTTGAAGAAGCTCGTTCAAAGAGGATGACAAGGGATAAGAGATTTTGTCTGGTGATACATTGGATTAAAAGTCAGGGTAAAACTACCTGTAATTTTACCCTGACTTTTATTTTAGTGGGTACGTTCATAGTGCTCAGTGACTGTGTATGTTTGGCGAAATTATTGATCGCCAACGACTATGCCACTACAGACCCTAATTACTCCTCCCATTGAAAGACCAGTGAGGAGCATCCGTTGTCAATTTTTTTTACGCCATAGGACTCACCAATGGAATGCAACACAGTATTAGTATTAACATCAGGAGAATACGTTACTGGCACCTCAGTACCATCTTTCATTTTTACCTTGATAGTACCGCTCCATTCTATGATCAGGTCTATAGCCCTACCGGTAATATGATTACTCGTCAATGAAGGTGGGTGTATGCTATTTGGGGGGATTGCTAAACCAAACCCATTCACCATTTCCCACGCACCTGCTTTGCTTTCTTCTAAATCCCCATGATCCCACTGAATATCAACACCAGCCAGTTCTGTTGCATCAGACGGTTTACACTTCGACAACGCGATTTTCCATGACCAATGAAATAAATACGCTCTTTTTTCGCTTCTTGTTGTGGAAGAAACCTCAATAGTCGCCCCAGCCTCTGTCAAAGCCTTTAAAAATGCTTTGACTTTGGCTTGAAAAGACTCCTCCAAGTCATCAACTTTGTCGCTATTTTGTGCATGTATATTCGCCTACGTAACCCAATATTTTCCGCTCTTTGTAGACATGATGTCTCCTTTCTTAAGTTCAATCTAACATCCATGGCGCCCAAATTATGAAGGCAAAACAATGAGTTAAAAAAAACAGCTTTGCAGCCATCTGTTCAGTTTTTTATCAGGCGTTAATTGACTTTGTCCATGATGCTTTACAAACTGAAAATGGTCTGGACTTGGTTCTAATCACTTTAGCTTTTTCAATAAAACGATGTTCATAGCAGACAGTCCAAGTCACTGTCTTACCTATCTTGTTATCGCTCTTTTTTACTTAGTAAGAATAAGAGTGTGATGTATTTATACTTTGGGATATGAAGCTAAACTAGGCAGGAAATTTCCTTATCAATTTATCAGTACATCCCGTACCTTCATTCCATCATAAAAGAGTGTTTGAACTAAGCGAATGATATTTGCTTAGATTAACGCAAAATTCATTTGAGTCTGCTTGACTAACCCCATCCCTTCCACTTGAAGACGCTCTTTTTAAAGCTAATGGAAAGGAACATGAAAGTTCGTCAAATGTGAAACACTTTTAACGTAAAAAGAGATAATTCGCTTAATGAAAAAACCCTCGACACGCTTTCTAATGCAGTAATGGAATGTGCGAAAGGATTCAAAAAATTATTGCTTAAATTCGAAATGAAAGTTTTGTGACGTTACTCTTAAATTCAAAAAAGAAGTTACCCGCCTAGCCTTTCCCAGAATTAAAGAGCGGAATAAAGCTCCCCTACCGTATCGAATAAGAGGAGCCCAAAAAATGCTACAAATACCGCTCTTCTAGATGCTTTCTAAAATGCGCAGCATTCAGCACTTCACCGGTCGCGCGTTTGACCAGTTCATCCGTGCTGTGCAGCGATGCCTGAGACCAAATATTATCGCCGAGCCATTGGAAGATGGGACTTAGATCACCGCTACGAATGGCGGCATCTATGTCGACTGTTTGTGTCATCTTGGCTTTGTATTGGGCGGCGTACATGGCGCCTAAGGTGTAGCTTGGGAAGTAACCAAAGGCACCATCGGTCCAGTGGATATCCTGCATACAACCGTTTTTGAAGTTGTCTTTGGTGGTCAGTCCCAATGAGGCTTGCATTTTCGCGTCCCACAGTTCGGGCACGTCTTGGTAGTTGATCACACCGTTAATCAGGTCACGTTCGATTTCGTAGCGCAAAATAACGTGCGCTAGGTAAGTGAGTTCGTCTGCGTCCACACGGATAAAGCCTTTTTCAACTCGGGTATAGAGTTTGTAGAGGTTGTCTTCGGCAAACACTGGGTCTTGTTGTGCTTGGAAGGCCTGTTTCGATAAACGCGACAAATGCTCGATAAAGGCTTGGCTGCGCCCTACTTGCATCTCGAAGAAAAGCGATTGAGATTCATGGATGCCCATGGAGCGCGCCTCGCCAACCGGTAAGCCCGAGTAAGCTTTTGGTAAACCTTGTTCATAACGCGCATGCCCTGTTTCGTGGACAATCCCCATCAGCGCTTGAACGAAGTCTTTCTCGTCGTAGCGTGTAGTGATTCGTACATCCGTCGGCACGCCACCACAGAATGGGTGAACGCTTTGGTCTAAACGGCCATGATCAAAATCGAACTTGAGCAATTTCATGACCTCAAGCCCCAACGCCTTTTGCTTCTCTGCTGGGTAAGAGCCAGATGGCATGATGATGGACTCTTTCGCTTGCTTATCTAGGGCACGTTCAATTAACTCGGGTAGCCAGCTTTTCACGTCGGTAAACAGCTCGTCCAGTTGTGCGCTGCTGGTGCCCGGTTCGAACTTATCCAGCATCGCATCATAGGGTGTTAGCCCAAGCGCTTCACTGCGAATTTTGGCTTCTTCACGCGATAGCTTAACGACTTCTTTCCAGTTTTTTTCGAACCCCGCCCAGTCGTTATCTTGACGCTGTGCGCGCCACGCATGTTCACATTTAGACCCTGCGATCGATTGAGCTTGCACTAAATCTTCAGGAACAAGGGTTGCATCTTGCCAGTTGCGTTTCATCTCGCGAAGACTCGCTTGTTGATCTGGAGTCAGTGTTTCTTGTTCTGCCCCTTCAAACCACTCTGCGAGTTGAGGTTCAGTTGATAGTCGATGAATATGAACAGACAGTTCCGCCATCGCCTCGCCGCGGGCATCACTGCCTCCAGCTGGCATATTCGCAGCGGCATCCCAGCCGAGAATAGATTGCGCATGTTCAAAATGATGTATGGTTTGACAATGAGAAGTGAGTTTATCGTAGTAAGACATATTCCTGCGCTCTTTCAATATTAATTCAATTAGATGCGGGGGCGTTCCGTTCCACTCATCTTATTACAGGAATTTTGCATAGAACAGCCGCGCGCACTCGTTTGAACACAAGTTGCACTTTCTTTTGGTGATTAACTTGTTATCCTCGAATAGACTTCGAGCTCTCGCTCTTCATTTCCTCCTTGGATAAGTATGTTAAGCAGCAAAGACAATACAAATAACGCGATTATCATGATGGCTCTTGGCGTCGCGTTTTTAACGGTTAGTGATGCGTTTGCTAAGGTTCTCATGACGCAATACCCTGCCCTGCAAATATTGTTTATCCGAATCTGTATTGCGCTGCCCTTTGCGACATTGCTCGTCTTTTTTACGGGAGGAAAAGCGGCGTTTTACTCATACCGCCCAAAAGTTCATATTCTTCGAAGCGCACTCTGGATTGCTGTGAACATTCTGTTCTTTACCAGTGTCAAACATATTGATTTATCTTTAGCCTATGCTCTGATCTTTGTTGCGCCATTGTTTATCGCAATAATCTCCGTCACTTTTTTAGGGGAACATATCAGCCGAAATAAATGGCTCGCCATTTTTACAGGCTTTATTGGAATGCTAGTGATCGTACGCCCAGGCGTAGGCGGCTTTGATGTGTTTACACTGCTTCCCATCGCTACCGCGTTGCTATATGCCATGATGATGCTAGGTGCGCGGCTAATCGATAAGCGGGAAAGCGTCTGGACCCAATTGTTTTATCTTACCGCGATCAGCGCTGTGCTATGCGCAATGATTGTCCCTTTTGTCTGGGTTCATGTTCGAATCGAGGATATCCCCCTGTTTTTAGGGACTACCTTGTTTGGTATTACCGGTATAACCTTGATCACACAGGCCTTCCGCATAGGCCCTGCTGCCACCATCGCACCATTGGAATATACATCGTTAATTTGGGCCACATTGCTAGGGTGGGTTTTCTGGGGAGAATCAATTGCCTTTTTAACCTTAGTAGGTGCGGCGATTATCATCGTCAGCGGTGTTTATATTATTCGCCAAGGAAGCCATAACTAAAGGGCTTTGTAATATCAAAGCCCTTTTCTAGGTTCTAAAATTAGGCACTCAAGTTAGGCACACAAATTAACGAGCTAAGTGCAGGTCTTTCATAGACAAACACATCGACTCTTGAGAACCAAGATAGTCTTTATTTAGTTGCTTACTTAATAAAGACGTATGGTCATAGACAAAATCACGAACTGTCGCCAGCGGATACGGCATTTTGAAACAATTAGGGGCAGAGTTAAATTATATTTAATTTTACTCTGCCCCTAATTATTGAGGACCACCAGCGACTTAGTTAATGCGTTTGTTAGTTGCCGCAAATTAAATAGGCGTGCTAACATCTGTGTGTACATTTCATAAGGAGTTTACCATGGATACCCGTATTCAGTTTAGAGTAGATGAAGAAACTAAACGGCTAGCTCAGACAATGGCCGAAAGCCAAGGACGCACTTTAAGTGACGCTTGTAGAGAGCTTACGGAAGAACTCGCTGAACAGCAACGAAAAATAATTACTCATGATCAGTGGCTTACTGAAGAGATTAATGCCGCGTTCAGTAAATTAGAGAGTGGGCAAAGCAAGTTCATCAGTCATGAAAAAGCGAACTTGGAAATGGAAGCTCGAAAAATGAAAATTAGGAATAAAGCCAAAAAATGATCTTATGGGAAAAAAGTTCGTTGGATGATCGTGAGGCTATTTTCGAATTTTTATACGAATTTAACCCATTAGCAGCAGAAAAAACTGATGCAATAATAGAGAAGAAAGTTGAAAACTTGAACCAGCAACCTCTTATGGGAGTAGAAAGAGAGGGTATACCGGGAAGATTGTTAATACTTCCAGAGGTTTCAATGATTGTTTCATATTTCATAAAAGACGACATTATTCACATTCTTCGAGTTTTACACCAAAAGCAAAAATTTCCTGTAGGCAACTAACGCCGCGTTAAGGAGTGATTGCCGCATAAACCAGCTTTCCGAAGACCATTTCCACCACAAAAATCACCGCATACCAAAAATGCCACGCGGCATGAATCCCTCTTAAACGCTTTGTTATATTTATACCCTGAAATAAAGAAGACTCGACACATATCGAGCCTTCAAATGCTAGAAATGAACAGCTAATCAGCCTATATATACAGAAACTATACTTACGTTACCGATCGCACCACTGTCTAGATTTCCACCTGTCACTTGAGTTATAAAATTAGAGTTATCAGTAGTCCAAGTCGATGTGTTTTTCTTACTTCCCCACGGACAATCCCAGTAATAGTTACCTACGTGCGTGTCATCTCGATACATATCAAAAGAACCTTCAGTTCCAGAAGACGCATCCGAACGGCCACATGAAGATATCGTGAATTTTTCACCAGCTTTTACGACTCGACCATCAAGATCTTCTGGAGAGATTTCGTTGTCCTTACTTCCTTGATAAAATTTGCCCCAATCACTATGAACATTTTTGATAGTGACGTCATAATTTTTAGGTTCAATTATAATACTAATCCATTGTGCATAAGCCATATTATATATCCTTTTCATGAATGATAAGTCTACTTATCTGTTCTCGTAGCCAACTTGAGATAAGCAAATTTAAGGTAGACCATCAAATGAAATGCATCAAGGCTCATAAAAAATATAACGCCGCCAGCAGGGGCCGAAAACCAGAGCGAAGCGGCGGTTTTTTGGTCCCTCTGGCTGGCTTTGTTAAGCATTTTTCTCTATGCAGGCGAATGTTCCGGGAAGGCCCTCAGGCAAGAAGGTGAGATCTACATTCATAGAGCCGATATCGAGTACCGACCAGCCTTCTTTAAACGTGGAAGAAATGTCTTTCTGAGTTACGCCGCGTGGAGCATTTGGTATTGGCAATGCTACCGCAAGGTTCAACATATATATTTTACCACCAGGCTCTAAAATGTCGTGTAATATTGCAGCGTACTTGGTTCTAGCCTGATCATCCAGCACATGAAAAAAGCAACAGTCCAGTATCGTCCCAAAATTATATTCAAGGCTATCTAGCTCGAAGGCATCATGAACTTTAAATTCGAGACTAGCAGACAGCGCTGAATATTTTTGTTTTGCTATTTCGATTGCTTTTGGTGCGAAATCCACACCTATTACCTCGCAACCTAAACTTGCAACAAACTTGGATAAGTCACCGGTTCCGCAGCCCACATCTAGAACTGGTGATTGAGGTACGGTTTTAGTAAAAGACTCAACGAAATATTTTTGTGGCTCTCCTACGTCCCATGCCGGCTGACCTTCATATTCTTCTTTGAAACGATCAATAGACATTCCTGGCTGATTATTCATTCTCTCTCCTTGTGAATGATGCTTAACATTTTTAATAATGCGTATGCGCGTTTAGACAACTCAAAGACATTACCAATATCTTTATAAGCAACTGAAAAATAATGCTTTTATAAAGATATTCACAAAATCCAAATCTGGAAAAACGAGCATGCGCGTTGACATATTTATCCACAGCGCGTTATTTCTGCTGGAGAAATTCTTATCCATTGATACTAAAAGACTTTTTATTTTTCTACCAGCACAAACGCGCAATAGCGTGATTATTTTTTAGGCGAAGCGAGCCAAAAGTTGACACTTTAAATTAAAAGGAGCCAGAGTAGAATAATATTTAATTTTACTCTGGCCCTAATTATTACTGGCTGACTTATGGGTGACCCTAATTATTCAAAAAGCCACATAACAAACTGTCCGACTGGCACGACTCGTTAGCTTTTAAAACTTAGTCGCCACCATTTAAAATGATAACGCCTAGATCAAAATTAAGAAAGAATGTGAAATCTCTGTATTACAGGAGGGTTTGAGTTTGAGGTTTCAATAAACGCTTTTTTCCCATCTGAAATACAAGCTAAAGCTGTCTGATTTACTGAAAGAGCAATCAAAGGTGGGACATAAGCCCAACCAGAAATACCATCTCCTTCGATGTAAACGTAAGCCCCATCATTTTCAATCGGGCCAGTCGCATTTACTGTCACTGTGTGCCAGCTGCCTTCTACTGTTGATAACTGATCTCCAGTTCTAGGTGATTTTTGCATCTTGATACTCCAAGTTAATAGTTCAAATGTCATAATCACCGAATGTGATTACGGTTTTTATTTTCACTTGAAAACCAAAATTGATACATTACACAGCATTACACGAGTCAGTAGGTGCGTAGTAAACGTTCCTTAAGTGCCTCGATGCCTCCCTGAATTTTTCAAAATATTCCGTAACTTTATTCATAGTAATGTAGACAGCTAACGCTCGACTTTGGAGCGTGGTGAAGTTTGGCTGCCTTTCAAGCCAAGCTTTACCAAGTCCCTAGCAGTCACTTGTTAGCTTGATAAACAAGTTATTGATTGACTAATATTTTCTCGATATTGCCACTGCTGTCTTTTTCTATTTTTACTTTGGCTGTTGTATTTTTTGGGAATTGTATTTTGTTATTTTCAATTAAAATGACATCAGAATTTTGATGTGTTGCGCTTGTGCTCATGGGGTTATTCCATACATAGAGAAGACCACAACCAACCCCAACAAGAAAAGCTCCTAGAGTGAGAGCATTAATGACCCTAACAGGGGTATCTTTTATTGCGTCCAATCTCCCATCATGAATCTTATTAATAAGAGAGTTTATGTTGATGATCGCAAGAATGCTGGAGCCAAGAAGAAATATCGTGCTTAGATAAAAGGATAGGCCATAACTACCGGTTCCTGCATTAATCCCATAAGCAACAAGTCCACCAACAAGGGGCATCGAAATACCAACCACCAGCTTTAATGATTCTGTCACATAGTCTGTCGCCTTCAACTTTGCCTCACTCACTAATACTCTCCTCATCGTCTCTTAGGCAAGGATATATATCACAGCCTTGTGCTTTCATTTGCATATGGAGGCGCTCTAATTCACCGCGATTATCACTGAGATTTGTTATTTCTCTTTTGTATAATTGCGATGCAAACTTCTTCGCAAGAAATGCCAGCCTTCTTTTGTGGAAGCTTTTTCTTGCAACCTTTTCATGAAATGCCAATGTTTCAATATCACCATCAACAAATCGCTGCATTGCAGTAATATTGAATAGGCTCCTCAACACAACAAAGTCTTCGTGAGACAAAGTTGTTTTGTGCCGTCTGTAAAACCTTGTGAATTCAATCACAAGCACTCGTTCAACATCTAGATTTTTTGTACGCCTAGCTGGCCTTTGTTTTTTGATTCTTCTCATATTCCCTATACTCTACCTGGCTCGCAAAGCTAACGCCCGCATAAAATGTGGATAATGCTTGGCTAAAATTAGCGAAGAATGAGCGCCAGCCAAGCGTTTGACGTCATTTTTGATGCGCTTGTTATATTTTTCTATTCATTTTCCAAGTCATAAAGATTAACTGGGTTTATGAGGGTGAGAATAGAGACTAAAGTGTTGCTAAATGACTCATAGTAATCGTCGTTATTCTTCTCAGAAAACCCTTTACCTTCAATACGCTTTTTTAGCCTATTTATTTCTGCCAAATATTTCTCTTCAAACTCGTTTTCCGACATCAACACTGAATCAGATAACATCTGTTTTAATGCATCTCTTTCACCCAAGTCATAGTTATCACCATCCCAAGGGCATATTTCGTTATTTAGAAGAAATGACAACTTGCGCTCAATAATTTGACTTAGTGTTATTCCCGAAACAAGTTCATTACTCATAATTTACTGAGAGCCTAAAGAAAATAAACAATTGGGGGCAGAGTTAAATTATATTTAATTTTACTCTTACCCTAATTATTCAGTGTAGTTGCAATTTACGTTGTGCGACTACTAAATAACACGCCACAACCAAACGCTATAAATGCACTGTTTGTTATTTTAGAAAATATTGACTTTGTTTTTAAACCAGACCATTTCTTATTTATATTTTTTGAAATATACGAATATGCTAGGTGTAAAACCATAACAATCACACAAATAGTTAAAAACATAGTTGTAAATTGCAAGCTGATCGTTTTTTCCATTGATATAAATTGCGGTAAAAATGCAGAAAGAAAAATTACTGTTTTGGGATTGCTAGCAGATACCAAGAAAGCTTCTGTGCATAATTTATTATAAGAAAGTCTCAGAGCAGGTTTCTCTTCGCTAACATGTATACTTCTTGGTTTATTAAGAAGACCTGTAATACCAAGATAGATCAAATAGGCGCCCCCAATAAGCTTTAATACAAAAAATAAAATTGGAGACTTAACTAATAACGCTCCTGCGCCAAATGCAACCAAAGTAACAGTTATCAACTGACAAAATAGATTCATCAGGATAGTGACACATGCTGCTTTATATCCATATTTAACAGCATTTTTTATCACCAATAAGACATTTGGCCCGGGTGATAACGTAATTACCAAGTATGCTGCAAAAAATAATAACCAAGTTTCAAAATTCAATAGATAACCCTCTCGAAAGTAAATATAGCAATTAATGGTTATAGTGCTGCAAAGATGCAGCTATAACCGTCTGTTGAACTGCCGCATCTATATAGGGAATTTGTTTTTTTCATGATGTGACTTCCCTGTTTTTATGTTTTATGCGGTGTGTGTTTGAGCCTTTTTAACAATTAGGGTCAGAGTTAAATTATATTTAATATTACTCTGAGGTTGCCACAATAAAACGGATAAAATAATTAAGAGGCATACTGAGCCTCATAATCAACTGGCGCTACATAATCTAAAAATGCATGACGCCGCTTTCGGTTATAAAATACTTCAATGTATTCAAAGATACTTTGTCTAGCTTCCTTTCTGGTTCGATAGTCCATCTCATGAACTAATTCATTTTTTAGGCTACCAAAAAAGCTTTCAGCAACAGCGTTATCCCAACACTCACCTTTACGACTCATACTTATGCGAAGATTATTATCGAGTAGCTTCTTTCGATAACGGTTTGATGCATAAGTTTTTCCTTGATCTGAGTGTACTATTGCATTTGAGGCATTTCCTCGTCGCCATAAAGCCATTGTTAAAGCGCTTTCTACTAAATCTGTATCGTTCTTCTCACTCATCGACCAGCCAATCACATTGCGAGAGAAGAGGTCTATCATCACGGCTAAATATAACCAACCCTCTCTTGTCGCTATAAAACTGGTATCCGATACCCATGCAACATTAGGCATTGTTGTTTTGAAGCACCGCTTGAGGTGATCTTTTGCCGGTTGTGTAGTCGATTTTGATTCTGTAGTAACCACGAATTTATGTCGTAATTTAGACTGTATATCGGCTCTTTGCATCAAACGAGCAACACGTGTTCGACTACATGTATTTCCTTCCGCAATCAGCTCTCTATGTATCTTCGGTGAACCATAAATACGGCGAGATTGAGCATGATGGTATCGAATACGTTGTGTAAGATGCCTATTTTCCTTGGTTCTGTGGCTCTCTGGGCGACCAAGCCAGTCATAGTAACCACTAGATGACACTTGTAATACTTTACATAGCCGCGCCACTGGGTGTTCTTTAGAGTGACGACGAATAAACTGGTATTTCAACCCAGTTCCTTGGCAAAGAACACCGCGGCCTTTTTTAGAATGTCGTTCTCTTCTTGGAGGCGGTGCACTTGTGCTTCTAACCGAGCGACATCACTTTCTTGGCCTTTCTTTGGTCTACCACGGTTGGCAGAAGCCACATCACCTGTTTTTTCTAATTGCTCTTTCCACTTATAAAGTTGGTTTCGCCTTAGCCCAAGTTCTCTAGCGACATCCGCAGCTGGTTTATCAGAGGTTTCCATTAAGCGAATCGCTTCCAACTTAAACTCTTTGGTATAGGTATTATAAGGTTTACGTTTTGTTGTCATAAGAACACTCCTAAAGGACTTATTGTCCCTGATTAAAAATGTCCGTTAAACTGTAGCAGGTTCACTCTGACCCTAATAATTCCTTTGTTAGCTGTTTTGCGAACTACTTACTTTGGCCATTTTTAGCCATAGCAACTTCATGTTGGCTGAAGACACTTATACCATTTTGACGAAGTAGTGCCGTGGTGACACCCGAACCTACAATTTTTGTTCCTTCAAACTTTCCATTGTATACCTGGGAACTACCACAAGAAGGACTTCCGTCAGTTAAAATAGCCGTTGAGATATTTTCTTTCTGACAAATGTCCAACGCTAGATTTGCTCCCTTGAGAAACTCATTTGTTACATCTGAGCCATCTTTACCCTTAATCTTTGAAGACCCTTCGATGACATTACAACCATCACCTCCACAGATTTCGGCAGGTACTCTAGGAATAGGCAAACCACCAGCGACTTCAGGACAGAAAGAGATGATTTCGTTTTCTTCAACAAACTTCTGAAACTCAAGAGATTCAGGTTTTAGATCATTACCATCATAACGAACTTTGCACCCAAGCAAGCATGAACTAACTAACACTTTACCCATAACCAACACCTTCGACCTTAGAAAACCACTGGGATTTAAACATTTACATCGTTAAGGTGAAAGACCGCGGCACATTGAAGCTGTAAAGTTTCTGCAAATATCAAGAGACAGCTAACGCCGCCAACACCGGCCGAGCGTGGCGAGGTCCAGCGCACGCAGTGCGCGACGGTGCTTGGCCTTGTTATGCGATTTAGTTGAATACAATTATTTCACCTTGCTTTGGTGAATAGCTTGCCGCCTCTGGCCCAACAAAATCTTCATCTTTTAAGGAAACCGATATAGCAGAACCATTGCTAAATTGTAGGCGAATTTCATCTTCGTTTGAAAAAGCATCGACAACCTTAGAGCCGATAATTTCACTCAGGTTTGTCACACCAAAAACGGTATGAGGATTTTCTACTACAAACCAGCCACGATCGAAAACTAGCGAAATGCCTTTGATGTTTAGAACCTCACCACTTTCATCAGCATCTACATACGCAGCCTCACTTTCAGTGATTGCTTCCAATTCTGCGCCTATTATCTCTTCAAACTTATACATTGCTGACTACTTCTTTCGCATAATGCCTCAATCAGCCGTCGCCTTGGCGGTCGGCTGGATTGATTTGTTATGCTTTTTGCTTAACTTGATGACTTCTGAGCCTAATTCTAATCCACCATACGTTAACTTGATTGTGTCATTTCCACTCATGCTTACTGCTTCGCTAAGAATTGATGAACTTACTGGACCAGCAAATGATTTGAGACTTTTTATTAACGCTCTTTTTCTGCAAGCAGCAGGAACAATGATGTTACAATCACGCGACCATAACATGTTACCCCATTCTTTGGACTTCTTCGTGAAACTTACAGTCTCATTGAATGCTTTAAACATTAGGTAGCCATTAATTATAAGCATTGTTGTTAAAATTATTGGTAATGGTATTTTTTCATAATACAGTGGCATTAGAGTAATAAAGGTTGATGCAATAATCGTTGTCCACCAAAAATAAAAATTTGATTTTGCAATATGTGATAAAATCCCTTGAAGTTCAACGGCTTCTTTCTCAGTAATCAGCGGTGAAAAATATTCCTTACCAACTTTTCTACATACGTTACCCATTGTGGTGAAATAAATATGTCGTTCTATTTTTAACTCTTCGCCTATGTAAATGCTTTCAATCCTAAAAAAGGCATTCTTTGCATTTTTCTTTATGTTCTTTTCTATATCAAAAGGATTTAGAGTTATCATTGTATCTCCTTTGAAACATAACATTTTAATAATGCGCATGCGCGTTTAGACAATTCAAAAATTTCGCCAATATCTTTATAAATTACTGACAAAAAAGGTTTTTATCAAGATATCAAAAAAATCCAAATCTGGAAAAACGAGCATGCGCGTTTACACATTTATCCACAGCGCGTTATTTTTGCTACGGATATTCTTATCCATTGATACTAAAAGACTTTTTATTTTTCTACCAGCGCAAACGCGCAATACTGTGATTATTTTTTAGGCAAAGCGAGCCAATCACTGGCACTTCAAATTTAAAGGGGCCAGAGTAGAATAATATTTAATTTTACTCTGACCCTAATTATTCCTCTGACCCTAATTATTCTTATTCTTGCTAATTATTCTTAGGCAATTTATAATTATCTTTTAAAATTTCTTTTTAAACCTAATATGTACCGAGCTTACTTTATCTTCAATCTCAATATTTAGGTCAGCTTGTTTAATATTGAGAACCGATTGTGTTTTATTGTTGGTTAACTTAATGTTTAAGTTACCTTTATAGTCTAAGGTTACATTATGTATGGTCAATTTCTTGGGTATTTTGTATTTTTTTCTTTTGTCTTGATCGCCCGTAAAGTCAAATAAAACTTCGTCACCTTCAGTTGAACTAAAATCCATCACGGTATCAAAAGAAGAAGAATCATCTAGTTTAACTACAAAAATATCAGCTCCGGTGCCACCATAGAGGAAATCATTCCCTCCACCACCTCGTAATATATCGTTTCCCGCGCCACCAAGAATTTCATCACTGTCAGGGCTACCAATAATATGATCATCACGTGCAGTCCCATGAATGGTATTTCTACTATCTGCGTAGATAACAAAAGGGTAAACAGCAAGTATTAATATTAATGCGATGATTTTCATACAATGCCTAACGCCCGTATAAAAGGCGAAGCGTCAGCGCCGTCCAGCCCGTAGGGCGATTTTTAATGCGCTTGTTAGATGATTTACCTGCAGGCATAGTAATTTGCTCGTTCCATTATTATTTCTAGGCTCAGATCCCCAATAGGTGGAGAGAGAGCTTTTATTTTTTGCATTGCTTCCTGCTTGGTAATTTGTCCATAAAGCTCATCTTTGGCATGACTCACGGATTTAGAAATTAGCTCTTCTATTTCCTGAACACACGAATCAATAGCTTCGGCACTTACATCACTAAGTTCTGAGTTATTTAAAAGATCTGCGCAGAGTAGATCATGGCGCTTTTTAGGAGCACCATGGTAAATCGGCAAAATCCTGTCAATTAGTGATGAGCTCATATTCACCTAACGCCAAGCTCACCTGTAAATGCTGCGGAGAGCGTTTTTGTGTAAAAATGGAGCGCAGTGACAGACACAAAAACAAGCGTAGCAGTATGTGTCAGCGTGCAGCTTTTTTGTTAGGCATTTTACTTAAATGACCCAAATACAACAAAACAGATGACCACAATAATAAGGAATACAATACCACATATAGCACCATTTCTTGCGTATCTATATGCGGGCTCACCTATTTTTACGCGGTTCCACTCTTTTTTAATTAGAGGCCGCGAAAAATCTGTAGCTATTTGAATAGCATTAATGGTTTCTACGCTATCAGACTTATTAGCGAGAGCATCGTTTTGTTTAGAAATGGCAACAGCCATTAGACGCAATAACTCTTCGTGTTCAGTATCCTCTGGGTTGAGGCGAAGCATTACCCTAGAATAAACCTCTGAAACCTGATATTACTTATTTTTTCTTTTGAAATTTCGAAGGCATTTTGTCTTTCCTTGGCTTCACCAAAATGGTGGTGTTCTTCAGTTGCTCTTGCAAACGCTCTGGCACAAGCAAAGAAAACGGAAAGGTCGTCTCGAAGTGAATTGATCCATGCCTGCCTAAATTCTGAAGTTTTTAACTCTTTAGTTAAGGTTAAATTGACAAGTGCGATCGTTGCAGCAATCAGAGATGCCGCAACCGTAGCCATTGCCACTATCGAATATACTGGTAATTCTGTAGCCATTGCTTAACTCTCTGCATCTTGCCTAACATCTATGGACACCCCGATTTTTTCAAGCAAAATCAAGCTTTAACAAGAGTAGTTTTGTAGCCATCTATTCGGATTTTTAGTAAAGCCTTTTTAGCTTTTATCCCTGATGCATTACTAACTCAAAATGGCGCTGACTTGGTTCTAATCATTTTGGCGTTTTCAACGAAACGATGTTAGTCCCAGAATTTCAAAGTCACGGCCTTACCTATCTTGTTGTCACTCTTTGCTCGAACAGAAATCGAAATGTGCTTTATTTAATGGGATGTGAAATGTAATCAGGCAGGAAAATACCTTATTAATTCATTCGTACATCCCTTACTTGAGCTTCATCATAGAACAGCGTTTTGAGTTTTTCCAATAAGAATTACATTTTTTTAACTTGGATTCATTCCATGGTTTGAAGTTCGCAAGTGTCTGATTGCACTGCGCTTATAAGACCTACATTTGGTGGTTTACTCTGAGTTGATGTGAGGTTGCTTGACTAACCCCACCCTAGCCCTCCCCTTGAAAGACATAAGGGGAGGGAACATGAGAGTTCATCAGGTGTGAAACGCTTTTAAACGTAAAAAGAGGCAACGAGCCTGTCAGCAAAAAATGCTCGACACGTTCCTGAATGTGCGAAAGGATTAAAGCGACTTTTTGGTTACTTTTGTGGCGCTAGACAAAAGTAACCCGCTCAGCAGAGCGGAAAAAAGCTCCCCAACCAAAGTCATTCAAAGGAAACTAACTGAATATCGGGCAAGAAAATACAAGAAAATGCTCCCGACCAAAGCCAACCTGAGGAAACAAAAGCCCCCTCGGGCAGAGCAAATGGCAGGAGCCCAAAAAAATTCTGGCTATGAATTAGTGACCGTGTCCACAACCACAATCGCTGCTTTCGCCGCTCGCTTCTTTCCAGTGTTTAAACTTGCTGGTGCCGCCTATGCCTGGGTTAAAGCTGTTGGTTGGGTCATTTTGCTTGTAGAAATCACGCAAAGGTTGTTTGGCAATGTATTCGTGACCCACGTTGTGCTCGGCTGGGTATTCAGCGCCACGGGCATCGTAACTGGACAAGATTTGCTGTTTCACCGCTTTGCCATCAACGCCTTTTTTCATGATGTAGTTTTGGTGCATTACGTGACAGAAGAAATGACCGTAGTACATTTTCACGGCGATTTTATCGTCAATTTCTGGCGGTAATACTTCAAACCAATCTTGCTCATTACGTGGGAAGGCCACGTCAATGGTCATGATGGAACCGAGCTCTTTACCATTCATGATGTGGTAACGGGTTAACGCGCCACCGGTTACGAAACGGTGTAAGATCGCTTGATCCGCTTCACGCTCGGTACATTCGAAGTAATCGCCTTGGTTGTTTTTGAAGAACTCTTGCAAATAAGCTTGCGCTTCGTCTACACCCGCATTGGCGGTCTCAACTATCCAATGGTGTTCGTATTTTTCGCGGAAATCTTCCATGCGCTTAGGCAAATGGTTGGGCCAAAGCTGACTCATGTATTGCATAATGCGATCGGAAAATTTGTTCGGTAGGAATTTGAATTTCCCCGCCCAACGATCCACGGTACGTTTGATGGCAAACATTTTTGGAATGTACTTGGTACCTAACTTGTCGATCACCAAGTAGCTGTCTTTGCCGTATTTTTTACTGATGTCGTAACTGCTGCTATGCAAGTATTCACCAGACACAGGTAAGTTATCAAAGGTCGATAACATGTCACGACGCATTTGCTCCATCACAGCAGGATCATTGGTGCCGATGTAGAACACTCGATGCTTTTCTGGAATCGGGAAGGTATCGATACGAACCGCGAATACCGCCAATTTACCCGCACAACCTGACGCTTCGTAAAGGCGGCGTTTGTCATTATTAAAACGGGATGGCGTGTCGGCGTCTACGTCACGAATACGCTCATGATATTCGTTGTCAGAAGCACGTTTATCAGGGAAATGAACATCTTTTTCCTGATATTTTTTGTGTTCTAAGTTAGTCAAAATTTCTTCTGGCTCAGAACCCAAGTCGATGCCTAGGTTGTTCACCAGTTGCAATTCGCCGTCTTCGGTAACTTGTGCGTAAAGTGACAATTCTGTGTAGGCTGGGCCACGTTGTACTAAGGCGCCACCTGAGTTGTTACAAATACCGCCGACGATGGAGGCACCAATACAAGATGAACCAATCACCGAATGCGGCTCGCGGCCATAAGGTTTCAGGGTGTCTTCTAGACCGAATAAGGTACTGCCTGCGAAGCCGATGATTTGCTTGCCTTGATCGATTAACTGAATGTCGTCGATGCGCATGGTACTGATGATGACAATTGGACGGTCATAGTCGTTACCGCTTGGGGTTGAACCACCCGTCAAGCCAGTGTTCGCTGCTTGCATGATGACGATCACATCAGCTTTAACACAAGCTTGCAGTACTTTCCAGATTTCCACCAGTGAGCCAGGGCGAACCACAGCGTACGCTTTACCACTGCCCAATCGAATACCTTGGCAATAAGGCTGCTTTTTGTCTTCATCCGTTAAGGTATATTGACTTCCTACAATGGCCTTCAATTCTGCGGCCAGATCTAAGCTGGAACTGGTTTTTGTCATCTTTTTTGTACTTCGCAACAATTTGAATGAGGTCGATTAGTATACCCAAGTCGTTTCGCTATAAAAACTGCTAACAAGAATTTATTGATCTGACGCATCCTTAGATCTTTTTTAAAAGCTATTCGAATTTTCTTATGCCAATTCCGTCTTGGGATTTTTGCCCTTTAGGCCTTTTGTGGTTTGTGTTTGCCCATACAAACTTTTAGTATGCATGCATTCATTTTAGGAGCAGAATTGTGATTGATTTAGACAAAGCCAATGCCGAACTCGAAGGCGCTACGCCACAAGCCATTATTGAATGGGCACTGAAAAACGCACAAAAGCCCATTGTGACCACCAACTTTGGCCCTCACGAGGCGGTGATTTTACATATGGCGACGCAAGTGAAAGCCGACATTCCGGTTATCTGGATCGATTCTGGCTACAACGTGCGTGACACTTACAAGGTCGCCGAAGACATCATAAGCAAGCTAAACCTTAACTTGGAAGTGTACACACCAAAAGTCAGTGCCGCGCGTCGTGACGCCGCTTTGGGCGGTATTCCAAGCGTTGATGACGAGGCTCACGTTGAATTCACCGAACAATTCAAATTGGAGCCATTTCGTCGTGCCATGGCAGAACAAGCTCCAGATATCTGGCTGACCGCAGTTCGCAGCGAGCAAACCGAATTTCGCAAGGACATGAAAGTGGTGGAAATGGGCCCGAATGGGGTGATTAAGGTTGCTCCTGTGTTGCATTGGAAAGAAGCGGACATGGTGGCTTATCTTGCCGAGCATGACTTACCGACACCTGATCACTACTTCGACCCGACCAAAGCACAAGCCGGACGTGAATGTGGCTTGCACACTAAGCTGTAAGTCTATTTCAAAAGCCAATAAAAAAGGGAAGTTTGATGCTTCCCTTTTTGGTTATGTCGTTATCTAGCCAAATAAACTGAGACTTATCCGCCTAATACCACTGTGCGTTTGTCGTTCAAGAAGACGCGTTTCTCCACATGGCATTTCACCGCATGGAATAAGGTCACTCTTTCAATGTCTTGACCTTTGGCAACGAGATCCTCTGGATAATGGGCATGGTTAACGGTTTGGATGCCTTGGGAAATGATCGGCCCTTCGTCCAAGTCATTGTTCACATAGTGCGCCGTGGCACCCACCATTTTCACGCCCTTCTCCCAGGCTTGATGATAAGGACGCGCACCTTTGAAACCAGGCAACAGGGAATGGTGAATATTGATCGCGCGGCCATCCAAATATTCACACATACTGGGTGATAAAACCTGCATGTAACGTGCTAATACCACCAATTCCGTTTTATACTGTTCAACCAATTCACGCACTTTGGCTTCTTGTTCCAACTTGGTTTCATGGGTGATTGGCAAGTGGTAATAAGGAATGCCATGCCATTTGGCCAAGTCTTCCAAATCTGGGTGATTGGAAATGATCACAGTTACCTCTATGTTCAATTGACCGGTACGAAAACGATACAGCAAGTCATTCAAACAATGGTCGTACTTTGACACCATAATGGCCACTTTCGGCTTATGATCAGGTGCCGTTAACGTCCATTCCATGTTGAATTCAGCCGCACGTTCCGCAAATGCTTCTGCAAAAGATTGTTCACTAAAATGCTCATTTTGCGGCAAAAATTCAATACGAATAAAGAAACGCCCCGACTCTCTGTCATCAAAAGAATGTATTTCGTCAATGTAGTTGCCGGCTTCCGCCATATAACGAGTCACCACATCCACCGTACCCAAAATACTCGGACAGCTTGCCGTAAAAATCCAAGGCGCTACTTTTGTTTTCATGAAAAAGTCTCTTTTAATTGGGGTAAAGCAATGGGCTTTTCAGAGGGCAGTCCGAAAAGCCCATCACTACACCTTTGGGTGTCTTGAAGGGATGAAGGGTGGTATAAAAAAGCCTTAACAAGTGACGGTTAAACCGTACTCTTTGCTGGCATCTTGCAGCCACAACCAAAGGTAGTCGGCAAAGCTGCGTCTTACTACTAACTGATAACTTTGTTCAGCGGTACGACAAATGGTTGCGCCACTTTTCGCAAAGACACTGGAAACCACTTTGCCAATGGGGAACTCACTGTCGTGAAAATCAATTGGTGTGGACTTTTTCAGTACCTTTACGACGTCTTCGCCAGACAGTTCAAATACCGTATTGCCACCACTCACATTGACTAGAGAATAATGCCCACCGACTTCGGCAAAAAAGCGTGTTTCCAGCTCAAAGGCTTTGTCTTGTGCTACTTGCAATAACCACTCATCCGGGGAAATCCACATCACGGTCAATTCCCCTGACGCTGAAGAGACGGATGTGAGTGGTTTGCTGGGTAAAGCAAGGCCCAGTATTGCTTCAATGCTGGCCGCTTGCTCATCATTCGGTGAACACCGTAAGGTCAACAAGCCCAAGGACAATTCACGAAACAGCACACCTCCTTGGGTGTCGCCATGCTCTGCAATTTTGGCTAATTCCACATGATGCAAAGGGCTTTCAAATGGCACTTCCGCTTCTGGTAGTTGGTTCATCACCAATTTGATAGGCGCTTGCTCTTGTGTTTCCTGATTCATCTCAGACATGCTGGCGCTCCCCTTTTGGATCTAAGAATATGGGTTGGCAAATCTCGGCTTCGATCACTCGGCCATCTGCCAATGGGTAAAAGACTTTTTCACCAATTTTATCGTGGCCGCCTTTAACAAAGCCCATGGCGATGGAGCGATCCAGACAAGCACTCCAGTAACTGGACGTTACATGACCCACCATTGGCATTGGAATTGGCGCGTTAGGATCAAACACCCCTTGCGCTCCTTCAGGCAGCACCACAGTTGGATCGACGGTTTTTAAACCCACCAGCTGTTTACGATCAGCACGAACACAATCTTCACGCTGCATACCGCGCTTACCAATGAAGCTGAAAGGTTTCTTCATGGCCACCGCCCACGGCATGCCCAAATCAAATGGATGTACCGAACCATCCGTGTCTTGGCCGGCAATGATAAAGCCTTTTTCAGCACGCAATATATGCATGGTTTCTGTGCCATATGGCGTTAGATTAAATTCTTCACCCGCTTCAAAAAGGGCTTTCCAAACGTGCATACCATAGTTGGCTTGTACGTTAATCTCGAAGGATAGCTCGCCAGTGAAAGAAATACGGAACACACGAGCAGGCACACCAGCCACCGTCATTTGCTTCCAGTCCATGTAAGCAAAGTTGTCTTTGGAGACATCGTCTTCCGTTAGTTTTTCCAGCAACTTACGGCTGTTTGGACCTGAGATGGTCATGGTGGACCAATGATCGGTTACCGAAGTGAAGTAAACTTCCATTTCTGGCCATTCGGTTTGGTGATACAACTCCAACCATTCCAAAACATGCGCTGCGCCACCTGTGGTGGTGGTCATAAGGAAGTGGTTTTCCCCTAAACAAGAGGTGACCCCATCGTCAAACACCATGCCGTCTTCACCACACATCAAACCATAACGGCATTTACCGACTGCCAGTTTTGCCCACGCATTGGTGTACACACGACCAAGGAATTCACGGGCGTCTTTGCCTTGAATATCAATTTTACCCAGCGTCGAGGCATCCAAAATGCCCACGGACTCGCGCGTTGCCAGACACTCGCGATTCAACGCCTGCTGCATGGTTTCATTGCCTTTTGGGAAGTACCAAGGACGTTTCCATTGACCCACATCCTCAAACTTAGCGCCCTGTTCCACATGCCACGCGTGCATTGCTGTGAAGCGTTTCGGATCAAACAATTCACCGCAATCACGACCCGCAATGGCACCAAAAGTGACTGGTGTATAGTTTGGACGAAATATCGTCGTGCCGGTTTCTGGAATGCTTTTTTGCAAAGCTTTGGCGGCAATCGCCATACCGTTAATGTTACCTAACTTACCTTGATCTGTACCAAAGCCCATGGCGGTGTAACGTTTCACATGTTCGATGGATTCAAACCCTTCGCGACAGGCCAATTCAATACCGGCTGCTGTGACGTCGTTTTGATAATCAACAAACTGTTTAGGCGCTTTGGACGTTGGCTTATTGTGTGGAATATGGAACAAGGCCATGGCTTTGCCTTGTACTATCTCTTGCGTTGTTGGCAGCTTAGTCTCTGCCACTTCTAGGCCTAAATGCGCTAAGGCATCTGCCGCCGCTTGTACACCTTGCGATAACGCCGCTTGAGTGGTAAAAGCGCCATTAATTGCACCCGCTGTTAACTGTTTCTGTACCGTTGCGCCAGGCAAAAAGCCAATTACTTCTTCATCCCACACTGGGCGCGCACCCGTATGGCAGGACAGGTGAATGACCGGACTCCAGCCACCAGAACTGGCAACGGTATCGGCTTTGAGTTTGGCAACGGCACCGTTAACCTCATCACCCGACTCACTCAGCGGCGCAACGGACACGCCTGTCACGCGCTTGGAACCTTGTACTTCAATCACGCCTGAGCCAACCATGATGCTGATGCCGCGTTCACGGGCGGCATCGATCAAGCTGCCTTGTGGATTTTTACGGGCATCCACAATAGCAACCACATGACGACCAGCATCGTGCCAATCTATGGCAGTTTGGTATGCGCCATCGTTTGCTGTCATGAGTACCAATTCCTTGCCCGGCACCACACCAAATCGATTGATGTAGGTCGATACCGCACTGGCTTGCATACAACCTGGTACATCGTTATTGCCAAATACCAAAGGACGCTCGTGAGCGCCAGTGGCTAACACCACCCATTTAGCGCGCACTCTGTGCAAACGCTGCGCCACTGCACCATTTGGCGCGCGATCAGCAAATTGATCGGTACAATGTTGTTGAATGGTTAGGAAGTTGTGATCGTGATATCCGTTTACTTGCGAGTTGGGCAACATGAGCACATCGTCAAACTGACTCAACTCCGCAACCACTTCAGCGACCCATTCCATTGCTGGTTTGCCATCAATGGTTTCTTTGCTGCTCAACAAGCTACCGCCAAATTCACTTTGCTCATCAGCAATAATGACGCGAGCGCCGCCACGAGCCGCACTTAATGCCGTCATCAAACCCGCAGGGCCAGCGCCCACCACCAACACATCTGTGTGCTGGTTCATTTTGTCGTAAATATCGACGTCTTTTTCTTTCGAGGCACGCCCTAAGCCCGCCGCTTTACGAATATAGGATTCGTAGGTTGGCCACATGGATTGCGGGAACATGAAGGTTTTGTAGTAAAACCCTGGCGGCATCATTTTTCCACCAATTTTGCCCACTAACCCCATGAAGTCAGTCTCAACACTAGGCCAACCATTGGTTGAAGCTGCCACCAAACCTTGGTAAAGGGATTGTTGGGTGGCGCGCACGTTAGGAATTTGCGTGGCTTCGGTCGCCCCTAGCTGTACCACAGCGTTAGGCTCTTCGGCACCAGCGGCAACAAAACCACGCGGACGACTGTATTTAAAACTGCGACCAATGACGTCAACGCCATTGGCTATCAAGGCAGACGCCAAGCTATCGCCAGCGTAACCTTGGTAAGATTCACCATTAAACGTGAAGGTTAATGGTTTGCTGCGATCAATGCGGCCGCCATCTTGAAGACGATTTTTCTGAGACATCACCAGGCTCCTTTACTCAGCCACAACCGATGGCGTTTCGCCAAGCTTGTACACTTCTAAAATTTCATAGGTTTGCGTGTTGCGCGTGATATTGAAAAATTTGCGGCAACCTGCAGCATGCACCCAAAGCTCATGATGAATGCCACGCGGGTTTTTACGAAAATACAAAAACTCCCCCCACTCTTCATCGCTGCAAGCATCTGGGTCTAATGGACGAGCAATGTGTGCTTCGCCTTTGGCGTGAAACTCTTCTTCTTCACGATATTCACCACAATGTGGGCAAAAAATATGGAACATACTCTATTCTCCAAACTCTGTTTTAGCCCAATTAATGCGCCACACCGGCGGCACCGTGTTCATCCACCAGCGCGCCATTATGAAAACGAAACATAGAAAATGGCTTGGCTAACTCATGCATTTCCCCTTTTGCAAGGGAAGCTGCAAACACATGACCTGAACCTGGTGTCGCTTTAAAGCCACCGGTTCCCCAACCACAGTTAAAGAACAGGTTTTTCACCGGGGTCTCACTGATAATCGGACAAGCATCAGGACAAGTATCCACAATACCACCCCATTGACGGTTCATGCGCACGCGACTGAACACAGGGAACATTTCCACTATGGCTTGAATGGTGTGCTCAATGGTTGGGAAGGAACCGCGCTGACCATAACCGTTGTAACCATCGATACCCGCACCAATGACCAAGTCTCCTTTGTCTGATTGGCTGGCGTAACCATGCACATGGTTGGACATGACCACGGTATCCAAAATCGGCTTAATCGGCTCAGACACTAACGCCTGCAATGGATGCGATTCTAAAGGCAGTTTAAAGCCCGCCATGTTGGCCAACACACTGGAATTACCGGCGACCACACAGCCCACGCGATCGGCCCGAATGTCACCATAGCGCGCTGTTTTCACACCAACAACTGTGCCGTCTTCAACGATTAAATCTTCCACTTCGGTTTGTTGGATCAAGTCCACTCCATGGGCGTCAGCACCACGGGCATAACCCCATGCCACCGCATCGTGACGGGCCACACCCGCACGCGGCTGCCATGACGCGCCCATGACGGGATAACGCGCATGTTCAGAGCAATCTAACACCGGAACGATTTCTTGCACTTGTTTGGCGTCCAATACTTCACCATCAATACCATTGAGACGATTGGCATTAACACGTCGTTCAATGTCGCGCATGTCCTGTAAAGTATGACCTAAGTTCAAGCAGCCACGTTGTGAAAACATAACGTTGTAGTTGAGTTCTTGCGACAAGCCTTCCCACAATTGCATGGCGTGTTCGTAAAGGTGCGCCGCTTCGTCCCAAAGATAATTGGAGCGCACTATGGTGGTGTTTCGTGCTGTGTTACCCCCCCCTAAAAAGCCTTTTTCAATCACCGCGACATTGGTCACACCAAACTCTTTAGCAAGATAATAGGCTGTTGCCAAACCGTGACCGCCACCACCCACTATGATGACATCGTATTTCTTTTTCGGGGTTGGATTACGCCACACCCGTTGCCAGTTTTCATGGTGTGTAAAACTGTGCTTTAACAACCCAAAGCCTGAATAATGCTGCATCAAATCAGCTCCTTACAAAGACAGTCTGAAAACTGCCATGGGTGGTACAAAATAATGGGCCTATCACTGTATCGATGAGGCCTTGGCCTACCGCAGACTAAATAGCACCGAGGATTCGACCTGATAATAAGATCAAAGATAGTGATTCTTATGCTCGGGAGCGTCCGAGGCATGACAAATTACGACACGCCCAAAAGCGAGTCGTTATTTGAACCATCTGGATAGGAATGTTTCAGCAGAAAAGTGACGATGGGTGTTAATGATCAAACAGGATTCATGGAATCCATTAACCAATCTGTAAAGCGTTTTATCCTTTGATCTTGAGCCAATGAATTTAAGGTTAATACACCGTACTCATAGCCTGTTGATTGCAATCCTAGCGGGCTAATCAAACGCTGAGCTTGCAAGTCATCAGAGACCAAAGGCGTTGAGCCAATTGCCATACCAAGATGATCTTGTGCTGCCTGCAACGCATAAAAGAAGTGATCAAAATATTGCTCATTACGCGCCTGCCAAGTGTGGCCCTTTTGACTCGACAGCCAATCGTGCCATGCTTGAGGGCGTGTTCTGCTGTGCAGCCAATCCGCCTGATTGAGGTCTTGCTGAATCTGCTCAAACCAATAGCTTTCACTGCACACAGGCCCAGCAAACTCGGCACACAACTTAGTGATCTGATAATCGCCTTTGACGCTAAAATCCAAGCGTCGAATAGCAAGATCACAGCCCGACTCTAATAAATCAATCGGCCCACCTGACATACGCAGATCAATGTGTATTTCTGGGCAAAGGGTTTTAAATTGCCCCAATCGCGGCATTAGCCAACGCATCGCCAAACTGGGCTCACAAGACACTACTAAAAAGGGAGAATCGATATCATGACGATGAATCTCTTCCACTGTTTCCGTTAGTGCATCCAAGGTTTGACGACTGGTTTTCAACAAACGCTGACCTGCTAGGGTTAAATAAACTCTGCGATTCTGGCGCTTAAATAATGCCACGCCGATGCGCTCTTCAATTTGCGCCACAGCACGGCTGATTGCACCGTGTGTCAGGTGCAATTCTTCTGCGGCTTTGGTGAAGCTCTGTAATCGTGCCGCCGCTTCAAAAGCCAGCAGAGCATTCAAAGGCGGAAGCTGTCTATATCTGTGATTTTTACTCACAATATTCACCATTATTTTTCGTTTTTATTGAACCAATCAATATTTCATAATCATATTATTCACACAAAAGAGAAAAATAGCATGCTTTCTATGAATCATTTTGAACTTTATTCCGTCATGGTGATTACCCTATTAGCCGTCATTAGCCCTGGACCCGACTTTGCCATGGTGTCAAAACTGTCTCTGTTGCAAGGAAGACGGGCAGGCGTGCTGTGCGCTCTGGGCATTGGTATGGCGATCAGCGTCCACATCACTTATACCCTGCTCGGGCTTGGCATTGTGTTAGCGAATCATGCTTGGCTATTAGAGTTACTACGTTGGCTTGGCGCCACCTATCTTATTTGGTTAGGCGCTTCTGCACTCTGGCCAGATATTAAAAGGTTGGTTTTCAGGCTTAAACCATACTCGATCAAACAAGAAAGTATTCAACCGTACGCTGCGAACACGCCTCCGACTAAAGAGCCAACAAAGCGTATCATGAGTAACAAAAGCTCGGCCTTTTGGTGCGGTTTTACTTGTAACGCATTGAACCCAAAAACCATGTTGTTCATCGTTTCTTTATACAGTCAGGTGGTCGTTTTAGATGCCCCTTTGATGCTAAACATCGCCTATGGATCTTATATCGCGCTGGTTCATTTTATCTGGTTCGCCTTGGTGGCCTTGTTACTAACCACCTCACACGTAAAGAGCAATGCTGCGCTTTTTAAGCAATGGATTGAGCGAGTTTGTGGGGTCGTTTTGGTCGCGTTTGGTGGCAGGCTGCTCAGTCAATAAACAACAATAGAAAGGCGTGGTATGAGCCACGCCTTTTCTAAATTCAGTCCTTTCTAAATTCAGACCTTTTTGTATTCAAGCCTTTCCGATCAGCCTTAGTAATAATTGAAAATAATTCTCATTAATGTTTTAATTAAAAAATTGATATGTTATAACAAAACAATAAATCGAGTTTAGGAGATTTTTTATGCGAGCTAACATACACCCAGATTATCGAACCGTGATTTTCCATGACACCAGTGCTGATACGTATTTTCTGATTGGATCGACCATCAAAACCAGCCAAACTCTGGAATGGAAAGACGGTAAAACTTATCCGTATCACTCTATTGATGTGTCTTCGGCATCACACCCTTTCTACACAGGTCAGCAACGCTCTGCGCAATTGGAAGGACGTGTTCATAACTTCAAACGCCGTTTTGGTGATCGTAAATTGAAAGGAAACAAATAGATGCAGGTTTTATCTTCTCTAAAAAGTGCCAAGAAACGCCACCCAAATTGCCAAGTGGTGAAACGTCGCGGTCGTGTGTTTGTCATCTGCAAAGACAACCCTCGTTTTAAAGCCGTACAAGGCAAAGGCGGCAAACGCAAATAAAGCAATCAAGCCAGTGAGACGTCTCACTGGCTATTTTATTGATTTGGAATTAACGCCAAGAGATCGGTAACACCGGTATCGATGCCTGCTTGGCTCAACAAAGTGGTGAGCTGGCCACGATGATGCGTTTGATGATTAAAGAAATGCAGCAGCAATAAACCAAACTCTTTACTAGCTTGCTGGCCTTTTGTGTTGTGATAAGTGAGTGATTGCTTGAGTGACGCATCCGATAAGTCTGCAATCATATTGATGATAAGCTGATCGAGTGTTTGACGTGCTTGTTGGCAATCCTCCAAAAGCCTATAGAGGCTTTCATCCAAGCGGCTTGGTTGAGGGTAAGTTTGCATGTCTTGTAACGCCAGCTGAGCGTCAGGGTGATTTGCAAATCGCTTCAGCCAAATAATGTCTCCCACCAAGTTATGATTCAAAGTGCCTAATATGGAAGAGAAAAATGCACCTCTGTCTTGGGTTAATTGCTCTTCTTCAAGCTGTGCTGCAGCACGATAAATTTGCTTATTCATCCACAGGTTGTAATCTGCCAATAAGGCCAAATGTGTTTTCACTGGGTGTTCCCTCTGCTATAGATTCTTTTCAGGCTAAAGCATGACTTGCCAGTAGCCCACGTCGTGCCAAGCATCAAATTTTCGCCCCACTTTTTCAAAATGCCCAACCTTTCGCATACCAAACTTTTCATGTAAAGCCACACTGGGAGCATTCGGCAAAGTGATACAACCAATCACAGCTTGTAAATCTTGGGCTTTGAGCCGTTCAAATAATGCCTGATAGAGCTTTGTCCCTAAGCCTTTTCCGCCCTGCTCAGCATGCAAATACACACTGACCTCAACCACAAATCGATACGCTGAACGGGCTTTCCATTGAGTCGCATAAGCATAGCCCACTATGTCGCCATCCATTTCATAAACCAACCAAGGTAAGCCAGCCGCTTGCACCGTCTCTATCCTTTGTAAAAGATCACTGGCATCAAGGGTCTCTTCTTCAAAGCTCACCACGGTATTGGCGACATAATGGTTATAGATGACCACAATAGCTTCGGCATCCATTGGTATTACATCTCTTATCATGAGCTATTCCTCTTAAAAGGCACTTCAAACGAATTACAAAACTTTCAAAAGCTTTCTTTAGTTTCATTAAAGTCTCCAGAACTTCCGCTCGGGAAGAAGCTTGGTAGACTGCGGCGCTATTCAAAAAACAAACAAAAAAATAGTGAGTCAAACATGATCATTAACGAAACCATGACGGTACGTGACCAACGTATCAGCAAAGCTATTCTAGCCATTGCCGGCATTATTATTTTTATGGCAACTTTTGCAGGAAAAATGCCAGGAGGCATGATTGGAGCTTTAGGCATTATGGTGGTTGTCGGCGCCATACTCAACTTTATCGGTGACCGAACACCTATCATCAACCAATTTTTTGGTGGTGGTGCAATTGTGGTCATTTTTGGCTCAGCCTATCTTTTTCACAGTGGTTTCTTTCCGACCAAAGCGGATGAAAATGTCACCACCTTTATGAAAATTTTTCACAGTGGTTTCTTTCCGACCAAAGCGGATGAAAATGTCACCACCTTTATGAAAAGCGGTGGTTTCCTTGCCTTCTATGTCGCCAGTTTGGTCACTGGCTCAATTCTGGGAATGGACACGCAAACCCTGAAAAAAGCCGCACTAAAATACATTCCTGTAATTCTTGGTTCCGCTTTTGTTGCCTGTGTTCTTACCGGTGTCGTCGGTATGCTGCTAAGCAAAGATTTCTATGACTCTGTGATGCTGATCGCGCTACCAATTATGGGTGGCGGTATGGGTGCAGGTGCTGTGCCTTTGGTGGAAATCATGTCTGGCAAAACTGGCATGAACGCAGAAACCTTGATGTCACAAATGGTTCCAGCCTTGGCTATTGGTAATGCCATCGCTATTGTTATGGCGGGCCTGTTGAACAAACTCGGTCAAATGGCACCCAGCCTAACTGGTAACGGTCAACTGATTCGTGGTCAAAAAGCCATGGTTGATGACAGCGAAGAAAGCAGCTCGTTAAATGTCACGATTTTGGGTGTGGGCGCTTTGTTAGCAATGAGCATGTACTTTGTTGGTACGGTTCTTTCTAGCTTTATCAGTATGCACACTTATGCCTTGATGATCTTGTCGATCGCCTTGATCAAGGTCTCTGGCATCATGCCAAAAGCGTTAGAGAACGCTGCACATTCTTGGTACAAATTTGTTGTAAGTAACTTAACACCTGCCCTTTTAGTAGGTATCGGTGTGGCTTACACAAATCTAAACCAGATTATGGATGCTTTGTCGCCTTTATACTTCTTCTTAGTCTTCACTACCGTCATGGGCGCTATTCTTGGTGCTGGTTTAGTCGGTTGGTTAATGGGCTTTTACCCTATCGAAGCGGCGATTACTGGTGGTTTGTGTATGGCCAATATGGGCGGCACGGGCGATGTTGCGGTACTAGCAGCCAGCAAACGTATGGAATTGATGCCATTTGCCCAAATTTCTTCACGAATTGGCGGTGCCTTCATGTTGATCCTTGCCACCATTGTGGTTCAATCAATCGCCTAACCTGTTCACCCTTGATCGGGAGGGGGATTCCAGCCCCTCTTCTGATCACCCTTTCAACCTCCGCTTTTCTTTGTCAGCTTTAGTCGCCTGTTTTAATGAGCTATAATTGGGCTTTTATTTTTGTCAAAACCTATCTCAAATATGACGCTCAAGTCCTATCTCGCTCTGATCACCATATCCACTATCACACTGCTCATTATCGCTGCAGCCGCCACGTTTGGTTATGTGTTACGCACAACCTATTTAGACAACATCAGTCAACGCGGATTGGAATTGGCAAGAATCATCGCCCATGACGACAAAGTCATTAAAGCCGTAAAAAACAGCAACCGAGGACAGGCACTCAATATACAAAACTATGTGGAAGACATTCGCGAACAAACCGACGCCTCTTTCATTGTTGTGGTGAATGATCAGGCTATTCGTCTTAGTCACCCCTTAGCTAAGCGCGTAGGTCAAGCTTTTATAGGTGAAGATATCTATCCCGCACTAAAGTTGGGTCAAAGCTACACCAATGTGGCAAAAGGGTCTTTAGGAGAAGCCATACGAAACTTCACACCGATATTTGATCAAGACAAGATTATTGGTGTCGTCAGCGTTGGTTATTTATCCAAGACCACCAGTGAGCTTATCTATCAACACCTAAAAGAAGCCGCTTGGTTGGTGATTCTACTGTATTTTATTGGCGTATTAATCGCCATGATATTTATCGCCAAGTTAAAACGCACTTTTTTAACCCTTGAGCCTGAGGAAATTGTTCAAAAGTTTAAAGAACAAGAACTCATTCTCGACAGCATTCGTGATGGCATCATTGCGGTCAATCACGAACAACAAATTACTGCCGTCAATAGCATGGCAATGGAATGGCTGACCATGAAAGCGCTCACGCCAAATGAAGTGATCAATAAATCATTGAAACATTATTCACAGAGCCTTTCTCACTTTGTACTGGAAGCGCAAGGTCAAATTATTCAACAGCATTTCAGTATCGGTAAACTGGATTTTCTCGCTACGCTTTATCCCTTAGCCTATTCAAAAGATACCTTTGGTTACGTCATTGTGTTTTACCCTGATCATGGTGAGAAATCCCTCGAACAAGAACTCACCAGCACAAAAAACTACGCCGACTTACTGCGCGCCAAAACCCATGAATATACCAATCGTCTGAATGTGCTGTCGGGCATGCTTCAAGCCGAACACTATCCAGAGGCGGTAGAATTTTTGCAGCAAGAAAGTGATGGTGACCAAGCCATGCTGCGCCAGATCATTCAAACCATTGAAAACAGTGCCGTCGCAGGACTCATTTTTGCAAAGCATAATAAAGCAAAAGGCCTACAGCTAGAGTTAGTGATCGACAGCGATTGTCAGCTCGGCCTTTATTCCCCGCAAATCAATGAAGCCTTGGTCACCCTGCTAGGCAATTTACTTGACAATGCCATGCTGGCGGCATGGCATAATCGGCATGTGAGAGCGGCTTTCGTTAAGCTCTTTATCAGTGACCGTAATGCACATATTATGCTACAGGTAGAAGACAGTGGTGCCGGTGTGGACGCCAAGTTAGAAAGTCGAATATTAGACTTTGGCATAAGCAGCAAGCACAATACCGAGCAAAATGGTATTGGACTTTATCTGGTGAAGAAAATCGTCGACCAATTTCACGGCAGTTTGGATTGGGAACGTAGCGAAGAAAATACCACTGTATTTAGTATATATTTGGACAAACAGGCGTTAAAAAAATGACCAGCATTGCAGTAATGATTGTGGAAGATGACCTTAGAGCCAGCTACGTGCTTGAATCCACCATTAATCAACAAGCGGGATACAATGTGGTGGCCGTTTGTGAGTCCTTGGCCGAAGCGCAGCTCAAAGCTACTGCCTTTCAGCCGGAGTTGGTCATGGTAGATATTAGTCTTCCCGATGGTAACGGCTTACAGCTCATCCAAAGGCTTAAACATGACTTACCCAATGTAAGCTTCATCATGACCACGGCTGAACGAGAAACCAAAACCATTGAAAAAGCCATTCAATTGGGCGTAATGGATTATTTGGTCAAACCCATTCGTATGTCTAGGGTTGAACAAGCTTTGGCCGATTATACTGAGTTCAAGCAACGTATCAATAAAATGGACAGAGTCGATCAACAAGATATCGACGCTTTATTTCGCAAAAAATCCAGCCAAGATAAAAGCCGTAAAACCCCGAAAGGAATAGACGAAAATACCTTAGAGGTGTTGCTTAAACATCTGAAAAAAATGGACAACGGGCCTTTCACTGCGGACGATATCGGTGAAGCGGTAAGCTTGAGCCGAATTACTGCACGCCGATATTTGGAATATTTAGAGTCTCAAGGTCAAGTCAATATGACACTAGATTATAAGACTGGTGGCCGCCCTAAACAGCGTTACAATAAGACCCTATAATGTCTGTCTTAAATAATGTCATGACCAAGTGCCCTCATCTCATTCAAACCATTTCAAACAAACTGCGTACGCTGTTTAAAGGCAAACAACGTCCCCTGAACACGCTTTTTATTGGCATAGATTATCGCTGTTTTTGCTTGGCAGAAGCCCTACTGCAAGGCAAAGTTGGCAGACCCGTCAGCATCGTCGCCTTTATTGACGATGAACCATGGAATAATCGTACCAAGGTGTTGGGTTCCACCGTTTATTCACCCAGTGAAATATCCGCATTAGTGCCCAAACACCAAGTGGATTTGATCATTCAAATCCAAGGGGAGTCCATCCAGATTGCTGATAACATCTGGCAAGGCATATTGGCAACCAAGGTTAAGGTCTTAACCCTAAGTTTGGATCAAGCGCTTAATGAACAATTAGAAAGAGTACGTGAACAGAGCTTACTTTTTGAATAGCGGCACTCATTGTCTGTGATCTTGATTTTGCCTCCTATTCTTCTTTCTAGATAACCTTCAAATATGAGACGGTTATCACCAAAAGTGCTTTTAGAAAGCAGAATCAACATTCTGCTCATGATACTTTCCCATAGTATGCATACTGCATGTCTCTATATGTCCATAAAGACAAATCACACAACCACACTCATCCCCATGATATGTCTCTTAATTGTCCGAGATATCCTTAAGAGACACTTTCTTTTCTTCCATCCAGCAAAATGGCACACCAAATCGATTTTCACTCAATACACTTGTTAGCATTTTGGAGATGAAGAGATGCGCCATTCAATAAAACTCATTGCATTGATAGGTCTATGCGGATGCATCACAGCTTGCATATACTTACCCTTTATCACGAAAGAGGATACATTACCTCCGCAATTTCATGGGATCTGGCAATCCAATGGTTACGGCTATTTGATTGATGCCAACTCAACAGAAATCAAGGCTTATAATATAACCCCCGAAATATGCATTGCTGATGAGAATCTTGCGAACGCATTTTCATCTTATGCACTGGATGAGGTACCCAACGCAAAGTTGATTACCAGCACAGATGGACAAAACCTCTACTTTTCGGAGCCATTTGAAACCTATGCAATTCAATTTCAAAGAGTCAGTCAAGTTCCCGAGCGTTGCAATATCACTGTCCCAGACGACCCAATCTCGACTTTTAATGCTTTCGCCAGCCTGATGCGTACTCACTATGCCTTTTTTGATTTATATCGTGTGGATTGGGAAGCCACAGTGAAACAAGCGCGCCAAGAGATCTCTAACGATCTTGATGATGACAGATTATTTAAGTTACTTTCCGCCATGATCTACCCCCTCAACGATGCCCATTTAAGCTTGTCGCGAACAGTAGATGGAACCGTCGTCGGATACTCCCCCAAGCGGGGCAAATTAACACCAGAAATTACGCGATTGGCTGCACAGCAAAAAATACAGCCATATCAAATGACGGAAAAACTCATTCAAAAATATTGGCAGCAAGACATTCGCCAAAACGTGCTCAAAGGCCAAGGTAAAATGGCGGGCCACAACATGGTCCAATATGGCATTACTGCGGACGATATCGGCTATATTGCATTCCTTGCCACCTACAATTATGCGGGCAAAGGGACTGAACATCCTGCGGAAGATAGAGCCGAGTTACAAAGTATTCTTGATGACGCCATTTCACTTTTCAATGAGCGACAGGTTACCGCAGTGATCCTTGACTTAAGTGTCAACTACGGTGGACATAATTTCCCAGCCAGAGATGTCGCCGCACGCTTTACTGACCAAGCTAAATTGGCTTTTTCAAAACGTGCACATGACGCACTTCATCAAGCGCCCTATCCTATATTTGTAACCCCTTACCCTGAACCTGAAAAACGCTTCTCAGGGCCGGTTTATGTACTAACCTCAGAAACCACAGTCAGTGGTGGTGAAGTAATGGTCTTAGCGTTACGAGCTTTACCAAATGTAACGCAGATTGGCGAATCAACCAGTGGCGCTTTATCGGACATTTTAACCAAACACCTGCCCAATGGGTGGCAACTTAATATATCGAATGAAATCTATATTGACAGTAACAGTGTCCTCTGGGAAGGTCGTGGTATTACACCAGATATTCCGCTGGAGGTGTTTGATGCAAAACACCCATTTGGTGGAAATCTCAACCCCGTGCAACAGGTAATTCAAAGAGTTCATCAAGATACTTCAGGGAGTCCCTAATTGCTGAGTTGAATTGAGCATTGCTCGTAATGCCCTAACGAGACCCAATCTCTCCTCAACACACCGCTAAAAGGACTGATTATCAGTCCTTTTTCTTGTGACAATGATTATCTATACTCACACAACTTGGTATAGCAGATAGCGCAGTAAAAATGTGAAAAAAGTCTACCCATCAATATTAACAAAACAAGATGCCAGTTAAGCTCAGTGACACCAAGACTCATCTTGCCTTTAAAACTGTTCTTCCCATCACGATGAGACATCTTAGATCTTTAGATTCTCTAAAATAAACATCAAATACAGACACCAGATGAGATTGAATTCATGAATCAATGGACACGCATTATTTGCTTACTCGGGGCCAGCCTCGGCACGGTTAATACAGCACAAGCCGCTTTTCAGGGCATTGGTGAATCTGAGGGATTTACCTTAGGCATCATCGTCGGAAGTGACTTTTCAGGTTATGCGAAAACCGATCATGGTGACATAGCACTCCTACCCTATGCCTCCTATTCGTTTGAAAATGCCAAAATCGCCGTGGACGGGTTGTCCTATACTTTTTTTGAAACCGATAAGACGGAAGTGAGTGCCGCTATTGAATATCGTGACTCTCATGCGGATCAAGAAGACTCCATCATCTTTAACGGCATCCACCGAAAAAGCGGTGTCGATGCTACGTTAGGAATCAATTATCGTCTCGATGACAACTTCTACCTTTCATCCGAGCTGCTTGGGGATGTTTCAGGCACTTCCCATAAAGGCTATTCGCTTTCTAGCAAAGTTGGCTATGTCACGCAGTTTGACTTACTCAATGTTGATTTAGGCACCGGAGTGACTTATCGAAACTCGGCATTAAGTCGCTATTTATATGAGGTAAAAAGTCATGAGGTAAACAATGACCGCAGCCAATATACATCAAATGATACCCTAACAACTTTTGTGGATCTGACAGCCCTGTATCAGTTCAGTGAAACCTGGTTTGGTTTAATAATGGCGCGCTACGATTTCTATTCCAGCGATATCAAACGAAGTCCGCTGATTGGGCATACTGGAGAGGGATCCATTATTATCGGTGTGGCTAAACGCTGGTAAGCCCCGGTTTCCGGTCATCAAGAAAGCTTGATGACCTCAAGGTGAAAAAGGGAAGGTTAAAGGCATCCAAATTGGCAAAGGCGTTAAATCCACATTGTGTCTTTGCAGCAAACCACTAAATTTGCTGTATGCCCAATTGGTTTGCTTGCTGCGTCTTCGCCAAACCTCAGCAAACCTATGCTGGCATGCCTTTACATTGCTGACACTTATCCTTAACAAAGAGTCGAACCAGCTCTCTTTCACTAGCCATCATCCACTAAATAGTCGTCATTTGGTCATCGACTTTATTAGCAATGTAAGCGCCAATGGGGAAGGCACTGGTTGCGGCAGGAGAAGGCGCATTGCAGACATGTAAAGTGCGCTTACTATTAGCAAACAGGAAGTCATGTACCAATGAACCATCTTTCATCACAGCTTGTGCACGAACTCCAGAGGGATAAGGTTGTAAATCTTTCAATTTAATCGCATCACAATACTTGCGTACTTGCTGTAAATAACCGTATTTAAACCAAGAATTTTTCGTCTCAATGAGACCGGTTTTCCAATAGGTTTTGAGTAACCACCAGAAACCAGGAAAAGACAACATCTCAGCCACATCTTTTACACTAAAATTAATGCGACCATACCCTTCTCGCTTCCAGCTTTGTACTGCATTCGGACCAACCATTATCGAGCCATCCATCCTACGAGTCAGGTGAATCCCAAGAAAAGGTAAATCAGGATCGGGAATAGGGTAAATGAGGTGCTTCACAATATTATTGTGATGTGCGGGTAATTGATAATACTCACCACGAAAAGGAATAATTTGAAAGTCCGTGGGTATGTTCAGCATTTTACTCAATCGATCAGCCATTAAGCCACCACAACTGACCAGAAAATCGACCGGTAAACGACCTTTTTTTAATTTGATGTCAACATAATGATTGTGTTCTTCCAAATCCACCACTTCACTTTCTAACATCAAGGCACCACCCGCATGCTTAAATAACTCAGCCAATTTTAGGCAAATTTGCTGATAATTCACTATACCTGTAGTGGGCACATGCATTGCGGCAACGCCTTTAATATTTGGCTCCCGGCGCTTTAATTCCGCTGCATCAAGTAATTCTACCTTTAAACCATTTTCACGACATTGCTTATACAAAACCAACATTCGCTCAACTTCCACCTCATTGGTGGCAACCAACAATTTTCCGCACTCTTCATAATCAATACCGTGTTCACGGCAGAAAGCTTTGGTGTCTTTTGCACCGCGAAAGCAGAAATCGGCTTTAAGCGAACCCGGTGCATAATAGACACCAGAGTGAATCACACCAGAGTTATGACTCGTTTGATGCAAACCGACTTGCGCCTCTTTCTCTATCAATAAAATTCGATATTTTGGATAACGCGTTTGTAACTGCCACGCCGTGGATAAGCCCACAATACCGCCACCTATGACTGCAATATCGTACAGAGACTTTTGAAACATTCCGTAAACCTCCCAGTCTGAATACTTTATTATTGTTCATAAAATTCAATTTGGTGATAAGTTATTTTATTTTTTTACCCTGTAGGCAAATCGAAAAAGGTCTGGGTTGTCTAAATATAAACGTATGCAATTGTGACAAACACAAGCTACGCCCTGTGCTTCTGTTGGTAATAAATCCAACATTTGCTGAGGAATAGATTCTACAAAACACCAACATTGTTGTTCTTTTTCTAGGCCACAAGCAGCATCTTGCTGACAAAATGGGCATTCCGACATAATATTCTCGCAAAAAAAATCCCCGCCAATGGCGAGGATTTTATCATCAATGATGATCAAAAAAGCACTTTCGCTTACCAGCCAGTGATCTCTTTCAATGCTGAACCTATGTCAGCAAGAGAACGAACCGTTTTAACACCAGCGTCTTGTAGCGCTGCGAATTTCTCGTCAGCTGTACCTTTACCGCCAGAGATAATCGCACCAGCGTGACCCATACGCTTACCAGCAGGTGCAGTAACACCAGCAATGTAAGACACAACAGGCTTAGTTACGTTTGCTTTGATGTAAGCAGCCGCTTCTTCTTCCGCTGTACCACCGATTTCACCGATCATAACGATGGCTTCGGTTTGTGGATCGTTCTGGAACATTTCTAGAACGTCGATGAAGTTAGTACCTGGGATTGGATCACCACCGATACCAACACAAGTAGATTGACCGTAACCAGCATCCGTTGTTTGCTTAACCGCTTCGTAAGTCAAAGTACCAGAACGAGATACGATACCGACTTTACCTGGCAAGTGGATGTGACCTGGCATGATACCGATCTTACATTCACCTGGTGTGATCACACCTGGGCAGTTAGGACCGATTAGGCGAACACCTAGCTCGTCACATTTAACTTTACAATCAAGCATATCAAGCGTTGGTACACCTTCAGTGATACAAACGATCAGCTTGATACCAGCGTTAGCGGCTTCTAGGATAGAGTCTTTAACGAAAGGAGCTGGAACGTAGATAACAGAAGCTTCCGCGCCTGTTTCTTCTACTGCTTCTTTCACTGTGTTGAACACAGGAAGACCTAGGTGAGTTTGACCGCCTTTACCAGGCGTTACACCACCAACCATTTTCGTTCCGTAAGCAATCGCTTGCTCAGAGTGGAACGTACCTTGTCCGCCAGTAAAACCCTGACAGATGACTTTCGTATCTTTGTTAATTAAGACAGACATTATTATTTGCCCTCCGCAGCTTTAACAACTTGTTCAGCTGCGTCTTTTAGACTTGTTGCAGCAATGATGTCTAGACCAGAGTTAGCTAGAACTTCACGGCCTTTCTCTGCGTTAGTACCTTCCAAACGTACAACAACAGGTACGTTTACACCAACTTGCTCAACCGCACCAATGATACCTTCTGCGATCATGTCACAACGTACGATACCACCGAAGATGTTAACCAAAACGGCTTTAACATTGCTGTCAGAAAGGATGATTTTGAATGCTTCCGCTACACGCTCTTTCGTCGCGCCGCCACCAACGTCTAGGAAGTTAGCTGGCTTACCACCGTGTAGGTTTACGATGTCCATGGTACCCATTGCTAGGCCGGCACCGTTGACCATGCAACCTACGTTACCGTCTAGTGCAACATAGTTAAGTTCCCACTGAGCCGCATGTGCTTCACGTTCATCTTCTTGAGATGGGTCGTGGAACTCTTGCATTTTCTTCTGACGGTATACCGCGTTGCTGTCGATGTTGATCTTACCGTCTAAGCAGTGCAAGTTACCTTCGTCAGTGATGACTAGAGGGTTGATTTCTAGTAGGGCAAAGTCGTAGTCGTGGAACATTTGTGACAAACCAAGGAAGATCTTAGTGAACTGCTTGATTTGAGTTGGGTTTAGACCCATTTTGAATGCCATTTCACGCGCTTGGTAAGGTTGTGCACCGACTAACGGATCAATGATGGCTTTATGGATAAGTTCTGGCGTTTCTTCCGCAACTTTCTCGATTTCCACACCACCTTCAGTAGAGGCCATGAAAACCACTTTACGAGTCGAACGGTCAACAACAGCACCTAGGTACAATTCGTTTGCGATGTCAGTGCAAGACTCAACTAGAATCTTAGCAACTGGCTGACCATTAGCGTCTGTTTGGTAAGTAACTAGGTTTTTACCTAACCAGTTAGCCGCAAAAGCTTTTACTTCGTCATAAGAATCAACAAGTTTTACACCGCCCGCTTTACCTCGGCCACCTGCGTGAACTTGAGCTTTAACAACCCACTTGTCGCCACCAATTTTTTTCGCAGCTTCGACCGCCTCTTCTGGCGCATCTACTGCGTACCCTGTCGATACTGGCAGGCCGTATTCAGCGAAAAGCTGTTTAGCCTGATATTCATGTAGGTTCATTTGATTCTTCCGCTCATCTGAATGATTGACATAAGTTCTGTCGATTAAGACAGAAAATGCCGACTTAAGAGCCGGCAAATCTAATTTTTATTAACGCTTTTTACGGTTCGCAACGTGAATTGCGTGACCATCCACAGCCAAGGCTGCTTCATGAACTGCTTCACTTACTGTTGGGTGAGCGAATACAGTCAACGCAATGTCTTCTGCTGTTGAGCCGAATTCCATTGCAATTACTGCTTGCGCAATCAAGTCAGCCGCATGACCACCAATGATATGGCAACCTAGGATACGGTCTGTTTCTTCACAAGCAATGATCTTAACAAAACCATCTGTGTCGTTTGCTGCCATAGCACGACCAGAGGCTGCAAATGGGAATTTACCCACTTTGTATTTAACGCCTTCCGCTTTAAGTTCTTGCTCGTTTTTACCAACCCAAGCAAGCTCTGGATGAGTGTAGATAACAGAAGGAATGCAATCGTAGTTCATTTGCGCTTTGTGACCGGCGATGATATCTGCCACCATCACACCTTCTTCAGACGCTTTATGAGCCAGCATTGGCCCACGAACGATGTCACCAATCGCGAACACGCCAGGTACAGAAGTACGGCATTGCTCGTCAACAAATACGAAACCACGTTCGTCCAAGTTAACGCCAGAATCTCCTGCCAAGCAGCCGTCAGTGAAAGGCTTACGACCTACCGCAACGATCAACTTATCAAAGGTTTGCTTCTGCTCTTCACCTTTTGCATCAAGGTAAGTCACTTCCACTTCTTCGCCGTTAATTTGGCTACCCGTTACTCGAGCACCAGTACGGATGTCTAGTTTCTGCTTCTTGAAGATCTTAGCCGCTTCTTTC
Source organism: Marinomonas sp. ABL3_031 (assembly GCF_056161265.1). Taxonomy (NCBI): domain Bacteria; kingdom Pseudomonadati; phylum Pseudomonadota; class Gammaproteobacteria; order Oceanospirillales; family Oceanospirillaceae; genus Marinomonas; species Marinomonas sp. ABL3_031. Next base: position 134,052 of record NZ_JBSWYU010000002.1, read on the forward strand.
GACAAGTCTTGGTCACATAGGCTTAAGAAAGCATCTTGTGCTTCAAGCACAGTTACTTCAGAACCCAAACGCGCCCATACAGAACCCAACTCAAGACCGATAACACCAGCACCAATAACACCTAAACGCTTAGGTACTTCACGAAACTCAAGTGCACCTTCGTTATCAACGATGATGTCACCAGTACGTGGCGCTGGCGGAATGTTCACAGGCACAGAACCCGTTGCAAGAATAACGTTCTCTGCTTCGAAGACAGTAACAGTACCGTCGTGCGCAGTGAATTCTACTTTTTTGTTCGCAAGCAGCTTACCGAAACCTTCGAAGCTGGTTACACCGTTTGCTTTGAACAAACCTGTGATACCGCTCGTTAGTTGGTCAACGATCTTGTCTTTACGATCAACCATGGCATTCACATCCATAGCAACATCGCCAACACTAATACCGTGTACGCCGTAGCTGTCTTTCGCATCATGGTATTTTTGCGAAGAATCCAATAAAGCTTTAGAAGGAATACAGCCAACGTTCAAACAAGTACCGCCAAGGCGCGGCTTGCTGTCTTTGTCTAACCATTTTTCGATACAAGCTGTCTTCAGACCAAGCTGAGCAGCACGGATTGCAGCCACATAACCACCAGGGCCGCCACCAATTACAACAACATCAAATTTATCAGACATAAGAGGTCCCATTTTTCAGTCAGACTGAGCGACTTAATATGAAAGAAGCCGCTCAGTATTCAGTTCATACCACTAGATGAGTATGAATCCTTAGATTTCAAGTACCTTAGATTTCAAGCAATAGACGCGCTGGATCTTCTAGTAACTCTTTGATAGTTACTAAGAACTGAACCGCTTCTTTGCCGTCGATCATACGGTGGTCATAAGACAGAGCCAGGTACATCATTGGCTGGATCACAACTTGACCATTTACCGCCATTGGGCGCTCTTGGATTTTGTGCATACCCAAGATAGCGGTTTGTGGTGGGTTAATGATTGGCGTAGACATCAAGGAACCGAAAGTACCACCGTTAGTGATGGTGAAGGTACCACCTTGCATGTCGTCCATACCCAATTTGCCTTCGCGACCACGAATAGCAAAATCCATGATAGAAGACTCGATATCAGCAAGACCCATGGCTTCTGTGTTACGTAATACAGGCACCATCAAACCACGATCCGTAGAAACCGCTACACCGATATCTTGGTAACCATGGTAAACCATGTCGTTACCATCGATAGAAGCATTTACCGCTGGGAAGCGTTTTAGGGCTTCTGTTGCCGCTTTCACGAAGAAAGACATGAAACCTAGTTTCGTGCCGTTATGAACCTTCATGAATTCGTCTTTGTACTTCTTACGAATTTCCATCACAGGACCCATGTTAACTTCGTTATATGTCGTTAACATTGCCGCTGTTTGTTGTGCTTCAACCAAACGTTTCGCGATAGTGGCACGCAGACGCGTCATAGGAACGCGTTTTTCAACACGACCATCTGCACCCAAAGCTGGCATAGCTGCAGGAGCTGCTTTCGCTGCTGGCGCTGCTGCTGGCTTAGCTTTCGCCGCCGCTTCAACGTCTTCTTTAGTGATACGACCACCTTTACCAGTGCCTTTCACTTGAGCTGGCGTTAAGCCCGCTTCAGCAAGCGCTTTACGTGCTGCAGGACCAGCAACGCCATCTTCATCACCAGCTTCAGCAGGAGCAGAAGCTTGTGCTGCAGGAGCAGCTGCTTCACCAGAAGCGCCGACTAGGAATGACGCTAATACTTCATCACTCAGTACAGTGTCGCCTTCGTTTTTGGCAATATCACCAATCACACCATCCGCAGGCGCAACCACTTCAAGAACCACTTTATCGGTTTCAATATCAACGATATGCTCGTCACGAGAACAAGCTTCACCTGGCTGTTTGTGCCAAGCTGCAACCGTACCATCTGCAACAGACTCTGGGAAAGTGGGTGCTTTGATTTGTACCGTTTCTTTGGCAGCAGAAGACGCTGCAGGAGCCGCTGTTTGTTCTGCTGCTGGAGCAGATGCAGCCGCACCACCCTCTTCAAATTTTGCCAAAACTTCATCGCTTAGTACGATGTCGCCTTCGTTTTTAATAATTTCAGAGATCACACCATCAGCTGGTGCAACCACTTCAAGAACCACTTTGTCGGTTTCGATATCAACGATGTGCTCATCACGAGAACAAGCTTCGCCTGGCTGTTTGTGCCAAGTAGCAACGGTTCCATCGGCTACGGATTCTGGAAAAGTAGGTGCTTTAATTTCAATACTCATTTTATACCCTTATCTCTGACAGGCTATGGTACTAACCAACTAGTGCGTCGTTGACCAGTGCTTCTTGCTCTTCAACATGGACTGACATGTAACCCGCTGCAGGAGCAGCTGACGAAATACGACCCGCAAAGCGAATCTTCAATTCTGGGTACAGTTTTTCCAATACTCGATTCATACGGTGGCGGTTGGCATGCCAAGCACCTTGGTTTTTCGGCTCTTCTTGACACCAAACCAAGCTCTCAACATTTTTGTAAGGTTCCAATACCGCTTCTAGATCAGCGTATGGGAACGGATACAATTGCTCCAAGCGAACCACAGCAACGTCTTCTTTTTGTAGCGCTTCACGACGATTAATCAAATCGTAGTAAACCTTACCGCTACACAACACAATGCGTTTCACTTTATCAGCCGCGATGGTTTCAGACGCTTCTGGCAATACTGTTTTGAAGCTGCCTTCGGCCAAATCTTCCAGTGTCGAGATTGCTTGCTTATGACGCAACAAACTCTTCGGCGACATAATAATCAACGGACGACGCATTGGGCGGATAGCCTGACGACGCAAGATATGGAAAATTTGCGCCGGTGTGGTTGGTACACATACTTGGATGTTGTACTCAGCACACAATTGCATGAAACGTTCTAGACGAGCAGAAGAGTGCTCAGGACCCTGACCTTCGTAGCCATGTGGCAACAACATGGTCAGACCACACAAACGTCCCCACTTGTGCTCACCACTGGTAATGAACTGGTCAATTACCACTTGCGCACCGTTGGCGAAATCACCAAATTGCGCTTCCCAGATCACCAAACCTTGTGGTGACGTGCTGGCATAGCCGTATTCAAACGCCAATACCGCTTCTTCTGAGAGGTAAGAATCGTACAAGTCTAAGGTTGGTTGAGCTTCTGAAAGATGTTTCAGAGGAATGTAAGTACTACCATCTTTTTGACTGTGAACAACAGCATGACGGTGAGAGAAAGTACCACGACCGGAATCCTGCCCCGTGAAACGAATCGGATAACCTTGCTCAAGCAAAGTCGCAAAAGCCAAGGTTTCAGCGTAACCCCAGTTAAGCGGCAATGCGCCGGCTGTCATCTTGTCACGATCTTGATAGATTTTTTGAACCTGACGCTGAACCACAATGCCATCTGGAATGTGAGTCAGTTTCTTAGCGACTTCTTGAAGATTCGCTAATGGGTAACCTGTGTTGCCTTCCGCTGTCCATTCAACACCCAAGTAAGGTGTCCAATCGACAAACAGTTTGGTCTGTGATTCCAATACCAAACTTTTCGCAACATGACGGCCATTGTCCAAATCTTCGCGATTTTCATTCGCCATCTGATCCGCTTCAGCCTTGGTGATCACATTGTCATTGATCAAACGGTCTGCGTACAAATTACGAGTGGTTTTCAACTTACTAATGACATTGTACATCAGTGGTTGAGTACCAGAAGGCTCATCTGTTTCGTTGTGACCACGACGACGGTAACAAACCATGTCAATGACCACATCACGACCAAACTCATAACGGTAATCCAACGCCAATTGCGTTACGAACAACACGGCTTCTGGATCATCACCATTAACATGGAAGATCGGCGCTTGAATCATTTTCGCAACGTCTGTTGCGTATTCAGTAGAACGCGAGTCTTCTTGGCGGTTAGTCGTGAAACCAACTTGGTTGTTAACAACGATATGAACCGTACCACCTGTGCGGTAGGCACGAGTTTGCGACATCTGGAAGGTTTCCATTACCACGCCTTGACCAGCAAAAGCAGCGTCACCGTGAATGGAAATTGGTACTACGGTTTTACCCGTGTTGTCTTTACGTCTGTCTTGACGCGCGCGTACCGAACCTTCAACCACTGGCGAAACGATTTCCAAGTGAGATGGGTTAAAAGACAGAGCGATGTGTACTTCGCCACCTGCCGTCATCACATTGGAAGAGAAACCTTGGTGGTATTTCACGTCACCAGAAGTGTTAACCAGCTTCTTACCTTCAAACTCGTCAAACAAGTCTTTCGGGTTTTTACCTAAGGTGTTCACCAAAACGTTTAAACGACCACGGTGCGCCATGCCAATCACAACTTCTTTCGCACCCAGTGCACCAGAACGTTGAATTAGCTCATTCACCATAGGAATCAAACTTTCGCCACCTTCCAAACCAAAACGCTTAGCGCCTGGATAACGGCTGGCAAGATATTTTTCCAAACCTTCAGCTGCTGTTAGGCGTTCTAGTAGACTTTCGCGGGTTTCTTTAGAGTATTCAGGGTGGGATCGAACGGATTCTACTCGCTGTTGCAGCCAAGCTTTTTCTTGCGTATCAACAATGTGCATAAACTCATAGCCGATACTTCCACAATAAGTTTTTTCCAGTTCTGATACGATTTCACTTAACTTCATGTTGTCTTTGTTAAAGAACAAAGAATTGACGTTAAATGATGTGTCCAAGTCGGCGCCGGTTAATTGGTGGTAACCAATATCCAAATCTGCCACTCTTTCACGCTTTTGCAATCCAAGAGGATCCAATGTGGCATGTTGATGACCACGAACGCGGTACGCATTAATCAACTGCAAAACACCGATTTGTTTCTGCTCATGATCAGAGCTGACGGCAACACCAGTACTGGCAGGCATAGCTCTGAATTTATTTTTACCTATTTGCAGAAATTGTTCTTGAATCACTGAATGAGGAAGATCAGTTGACTGGGCTTCGCTTATGCGAGGCAATTGGTCAAAACATTTCCGCCATTCTTCCGAAACTGAATTCGGATCGACGAGGTAGCTTTCAAACAACCCTTCTACATATTCCAAGTTTCCACCTGAAAAATGAGAGGTGCTCCACAGCAACTCCATTAAACTTTCGTGCATTCTCGATCACCCTTATGTTCGAGCCAGCTACCGGGGTCCCGGTTCAATCTCGCGATTGATCTTTTTATCAGGCCCGTAAGACTTATTACAGTCTCGATTTTTTTGTTTACTTCCAGCTACTTTCGCCCTATTACGTTCAATACTAAGTCACTAAAAGCATGTCACTCAATTGATGAAATACTTTGCATCCATAATCACTGAGTTAGCGACTTTTCTTAGCACATCCTTGCTCGTAAAGGTCGAATTTTAAATTCTTTTCATCTTATTCTCCAGCGGAGAATATGCAAAAATGGCGGCATTGAATCACGATTCAAGCCGCCGATATCGGCAGTTAATTGTAGATCAACTTGATACTAACTGCATCTTCCATCGATTAGGTTGCTCTTTGCAACAACATGGAACGGATATTACCGATTGCCTTAGTCGGATTTAACCCTTTAGGACATACGTTCACACAGTTCATAATACCATGGCAACGGAATACACTAAACGGATCATCCAACTCACTTAACCGCTCTTGTGTTGCGTTGTCACGACTGTCCGCCAAGAAGCGGTAGGCCTGTAGCAAACCAGAAGGACCAACAAACTTATCTGGGTTCCACCAGAAAGATGGACAGGCTGTTGAACAACATGCACATAAGATACATTCGTAAAGACCATCAAGCTTTTCACGCTCTTCAGGACTTTGCAGACGCTCGATTGCTGGAGCTGGCGTATCGTTCATCAAGTATGGACGGATCTTTTCGTATTGCTTGTAGAACTGCCCCATATCAACCACAAGGTCGCGTACCACAGGTAAACCTGGTAGTGGACGCAATACTAGTTTATTGCCTTTAGCAGCAGTAGAAACTGTTGTAATACAGGCCAAACCGTTCTTACCAGACATATTCATACCATCCGAACCACACACACCTTCACGGCATGAACGGCGGTAAGAAATTGTCGGGTCTTGCGCTTTCAACAAGTTCAGAACGTCCAGTACCATCAGGTCTTTACCTGCTGGTAACTCAACTTCGTAATCCTGCATGTAAGGAGCATCGTCCTTCTCAGGATTATAGCGATAAATACTAACTAACATTCACATAACTCCTTAGTAAGAACGTGCTTTAGGTGGGAAAGCTTCCATTGTTTTAGGCGCAAAGTTAACATCACGCTTGGTCACTTTCTTATCTGCCGGGTGATACAAAGAGTGCTTCAACCAGTTCTCATCATCACGCTCAGTGAAGTCGTTACGAGCATGCGCACCACGACTTTCTTTACGGAACTCAGCAGGAACCGCTGTTGCCTCTGCCACTTCAAGCAAGTTTTCAAGCTCAAGAGCTTCAATACGAGCAGTATTAAAAGCTTCACTCTTGTCGGCAAGGTGAAGATTTTCAATACGCTTACGAATTTCCGCTAGCTGCTCTAGGCCTTTCTGCATAGAGTCACCTTCACGGAATACACCGAAATACAATTGCATTACACGTTGCAGGTCAGCACGAACTTCAGCAACACTTTCACCGCCAGTTGAAGCATTTAGACGATTCAAACGCGCCATGGCTTTTTCAATGTCAGTGTCCGTTGCGTCCAGGGAATCAAAACCTTCATCTAGAGATTTTTTCACCTGCAAACCCACCGCACGACCAAATACAACCAAATCCAGCAAAGAGTTACCACCTAGACGGTTAGCACCATGTACGGATACACAAGCGGCTTCACCACAAGCGTATAGACCGTCGATAACAACATCTTCGCCTGCTTCATTTTGAATCAAAGCCTGACCACCAACGTTGGTTGGGATACCGCCCATCATGTAGTGACAAGTTGGGATGACTGGAATCGGCTCTTTTACTGGGTCAACGTGAGCGAAAGTACGAGACAATTCTAGGATACCAGGCAGACGCTTGTTCAAAGTTTCTTCACCTAGGTGATCCAATTTCAGCAATACGTGATCGCCATCTGGACCACAACCACGACCCTCAAGAATCTCTAAAATCATAGAACGCGCAACAACATCACGACCAGCAAGGTCTTTCGCGTTTGGTGCATAACGCTCCATGAAACGCTCGCCGTCTTTATTGATCAGGTAACCACCTTCACCACGACAACCTTCTGTTACCAGCGTACCCGCACCGTAAATACCGGTTGGGTGGAACTGCCACATTTCCATATCCTGCATAGGGAAACCAGCACGCAACGCCATACCAATACCGTCACCCGTGTTGATGTGAGCATTGGTGGTAGACTGATAAATACGACCAGCACCGCCAGTAGCGATAACAGTTGCTTTGGCTTTCAAGTAAACCGTCTCACCTGTTTCGATACAGATGGCGATCACACCAACGACAGCACCGTCGTTATTTTTCACCAGGTCGGTTGCATACCACTCATTAAAGAAAGTCGTGCCACCTTTTAGGTTAGCTTGATAAAGGGTGTGCAATAAGGCGTGTCCAGTACGGTCAGCTGCGGCACAAGTACGCGCTGCCTGACCACCTTTACCAAAGTCTTTCGACTGACCACCAAACGGACGCTGATAAATACGACCTTGCTCAGTACGAGAGAAAGGCAAACCCATGTGCTCAAGTTCAAAAACCGCTTGCGGTCCAACAGAACACATGTATTCGATAGCGTCTTGGTCACCAATGTAGTCTGACCCTTTTACCGTGTCATACATGTGCCAACGCCAATCATCGTTTGGATCGTCACTTGCGATAGCACAAGTAATACCACCCTGAGCTGAAACTGTGTGAGAACGCGTTGGGAAGACTTTTGTAATACACGCCGTATCCAAACCTGTCTCAGTCAACTGAAGAGCAGCACGCATACCAGCACCGCCGCCGCCAATTACAATGGCATCAAATGAAATTGTACGAATATTCGCCATTACTTATAGCCCCCAAAGAACCTGAATGCCCCACACGATGTAAACAAACATAGCCAAACCGCATAGAGATTGAAAAAAGAAACGAGAACCTGTTGCTTTAATATAGTCAGTTGAAACAGACCACAAACCGATCCATGAGTGGATACCGATAGACAACAAGACCAACAAACTAAAGATGCGCATCCAAGTGGTTGCGAAGAGCGCACTCCACTGCTCATAAGTTAGATCTGGGTTGGTCACCAGATAACCAATAATAAACAGCGTATAAATAGAAAGGACAAGTGCAGAGACGCGCTGCATCATCCAATCGTATAGACCGGAACGGCCAAAGCTTGTGATTTGAGTTACCATATCCACACTCCTGCTAATACGATAAAGACAGCAGCGATAAACAAATTAGCCATTGCTGCACTACGACCGCTGTCCAATTCTTCGAAATACCCCATATCCATAAACAAGTGTTTCACCCCTGCCACTAGGTGATACAACAATGCCGACACCACACCCCACACAATAAACTTGGCAAGGAAACTGGTTTGCAAGATGTTAACAACTTGATCAAAACCCTGTTGAGAATCCAAGGACAAATCAAAAGCGTAAAAAAGGAATGCCAAGCCCACAAAGAGAATGATTCCCGTTACACGATGAAGAATGGATACAATGGCGGTTACTGGCTGGGATATTGTTAAAATATCTAGATTGACTGGTCTTTTTTTGTTCACGATTTATACACCATCTTTTTGATTGAATGGTCAATCACGACCCTATGTCTATATTTACGCTTGTGCGAAACAAAGCGATCACTAACCACATAGGACTGAATTTGAAAACCCCATCGATTTACAAATGCATTACTAAAAGCGACTCTCTTTTAATAACCATAAACAAATCAATGAAATTATCTGGGGCGCAATTATAGACCAGCAAAAAATGCTAAGACAAATAGACAAGACAAGGTGTTTTCAATGATCGCCATTCATCAAATGAATGTAGCCATAAACCGAAACAATAATGGTATAAAATTACATAAATGTAGCCGCAAAAAACACCTGTTTTATCTTTTATAAACATAACGTTACAAAATACCTGTATGGCATTTAATCAAGTCCCTCCCTAGGGTTTCGTCAGTTTATTACAAAAAACGGACTGACTAAGTCAACAAAGTGTCAGTAGTCAAGATTGACTTTTATGGTCTATAAACAGTATTTTTTCTCGCACCTTCTGGGCCTGGATAATCAAATATAATTAATTCTTAGCCCCGGACCAGAATATGAAGGAGACCACAAATGGCTGATAAAAAAGCGCTACTCAAAGTGGACGGGGTCGATGAATCCATCGAACTGCCAGTCCTTTCAGGCACTCTCGGCACCGACGTTATAGACGTTCGTAGCCTTGGTGCTAACGGTGTTTTCACCTACGACCCAGGCTTTATGTCTACCGGCTCTTGCGAATCTGCGATCACCTACATTGACGGTGAAGCTGGCATTCTTCTGCATCGCGGCTACCCTATTGCGCAACTTGCAGAACATTCAGATTACTTAGAAACCTGTTACTTGCTACTTTATGGGGAATTACCAACTAAAGAGCAAAAAGTAGAATTTGAAAAAACGGTTGTTAAGCACACCATGGTCAACCAATCCATGCATAAATTCATTGAGGGCTTCCGTAATGATGCTCACCCAATGGCAATCATGTGTGGTTTGGTTGGTGCCTTGTCTGCTTTCTATCAAGATCACATGGACATCAACAATCCAGAACATCGTGAAATTGCGGCGTTCCGTTTGATATCCAAAATGCCGACATTGGCTGCAATCTGCTACAAATATTCAAAAGATCAGCCCGTTATGTACCCACGTAACGACTTATCTTACGCGGAAAACTTCTTGTACATGATGTTTGCTACACCATGTGAAGAGTACAAGGTTAATCCTGTATTCGCGAAAGCCATGGACCGCATCTTCGTTTTGCATGCGGATCATGAACAAAATGCATCGACTTCAACAGTGCGTTTAGCCGGTTCTTCTGGTGCTAACCCATTTGCTTGTATCGCAGCAGGTATTGCTACCCTATGGGGGCCTGCTCACGGTGGTGCTAACGAAGCGGTACTAACCATGTTGGAAGAAATTGGCGATGTTGAAAACATCGACGAGTTCATTGCCAAAGCCAAAGACAAGAATGATCCATTCCGTCTAATGGGCTTCGGTCACCGTGTTTACAAAAACTTTGACCCACGTGCCAAAGTGATGCGTGAAACTTGTGACCAAGTATTAGCTGAACTTGGTCAATCGGATGATCCACTATTGAAGATCGCTAAGCGCCTTGAACAAATCGCGCTGGAAGATCCTTACTTCGTTGAGCGTAAGCTTTACCCGAACGTAGACTTCTACTCTGGCATCATTATGAAGGCCATCGGCATTCCAACCAGTATGTTTACCGTGATTTTCGCCATGTCTCGCACCATTGGCTGGATCTCGCACTGGAACGAAATGATCTCTGGACCATACAAAATTGGCCGTCCTCGCCAGTTGTATGTGGGTCACACAGAACGAGACTACCCAGCAGACAAAAAATAAATTCTGCTGATCAACTCATAAAAAACGCGCCCATGGCGCGTTTTTTTGTGCTAAAAATTTACTTGCGATTTATTCTTCATCGTCTTCGACAATCTCAGTTACGGTTTTATCACCGCATTTTGCGCACTTCCCTTCAATCCAAATTCGACCTTGTGCCTCAAACTCCTCCGGCTCAATCATACCAAGATCCATTACTTGGCACTGATTACACCAAGTCTGGCTCAAAAAGTCTTGCTGCTCCTCTGCAGAACGCGCATAAAAATCACGAGCAACCACTTGCTCTGCAGGAATATCCGCCATTAATTCACTCCACTGTATAAATAGGAAACCACTCGGTTAGCATCAGGATCAAGCGCATTGAGCGGCGTTTCCACTAATAAACTGCTCAAGGAAATAGAGTTAAACAATTTTTGTTTATCACCATCTATCGCAATTCGGTATTCCACTTGCTTCTCTTTCACTTGCACCAAGGTGACTTCTCGAACCACGCCAATACTTTCTAAATACGCCTGAACCTTGGCCATAGAGGCGTAATTGCTGACCCCACCAATCTGCATAGTCAGCTCGCTAGCTGAACCAGCATTACGCACAGATGCGTATCGAGAGGCAAAAACATAAGCCAATTTGGCACTGGCTTGATCCAATAAGGCTTCCAAGCTATCCCCAGTAAGCGAAAATCGCTCCGTTTCACCAGCCTTTTGCATAACCAGCAAGCTGCCACCTATGTGTCCAGCATAGCTACTGACACGCAACGCCGCCACCGCATCCGTCTGATATCGCTTACTTGCCTCGGCAATACTGTCCTCAAAAAAGCCCCAAACATCTGCCGCGGTAATACTTTGTTGATCTGTTGCATCAATCAAAGGAGCATAAATGGGGACACCAACTCGACTACTGGCTAAAGCAAAATCATTTAATATTTGAGAAGGGGCATTAGAGCCAGATAGACGACGAATACCATTATTTTCACTGGCCAACCACACCAACACAGAGGGACGATTACTCCCCCAAACAGGCAAAGCATTTTGTGATAAAAAGCCATCAATGGACTCTTGATAAAAGGTCACTCGAATCTGTTTACCCGGCACCAAACCATCGTCACTAGGCAGCAACTCATTCAAGGAAGTAACCGAATGCTGTGCCACCCAACTGGAAGCTTGTTGTTGTGCCTGCAGCAACAAATCGCCTGAAATAGCCTCTTTATTACCCGACACTTTTATCAACACTTGCTCTGCTGCTAGAGCAAAGGCTTTATTCAACATTTGCGCTTCCGCTTGTGTCACAGGCAGATTAATTTCTGCACTGTACAAACCTTTCACATTGACCGCTTGCGCAGACGACACAAACAAAAAACCGATAAGTAGAAAAAATATACGAAAATTCATAGCCCTTCCTTCGTTTATTTTGTCTATTCTACTGTCTTAATCGCAAAGAACCATAGCCCTAATGCGTCACTATGCTAAAATGCCCTTTTTTTCCTCGTACCATGATAAGGCATAGGCAATGACCAAGTCGGATAAACCATCGATTAGTTATAAAGACGCAGGCGTCGACATCAACGCAGGCAACCAACTTGTTGAACGCATTAAAGGCGTTAGTAAAAAAACTCACCGTCCAGAAGTTATGGGCGGCCTTGGCGGTTTCGGCGCCTTGACTCGCTTGCCAACCAAATACAAAAAACCAGTATTGGTTTCGGGCACTGACGGGGTAGGTACCAAGCTGCGTTTAGCAATGGACCTAAACCAACACGACACCATTGGCATCGACTTGGTCGCCATGTGTGTAAACGATCTTGTAGTAGCAGGCGCAGAACCACTCTTGTTCCTTGATTACTATGCCACTGGCAAATTAGATATCGACGTAGCTGCCAATGTAGTAACTGGCATTGGTGAAGGCTGTTTACAAGCGGGCTGTGCTCTTGTGGGCGGTGAAACGGCTGAAATGCCTGGCATGTATCATGATGGTGACTACGATTTAGCGGGCTTTTGTGTTGGTGTTGCTGAAGAAGACAACATCATAGATGGCAGCAAGGTCAAAGCAGGCGACAAATTGATTGCGCTTGGTTCTTCTGGCCCACATTCCAATGGCTACTCTTTGATTCGTAAGATTCTGGAAGTAAGCAAAGCCGATTTGAATACCGATATTGATGGCACTGCACTAAAAGATGCTTTGATGGCCCCTACACGTATTTACGTAAAATCCATTCTTAAACTGATGGAAAGTGTTCAAGTTAATGCATTAGCACACATTACAGGTGGCGGCTTACTTGAAAACATTCCTCGTGTATTACCAGAAGACGCCGCTGCTAAAATCGATGCCACGAGTTGGACTCGTCCTGCTGTGTTTGATTGGCTTCAAGAACAGGGAAATGTTGAGCAAGAAGAAATGTACCGGGTTCTAAACTGTGGTGTCGGCATGGTACTGTCTATCGATGCAGACAAAGCAGAACAAGCTTTGGCGATTCTTAAAAAAGAAGGCGAACAAGCTTGGCTTATCGGTGAAATCTGCCCTCGTAATGGCGGCAAAGACGTGCTCATTTCTGATCTTGAGTCAAACGCATGAGTTGTCCCATTGTTGTTTTGATTTCAGGCAGCGGTAGTAATTTGCAGGCTTTGATTGATCAAAGCTTGCAAGGCAAAATAGCTGTTGAGATAAAAGCCGTCATTAGTAATAAAGCCGATGCTTTTGGTTTGGAACGCGCGAAAAAGGCAGGCATTCCTGCTCATGCTTTAAGCCATAAAACATTTGAATCGCGCGATGCATTCGACTTAGCACTACAGCAATTGATCGACCAGTATCAACCTAAATTAGTGGTATTGGCTGGCTTTATGCGCATTTTAACTGAAACCTTTACGCAACATTATGAAGGTAGAATGCTTAACATTCATCCTTCATTGCTGCCTAAATTCAAAGGCTTAAACACACATCAAAGAGCCATTGATGCAGAGGAAACAGAGCACGGTGTGTCGGTTCATTTTGTCAGCTCTGAATTGGATGCTGGTGCTGTTATTCTTCAAGCCAGCACCCAAATAGCAGCGACAGACAATGCTGATAGCTTAGCTCAGAAAGTACATGCACTTGAGCATGTTATTTACCCTCTGGCAGTGAAATGGTTTAGCGAAGAACGACTGATATTACAGCAAGGCAAAGCCCTATTGGATGGTGAAACACTAGAGGAAACCGGCGTTCGTTATCATCAAGGGTTAAGTTAGATAGGAGAAAGCATGGGAATTCATAAAATTTCAGTTTGGTTCATTGCCTTTTTTATGTCGATTCCTATGCTTGCTTTTGCTAGTGAAACCATCACCAATAACACTGTTGTAAATGACAATAACGACCCATTTTTGCAAGCTTACTCTGCGGTGTACAGTACCGTATGGAAAAAAGGCATCAGTCTAAAAGTTGAAGGCAAACAAACCCTTTCCAAGCAAAGGGGTGACATGTGGAAGTTTATCTTTACCGCTGACAGCCTAATCGCTTCGTTAATGGAATCGTCAGAATTCTACGTCCGCGATCATCAAATTATTCCCACCCTATACCATTACAAAACCAAAGTGCTAGGCAAAACGCGCAAAGCTACTTTAACCTTTGATTGGAAAAAACGGCTGGTGCGTAATGATGTTAAAGAAAAACCTTGGAACCTAACCATCAGCCCAAACACATTGGACAAACTCTCCATTCAGTTACAAATTCGTCAAGACTTAAAACAAGGTAAAAACGAATTTGATTATCTAATTGCTGACGGCGGCTATATCAAAAATTGGTTATTTCAACGCGAAAAAATGGAAACCATCAAGACTAAGCTAGGTCATCTATCCGCCATCAAAATGGTACGTACAGACAATCTCAGCAAAGGTAAGCAGACTTCTTTCTGGTTTGTCCCCGAGTTAGACTTCTTGCTCGTCAAATTGGTTCACAAGGAAGACGGCGAGTCCTATTCACTAGACATTGAGTCATTCAAACGACTTTAAATCTTCCCAGCTGTTGAGATTGGATAGCTCATTATCAAATTGCCAGCAGACTGACTGACAGCCGAAGTCTTCATAAAATGACAAGACTGAAGGACCATCCTTGTTGGTGAGAAATACGTCTAAAGCAAACAAAGTCGACGCTACGGGCATAATGGCATGTAAAGGATGATTACCGTGATCATTATGTAAATAATGAATTTGAGTGGGGTTTTGTTTTGCTGCTGCCAACAAGGCTTCAAATGCCGCAACGGAGATTAAAGGGGTATCACAAGGAGAAATGATGAGATGTGAGGTTTTCATACCAGACAAGCAAGTGTACAACCCAGCCAAAGGCCCTATGTCTAACATTTGCATGTCATCAGCACATACTTCAAAACCCAATGCCTCATACTCTGCCAAATGACGATTGGCATTTATGACAACACGATCCACTACTTTATCTAATGTATTGGCGACATGTTGCGCCATTGGTTTACCACGAAAAGACAATAACCCCTTGTCTTCACCTGATACTCTTTCACCCTTACCACCCGCTAAAACGACACCTGTTACAGAAGTTAAATCCATATTTTAATTCGCTTTTGCTAGCCATTGGAAATGACGATTAGACCAAATTTCGTCTGCCATTGCCAAACATGCTGAATGCGACTCAATGCGATATACTAACCCAACGACGGCAGCCAATGTCTGACGAACCGCTTGCTGCCCAAATGGATCTGAGCTTTTACCTTGCCAGTGGTCCAACATTCGCGACACTGCCAAATTGTCTTTGCAACGTTTATAACCCGTTTCGGCTTTGTCCCAATGCGTCCAACTGGCCTGTTGGCCTTGCCATTTACCCAAGGCGACATCGCGCTCAGGATTGACTTCCGCTTCCCCATTACCACCACGAAACACCAAAACAGAATTGTCCTGCAATACTTCACAAGCTTGCATATGTAATTCATCATAGCCCCGATGAAACACGCCGTGAACACTGTGTGGCGCAGCATAAGGATTCATCATGCGCACCACAGTATTAACAGGTGAGCGTAAACCTAAGATATGTTTTAAATCCATCATGCGTGCTAAGGCTGGATGAATGGCTGTCAAATTCATAAAAGCAAAATTATTTTTTTGCAAAGCAATATCCGCGGCAATAACCGAATCAGACACCTCAAGCTCGAAAGCCTGTAACACCTGATGCACGTAAATACGCTCTTCGCCAACAAAGGCGTGTCCATGCATCAACACTCGCACCCCGGCATTGGCAAGTGCCAAAGCCGCTAATAAAAACCAAGGCAATTCATTACGTTTACCAGCATAAGCCGGCCAGTCTAGGTCAACCTTTTCTTGCAAGCGATCTTGCCGAGCCAAAAAACGACGAGTTGCTCTGGTAAAGCCAACCGTTTCCGCCACTGTCTCTTCGCGAATTCGAATCAACATCCAAAAAGCACCGACTTGTTCTGGCGCAACCTCTTCATTGAGCAACAAGCTCATTGCCCGTTCAGCTTCTTGTTCCGTTAATGACCGAGCAGCTTTTTTTCCACGCCCTAAAATTTGTACAAAGGTTTTGAATTCATCACTCATGCACTTTGCTCCACTTGCATTGGGATAAAAGGTTTCAATTCAGGAATACAAGAACCACAGTTGGTGCCGCATTTTAAGCGACCCCCTAACTCAGCCACTGAACTACATCCTTCTGCCACCGCCTTTTGAATTTGTTTACTGCCTACTTGAAAACATGAACAAATAATCTCGCCCCTGTCTTCTGCCGTGGCCAAGCTTCCTGCCAATATGGCCATACGCTCTAAGTCAGACACTTTGACTGCGGGTGCCAGTTTTTCCACCAGCCAATCCGCGTTGAGCGGCTCTGGTGACGTCTGCAAATACAGTGCAAACATCAATTCCCCCTCAGACAATCCAGCTAAGCGTTGTTGATCAGTCAACGCATTGTCATAGTGCAACCATTCTAATTGTTGCGTGACCGTCAAGGCATTCGCTAATTGTGTTTGCCAAACTTCCCTATCAACTTTCTCATCCAACGCCACTTGATAGTGATAGCCATATTCTGAAGGCACTCGACACCAGTAAAGAAAATCCATTTTGGGAAGCGGAAAGCGACTGGCAATCACACCATAAGAGGCTACTTTCACAGCCTTCAGCGCCACTCTTGCCTGTTTAGACTCGGGCTGACCAGACAAGGGATCAACCACTTACAATAGTCTTCCGTCAGAATTTGACCGGACAAATAGAAAGCAAAGGCATCTGGACCATGTTCGGCGACCACTTGTTGAATTTTATGGGTGATGGTTTCTATAGCATCTTGCCATGGAACCTCTTTACCAAACACTTTGGGCTTGAGCAATCTGTCTTGCCCTGCCAAAGTTTACGCTAGGCTGCTTCCTTTAACACACAAACGACCAAAATTCGCAGGATGCATTTCGTCTCCCGATACAGGAAGAAACGCCTCAGACGTATTCTCCGGCAAGGTCACTTTCACACCGCAGCCAACGCCGCAATATGGACAAGTCGTTTTTTGAGTGAGCTCTGCCATAACCTTTCCCATCGCCTTCTTGAGCAAATTTTTGAACAAAAAAAGCCCAACCACTTTAATAAGCGATTGGGCTTCGTTGCCTTTTGTAATATCTGATTGCTTTGTAAATAAACTAGCGTTGGTTCAAGGTGCATCAGTTAATCATATTGTCAGCAAATAACAGGCCAAGTTTGGGAGCTGTTTTTGTGCCTTCTCATTCCGATTTCTATCGATTCCTATCCATAAAAGCACCACAAAAGTACGATACTATTTTTTTTTGCTAACCAAATTGGATCATGAAACGGCGACAAACACCTTACCTTGCTCCAATTTGGCTTGCCAAGTCGGGATAGATAAACCTTCTTCTTCAAGACACTTACCAGACTGTAACTTAGATATTGATAAACACTTAAATAAGGTTGAAATCGAGATCACAGTTCGTAAAAAAAAGCAGAAAAGCGCCACTCAAGTGCAGGAATAATGAAATGCAAAAGTTAATGCACCATTAGGTGACTTTTGGCCTTCAATGCTAAGGTCAAACGATCACGTGTATCTGTTTTCTTATAAATTGAAGTAAGATGCGCTTTAACCGTTCTTTCGGTAATGGCCATTTCTTGAGCAACCTGCTTATTAGACAATCCCGAGGCCACCAAACGCACCACATCGATTTCACGTTCAGAAAGCTCACTCACGTCCAAACTGGGCTCATTCAATTGTTCTGTCGATTGACTGATTAATTGTTGAATAAACGCCTTACCGCCCCAGATTTCTCCAGCGTCAATCACAGAAATCACTAATGAAAGTTGCTCTTGACCGATATAAGGCGCACATTGACCATTTACACCTACAGAGAACATACGCAAAGCTGCTGTTTGGCTGGCTTGATTGGGGAAAACAACCAGTTTCAGCGAAACAAATTGTGATCTCAAAAACACCACATCTTCAACCTGCTGAGAAAAAGAGCCGTCCGCTAAAAATACAAAACAATATTGAAATGTCCTGTTAGAAGCGGATAAAGCTTGTTGTGCCTCCTCCAGACTCATGACTTTTCGCAATTCAAAGCCTTTTGGCGCTACTTTTAACCAGTGTTGCCAAACCGCTTCATCTGTATTCCAACACAATATTTTCAAAACCAGACTCGTATCAATGGGTATTTATATTATTCTAACCAGCCAGCACTATTTGGTTGTTAACATTTGTTATCACTATAATATGAAAACTAAAATTTTTGTAATTAGCGTTCACGTAAAGCATTTTGTTTGGCTTTCAATATGGGTTTTAAAAGATAATCCAGCAAGGTTTTTTTGCCCGTAATAATGTCTACACTGGCTTGCATACCTGGAATAATTGGCAAAGGCGCGTCATCCGTACCCAGATAATTTTTATTGGTTCTCACCCTAACCAAATAGAAGCTATTCCCTTCTTCATCTAAGATGGTGTCGGCACTGATGTTCTCAACCGTACCCTCTAAGCCACCAAAAATAGCAAAATCATAAGCAGACAACTTCACAACAGCGGGCAAATCCGGTTTGATAAAGCCTATGTTCTCAGGTCGTATTTTGGCTTCGATCAATAAAGAGTCTTCAATAGGCACTATCTCCATCAGATTCATACCCGGCCTGATAACACCACCAACTGTATTGATCTGAATTTGCTTAACAATGCCTTTTACCGGTGAACGCACCTGAGTCCGAGACACCTTATCCTCCAACGACACGCTGGCTTCACGAATTTGATCCAGCTTACCTCGTACATTGGTCAACTCTTCTTGAGCATCGGCACGAAATTTGGCAACATTTTCATCTAGCTTACTTTGCGCTTCTTTAAGTGCTGAACGTGCACGTGGAATCGCTAACTGAGTAGCCTCAAATTCTCCTTGCAGTTGATTGACTTCACGCTCTAATTGCAAGAGTTCCACGCGCGACAACGCCCCTTGTTCAAAAGCTGGTCGCGTTAAAGCAAGCTCTTCTTTAGAGAATTCATAACTCTGTTTGAGGTTATCAATTTTGGCTTGTAGCTCAACGATTTCTTGCTTCTTCTGCTCTATTTGCTGTTCGAAGCCTGCTTGATTGGTTCGCAAAGACTCTAGACGGTTATCGTACAAATCCATCTCACGATTCACCACCAAAGGATAGTTGGTTCGTAACGCTTCATCAAATACCGGAGGCGTACCATAAGATTCACCTTGCAAACGGGAGGCTCTGGCCTGCAAATTAATGTATTCGGCTTGCTGCTCACGCAGGGAAGACAGAGCCTCGGTATTCTCTATGGTCATGAGGATCTGGCCAGTATTGACGACTTGACCTACTTTGACGTTGATTTCTTTTAAAATACCGCCTTCCAAATTTTGAATTTGTTGCACCTGACTCGAAGGAATAACGGTCCCCTCACCTACCGTCACTTCATCTAAAGCAGTGAAGTAGGCCCATACAAGGGAGGTCATAATAAATAAAAAAATCACCCAAAGAATTATGCGTCCACCCCGAGGGGTTTTCAGCATTAAAGCGGCATTTCGATCAGATAGGTAACCAAGGTCACCCTGTGTTACTGAGCGCTTACTCATAATCAACTAACCTTAAGCTTACCTTGTCGCAGTGCTTCATGTACTTGCTCTTTCGGACCATCAGCAATTAAACGGCCATTATCCATGACGATAATGCGATCCACCATGTCCAACATGGACGCTTTGTGCGTAATCAAGATCAAGGTTTTATCGCGCAAATTTGCCATCAAGCGACGCTTCATACGTGCTTCAGTCGTGTTATCCATGGACGCTGTTGGCTCATCAAGAATCAATACTGGCGGATCGAA
Organism: Marinomonas sp. ABL3_031; assembly: GCF_056161265.1. Lineage (NCBI taxonomy): Bacteria > Pseudomonadati > Pseudomonadota > Gammaproteobacteria > Oceanospirillales > Oceanospirillaceae > Marinomonas > Marinomonas sp. ABL3_031. The sequence goes on from NZ_JBSWYU010000002.1 coordinate 153,931, forward strand.
AAGCATAGCGCGAGCAATCGCGATACTCTGTCGCTGCCCTCCCGACAATGACGCGCCTCGCTCACCCACCAGGCTATCCAAACCATTAGAACGTCGATTAGCAAATTCAGACACGCCAGACAATTCCGCCGCACGGATAATGGCATCATCTTCCATGTAAGGTGCTCCCATCACGATATTATCTTTGATGGAGCCATAGAAGAGATTGACATCTTGCGACACCGATCCTAGGTTACGACGTAAATCAGTTGGGTTAATCTGGCGAAGATCAACACCATCCACACGAATGGCACCACTACTTGGCGTATATAAACCTGTCATCAATTTACCCAAGGTTGATTTGCCCGAACCAATACGTCCGATAATGGCAACCTTTTCTCCTTGGCGGATATTAATATTGATGTCTGTAATAGCCGCCTGATCTTGCTCCGGATACGAGAAGCTTACAGCATCAAACTGGAACTCACCTCTAAAAGTTGGACGGTGCACAAATTTAGTGTCTTCCGGATTTTCCACTGGTGACGACATAATTTCATTAAGAGACATAAAGGCCGACTTGGCTTGATTGTAACGGGTTGCCAAACTGGCCACTTGCGCCATTGGTGCCAATGCACGCCCCGTTAACATGACAGATGCCACTAAAGCTCCCATACTCATTAGGCCTTCGGAAATTTGATACACGCCAACGATGACGATGACAACTGTGGTTAATTGTTGCGCCACCATAGCAAAAGAAGAGGTAGATTGTGACAACTGACGTGTTTTCACCCCCCAATCGGCTATGTTGCCTACGGCGTTTTCCCATTGCTTTTGCAATACCCCTTCAGCGTTATTTAACTTAACACTTTCGGCGTTGTACAAACTTTCAATCAATACCGCATTTTTCTGCGATGCCGTTTTCTGACTCTCCTCGATGGATCTCTTTAATGGCACTTGCACTATCACACTATAAAGCAAGATCAATACAATAGTGATAATTGGAATGTAACCCACAGGACCACCAATTAGCCAGATCACACCGACGATCAAAAACATGAATGGAATGTCCACTAAGGTGGTAATAGAAGCAGAAGTGATAAAATCTCGTATGCTTTCGAATTCTTGCAAATTCTTCGCAAAAGCACCGATTGACTTTGGCCTTGAAGCCATGGTGATGTTATTGACCCGCGAAAAAATCGCTGCAGAAATCAAAATGTCAGATTTTTTTCCTGCAATATCAATAAAATAGGCACGTAACATGCGTAGTAAGAAATCAAATAAATATACAGCCGCAGCGCCTATCGCCAATACCCATAAGGTATCAAAGGCATTGTTTGGTACCACACGGTCATAAACATTCATGACAAACAAAGGACTGGCAACCGCAAACATATTGATCAATAACGAAGCAATAAATACATCTCGATAAATACGCCAAGAACTCAGTACCGTCCCCCAAAACCAATGGCTCTTTTTCTGCTTGGCTTCGTCAGATTTTTCCGAACGTTTGTCAAACTGATAAACAGGACGAACAAAAAAACAATAACCTGTATAACTGGCTTGTAACTCAGTAATCGGAAGGTTGATCTCACCTTCCCCCGATTCTGAACGCAGAATTTTTGCTACTCCCTTGTCATCATCAATATCCAACAAGACGCAAGCTTCTTGGTTTTCCAGTAGCAAAACCGCTGGTAAAACCATGTGGGGGATTTTTGCCAATGTGCGCTTAACAAAACGTGAACTGATGCCAATGCGCTTTGACGCTCGATGGAAAAGTTCGGGCGTCATAAAATTATCTGTAATGGGTAGACCAGCAGCAATCGCATCGGCAGTATAAGGATTATTAAAATACCGACTGAGTAATACTAAACAGTCTAGTAAAGGATCTGGATATTCCAACAAACTGGTATTTGCTTGCCATGTTTTCGTCGTTGTTGACATGCTTTCTTCGGCAGTCACACTTTCCGCTTTCACGCCAGTTTGAGCAGATTCAGCCGAATCGCTGACATTCACATCTTGATGCTCATCCTTTAATGACTCAGGATTGTCCTGTGCTGAGCGATCAGAGTCTGACATACTCTTTTTTCTCCAAAGTAGACGAAAAAACAATTTAAAACCAAAGGCATGTGATTTCTGGTCTAGAATAGTAGTTCTCGGCTAAGATGGGAAGTTAACTAAGCGAGCCACTACAAATTGATACAAAGAGGGTAACAGACCATGCTTTACGCAAAACTCGATAATGCAGGTAACATTGTTGATATCGCAACCTCACAATCAGAAGAATATGGACTATTAGTAGCCCCCAATGAACCCAGTGTTGCAAAAATTTTAGAACAAAAATTCGCCGATAACGACTCTCGCGATACACAACAAATGTTAACCGACTCAGACGGCGACATGATGCGTATACTCGAAGATTTAATCGACCTGTTGACGGAAAAACGTTTAATTCAATTCACCGAATTGCCGCAAGCGGCCCAAAAGAAACTGCTGAGCCGTAAATGGGTACGTGGCGTTCACGCTCATCATGATGAAAGCTTGATAGCTGACAATGACACAATAGCCTCTTCTGACGGAGACTCTTTTATTTAACCAGCTTTGCGCTCCTAATAGGAAGATCAACCTATTAAGATCATATGTCTTGCACACGCCCAATGACAAAACCTTGACCACCAGACACGTCAAATCTTTGTAGCGCTTTGCATTGCTCATCACTTTCAATGCCTGTGGCAATCACATCAATATGTAAACTACCAAACATTTTACATAAGGTATGCATGAAAAAAGATTCCGACTCTTTCCCTGCTGCCATTCGCGTGTAAGACGAATCGACTTTCACATAATCTGGCATGAGACTTTTCAAATATTGGAATGCAGAGAATTGCTTACCAACATTATCCACTCCAAATTTCACATCAAATTGCTTTAGTATTTGCGAAAGTTTTAACGCATTCTCTTCATCTGCTAAAACATGTTGCTCTGAAATTTCAAACACTAATAATTGCTTTACTCTATTGTCTAGTGCTTGCAATGTTTTCACTAGCCATGCAATAAACTCGGGCTTATTAAAAGAAGACGCTGACAAGTTAATGGCCAATGGATGCGAGACTCGCTGTGTCTGAATATGCTCAATCACACTTTGAATGATGACTTGGTCAATCTGACTCCCCAGATCAAATTGTTCTGCTAAGCCAATAAAGAACCCCGCATGATAATCTTTACCTTCATAACTCAAATTCATGAAGATTTCTTCATGGAGAAGCGACCGCTTTTCATTTAAGACAACCACTTTTTGTTTCTTTAGGTTAAACGACTGGTTATCAATGGTGGCCTCCAAAATACGTTTCCAATCCGTTCGGCTTAACGAGGTATCCTGATTGGCATTCAGCTCCATGACTTTTACCGAATTTTCACCAGCTCGCTTCGCTTCACGTAAAGCGGTATCAGCTTGTGACATAGCACCGCTACGAGTCACTGAAGCATCAAGTGTAACCGCACCGATATTGCCGACATAAGATGAATAACTGATATCAGCCATACTCAGATCCTTTAAGGAGGCCATTATGTCATGAGCAATCTTCTCTAAGCGACTATGATCAAAATTAGGCAAAAGAACCACAAAATCTGCCCCTGACAAACGTGCTAAGGTTGCCGTTGAAGACACCTCTGCCACTTTTTGCTGGATAATTTCTGCCGTTGCCTGAATAAACACATCTGCCGACTCATAACCACGCTCGTTATTGAGTTTTCCAAGATCGGCTAAACTGATCAGCAACAAGCCATCCTCTCCACGCTGCGGTTCAGCAAAGTGCGCTTTCATCTGACTTTCAAAGAAATTTCGATTACCCAAACCACTAACCGAGTCTTTAAAGGCTTTGTTTTGTAACCACTGCGCGGTTTCCATTTCCGTTGCGAAGAGTTTTTCTAACTTGTCCGCCATACGATTCATAGACAGCACCACAGACTTTAATTCGCGAGTTTTAGGAATATTGGTCATTTTGGTAAAACGACGTTGTTGAATGGCATTGGCTTGTTTTTCTAATTCTGCTAAAGGACGGAACAAATAACGCAGAGCAAAACTCCCTAATGCCAACGTAATGGTGCCAATGACAAAAAAGGAAATCAGTAAATCGCGAGACGCCTGCCATAATTGATGATAACCATAGCCTGCACTGCCAGTCACATAGACTTGTCCTAATTCATTCCAACCATTAGAAATAACCGCCTTAGCCACTGGAACTTGGAAATCAATAAGGCTGATAAACCAACTTGGCACGCCGACAATTTTGGTTTCGTTGGAACGCACTATGTTGTCATCGGTGGCGTACACATGGATTTTCACTTCGGAGAAGTATCCGCTATCAAATACCGCATTAATACTGCTGTCGACAGCCGCATAATCGTCAAGCGCCATGTAATCCGACACAGACATACTCAATGAAGTAGCAGTATCTTGCGTCGTAGATTCCAATTGCCCAATCAAATAGCCCTTGGTGGTATCAAAGTTTATTCCCATAACAACAGCCAGCATCATTGAGAAAATGGCCACTATGGTTATCAATAATTGGCGAAACAACGTCATCCAAATTCTCCTAATTTGCCACCGTGTTCAAACGGTTATTTAAATCTGTCCACAAACTCAAGCGGGAAGAACCGCCCACCAGCACACCTCGTCCCTTCTCTTTGGATAGCCACAAGTTTTCGGCGTTAAACGAATATATTGGCGATAAATCATTGCGTTTTGAGGCGGGTTTCAATTCTTTGTCTAGGTTGTCCAAAATCACGGGGACCGAAGTAGGCTTATGATAATAGGCCAAGACCATATGATGCTGATTCAGGCGTAAGGCTTTAACATAAACCAAACGAAGCTTTCCATCTGGCACACCCAATTCACGTAGAGTAAAGTACTTGGCAATGGTGAAGTCTTCACAATCTCCGGCTCGCATCCCTAGAAATTCAATGGGGGTTGCCCAATAGTCCTGCTGCCCCCACAAATCAATATCGTTGACAAAATCCATCTGATTAAAAAAATTATTCACCTTGGCCAGCTTATCAGCCATGGACAGATCTTTGGAATCATTAACGATTTGTCGCCAAGCCAATATACGTTTCTCTGCATTGGCACCATAAACTTTAGCGGCTTGCTTAGCTATTTTCCGATATTTATCTGATACCTCAGCATGAAGATACAAAGAAGAGATCAAACAGGCGAGCAGCAGTACGCCAATCAATACTGGCTTCTGGCTGGTCATTATCCATGACAAAAAGGGCCTGCTTGTTAGGCCACTATTAGTCGTTGCTTGGCGATTTAGCATTAAAAGCCGCTAATTGCTCAGGCGTTGCTTCTGGTTGATATTTTGCCTTCCAGCTATCATAAGGCTCACCATACACGTATTCACGAGCTTGGTCGTAACTCACATTGACTCCTCGATCTTCTGCCGCGGAAACATACCATTTACTCAAACAGTTTCGACAAAAACCTGCAAGATTCATTAAGTCGATATTTTGTACACTTTTGTTGTCGTCTAGGTGTTTTAGTAAACGGCGCAAAACAGCCGCTTCGATTTCAGTTTGTTTTTCCATGATGTCACTCTCTTTCAAGGGTTATTAATTACCTTTATGCTCAGCAGGTTGTTGTCGCCACTGCCACGCTTGCGCCTGTTGCATAAAGTTTCTAAGTAGCTGCATGTCATCGCCTCGCAATTGTTCAATACAATAGGAACAAGCTTCCAATGTGGACAAGGCTTGTTCACTCGGTGCTTTACGAATCGCATAATGGCTCTGTGGTGGTTGGGCAAAACTAATACAGGTAAAATTTTGCAGCACCTTCTCTGTAAACATCCATTTCTTAGCTTTGCGCCATGTTGCATCTAACAAGATTACGCCATCTATGTTCGATTTTTCCTCAGCGCCCAAGGCTTCGACCCAATGAGCCGATTCGCTTGGGAAAAGTAACCGCCAACGACTCGCCATTAAATCTGATAAGCTCTCTATTTGAGTCACACTGATGCACTTTATCTTTGGCAATGCCAAACGCAGTAACGCCACAGTATTTTTGGCATGTTTGGCTTCTTTAGGGTCTTGTACCACGATGATCTTGAGTGACGTATCAAGCTTTGGTATCCAAGCACAAACACATTGGAGTTGTAAAAAACCACATTCACTACAAGTCTTACGCCGCTCAGACAAGCTATTCACCGTCAATCCACTACCGATAAATCAATGAAAGCATTTAAACCAATTTTTCAAGGTAAGCTTTCACCACTTGATCCCAACCAAGATCTAAGGCTTCCACCGTCAAAGCATGGCCTATAGAAACTTCTGTTATGCGACCAGGATCACACAAGGCCGCTACATTTTGTAAATCCAGATCGTGGCCTGCGTTCACTTCTAAGCCAGCATCTAGTGCCGCTTGTGCCGCTTCTTGATAAGACATTAATACTGCTTCCGCTTGCTCGGTGCCATAAGCATTAGCATAAGCCTCTGTGTACAACTCGACACGATCTGCACCCACTTCTTTCGCTAACGCCATATTTTCCGCCACAGGATCCATAAACAAGACCACACGAATGCCCTTTTGTTTCAATGTCGCAATAACAGGACGTAATGCATCTTGATCGCGAGACAAGTTCCAGCCATGATCCGAAGTCAGCTGATTTGGATCGTCTGGCACTAAGGTACACTGATGAGGCTCTACTTCTAAAACCACATTTAAAAATTGCGCATCAGGAAAGCCTTCAATGTTTAATTCAGCTTGCGGATACGCCTTAAGCAGGGTCTTTAAATCATGGGCATCTTGATAGGTGGCGTGACGCTGGTCGGGCCTTGGATGGATGGTGACACCAAAGGCGCCAAGCTTGAGAGTACGTTCTGCCATTTGCACCATATTAGGATAATCTCGACCGCGAGAATTTCTTAATAATCCAATTTTGTTCAAATTAACGCTTAAATGTGTCATGCCTTATTCTCTCGATTCGATCATTTTGCTGCATTATAAAACAAACTCTGCTTGGCCAGTACCAAATCTGCTCATGACAGGGTAAAACTCGCAGCAAAACTTAGCTTTGCCCATTTCTTCTGATGCTTTGTGGTAAACTCCCTCACCTATCTTGACTGGATCTAGGAGCCTTGAATGCTTTACGAACGCTTCGACGATATTTACCAACGAGCAGCGCAGCGCCACGGTGGTGAACAAGCTTTAGAACAGAAACTGAGTAACCCCTTATCGAGCGCGCAACTGAGTAAACTAAGTGATGACAGATGGTTAGCGGCTTTCAGCCAAAAGGTGTTTCAATCTGGCATCAGTTGGCAAGTGGTACGTAATAAATGGCCTAACTTTGAAGACGTTTTTTTCAAATTTGATATTGAAAAAATGCTACTTATTCACAATGAAATGTGGGAAGAAAAAGCCAAAGACCCTCGCATCATTCGTCATTTTGGTAAAGTCATGACCATTCGTGATAACGCTATGATGATTCATGATTGCCAGCGCCAACATGGCTCCTTTAGTCAATTTGTGGCGAATTGGCCGAGTAACGAGATTGTTGAATTGTGGAAGTATCTAAAAAAGCATGGCGCACGCCTAGGCGGAAATACAGGCCCTTATACTCTTCGTAGCATGGGCAAAGACACCTTTCTGTTAACCAAAGATGTTGAAGGCTATTTACGCCATCATCAAATCCTTACCACAGGCAAAGACACACAAGCGGCTTTGCAAGCAGCGCAACAAGCGTTTAACCATTGGCATCAAGAATCAGGGCGCAGTTACACAGAAATCAGTCAATGCATTGCCCTCAGTATTAATTAATTCAAACACATTTAGGAGATTTCATGGCCGATCTACGCATCGACATTATTTCGGATTTAGTCTGTCCATGGTGTTACCTTGGTTACTCAAGACTCAAACAAGCCATAGATCAATTAGGCGAAGATTATAAAATTGATATTCGTTGGCAACCTTTTGAGTTGCATCCAGACATTTCATTAAGTGGCGCAGATCGTGATGTGTATCTAAGTGAAAAATTTGGCAGTCAGGAAAAACTGAACGAAGTAAACCATGCTTTACAGCATGTTGGACAGGAAGCCGGAATTGAATTTAACTTCTCTGAAAAAGATCGCGTACCGAACACTAAGTTAACGCATCAATTTATGTTAGCGGCCAGTAAAGCCTCATTAGCAACCCCTTTTGCCCTAGCACTCTTTTATGCCTACTTTACTAATGGAGAGGACATAGGTTCAGCAGAGGTCTTAGAGAAGGTGGCAGTGGCAACAGGTTTAAAAACCGATGACATTGCCTACGCCAACAGCGACAAGGCTCGTCAATTAACAGAGAAAAAATTGCAGCATCTTCGTCAAATGGACATTCAATCTGTTCCTACTTACGTGATCAATGACAAATACATGCTGCATGGCGCACATGACCCTGAGTCATTTTTGAAAGTGTTACACGACATTGCTGCAAAAGAAATCAGCTAAATAGCCCAAGCTTTTGCACTCAGTTTAGGACAAAAAAATGGGAGGCAATCGGCCTCCCATTTTTTTACTTCAGAAAAACTATCAATACTCTCAGATTAATAAAAAATTTAATGTTGATAATCATTCACATTAAAAATAGAATCGAAACATATAAACACTAATGAGAGTAATTTTCATTCCATGTACGTATGTATCTGCAATAAAGTATCTGATAAAGACATCAAAGCGTCTGTTCAGCAAGGCGCGACTACCATGCGTGCTCTGTACAAAGAACACAGCATTGGTAGTCAATGTGGCAAATGCTGCCAATGCGCTAAACAGGTGCTGAATCAAGAACTCATCAAAATAGCAGAGTGCCAATCACAAGTTGCTTGATCCAATATATCTGTCTTACATCTGAGACTGTAGATAGTTTTCAATTCCTGAAGTTTTAATCAATTGTTGCTGAGTTTCCAGCCAATCAATCTGCTCTTCTTGCTCTTCCAGAATTTTTTCCAGCGTATCACGGCTCATAAAATCCAACTTTTGCTCACAAAGATCAATAGCGGATTTAACGGCTTCAATGGTCGCCAACTCAAATTCTAGATTTGCGGAAATCATTTCTTCGCTGTTTTCACCAATACGAAGACGACCTAGGTCTTGAAGGTTTGGTAAGCCCTCCAAAAACAAGATTCGTTCAATCAAACGGTCTGCATTTTTCATTTTCTGGATAGAGGTTTTATAATCCGCTTTATCCAAAGCTGAAAAACCAAAATCTTTAAACATACGAGCGTGCAGGAAGTATTGGTTAATTCCCACCAACTCATTTGCTAACACTTTATTCAGGCCAGCAACAACATCGCGATCACCTTTCATAATCGACTCCTAGCTACCCATCTGAGATTGGTGGTAATTCTGCATACCCACCTTATCCATGAGACCAAGCTGCTGTTCTAACCAGTAAACGTGATCTTCTTCTGTATCAAACAAAAGTTTTTCCAAGGTTTCACGAGTTTGATAATCCCCCTCATCTTCACAGATTTTGATGGCATCGCGAACGCAAGCAACCACTTCTAATTCCAGAGTCAGGTCATTTTGCATCATGGATTTAACATCAGAACCTATTAGCAAATCACGACGCTTTGTCATGCAAGGTACACCTTCCAAGAACAAAATACGTTTGATTAACCAATCAGAATGCTGAGTTTCTTCTTCCATTTCATGGTTCAGACGCTCATAAAGCTTATTCAAGCCCCAATCGTCATACATACGAGAGTGAATGAAGTACTGATCAATTGCTGCTAACTCGTTAGCCAACAATGCATTCAGACTATCAATTACTTTCTGACTGCCTTTCATATTTCTCTCCTCGTCGTTTGCTCTAACTTCAACAGCATAATAGAGCTAAGTTAACACCTATTATTAAGGGTTATGACCTAGGTGTTATTCAGTCATAACCCCTTTTGTCCACTGACTAGCGATCAAACAGATCGGTGTCAGTAGTGGAAGTGCTAGCATTAAAAGCTTTGCCTTCACCTAGTTTCACTTCTAACCCGTCGACTCGCTGGAAACCTCTTGGCAATTTCAAACCACGTCGGCCACGCTCCCCCATGTATTCTTGCAAATCTTTTTCGACAAAATTAACAAATCGCTTGCCAGAAAACGCCACTAAAAGATCATCAGGTTGAACACAAGCCATTGCCACTACCAGCTCTTCTCCCTGTGCTGCACGAGCACTCGGAATGCTGATCATCTTATTGCCTTTACCTTTGGCCATTTGCGGTAACGAAGCGACATCGAATACTAACATACGACCCTCGTTAGATATTGCAACAACGCGTCCCGTTTCCGTGTTTGTCACGGCAACGGGGGACAATACTTTGGCTCCAGCAGGCAAAGTTAAAGTAACTTTACCCGCTTTATTTTTAGCATATAAATCCTTTAATTGCGCAATAAAACCATAACCCGCATCACTGGCAACCAAATAATGCGCCTCTTCCTTATCCAGAACCGCCGCTACAATTGTGGTGCCTTTTTCTAAACTAATACGACCAGTAATAGGCTCACCCTGACCACGCGCCGATGGCAATGAGTGGGCTTTTATTGAATAAGTTCGTCCGTTAGAAGCTAACAATACCAAGGTCTGATTTGAGCGTCCTTTAGTACTGATAAGATATTCATCGCCAGATTTGTAACTCAGCCCCTGAACGTCAATATCATGGCCTTTTGCTGCACGGATCCAACCTTGTTTCGAAATCACAACCGTGATTGGATCGTTTGACATTAAGTCTTCTTCACTGAATGCCTGCGCTTCTTTACGGGCAACGATAGGAGTACGACGTTCATCACCATAAAGATCAATGGCTTCTTGAATTTCATCACTGATCAATTTTTTCAGTTTGCGGTCGGAAGACAATAACCCTTCTAGGGTTTTGCGCTCTTTCTCAAGCTCGTCTTGTTCTCCCTTAATGCGCATTTCTTCCAATTTCGCTAAATGACGTAATTTCAATTCCAAAATGGCTTCAGCTTGTACATCACTTAAACCAAAACGTGCCATCAACTCTACTTTTGGTTTATCTTCATTCCGAATGATTTCGATCACTTCATCTATGTTTAGATAAGCAATTAACAAACCTTCCAAGATATGCAGGCGATTCAGCACCTTGTCCAAGCGGAATTGCAAACGCTTACGCACGACATCAATTCGGAAGCGTAACCATTCAGATAAGAAGTTTTTTAGTGGCTTAACCTGCGGCAGACCATCTAAGCCAATGACGTTCATGTTTACACGATAGGATTTTTCCAAATCCGTGGTGGCAAACAAATGTGTCATGACGGCGTCCACATCGACTCGATTGGACTTTGGTACAATGACCAAACGAGTTGGATTTTCATGATCAGATTCATCGCGTAAATCCACCACCATAGGCAGTTTCTTGGCCTGCATTTGCGCCGCGATTTGTTCTAATACCTTGCTACCTGATACTTGATGTGGAAGTTCGGTGACAACAATTTCACCCTCTTCCATATCAAAACGAGCACGGGCTTTGATTTGCCCTTTTCCGGTTTCATACAGTTTAACTATGTCACTACGAGGCGTAATGATCTCTCCACCGGTTGGAAAATCTGGACCTTGTACGAAGTTCAAAAGGTCGTCCAACTCGGCATTCGGATTGTTTAATAAATGAATACAAGCTTGGCCCACTTCCGTTAAGTTATGCGGAGGGATGTCCGTTGCCATACCCACTGCAATACCTGTGGTACCATTTAATAACAAATTGGGTAAACGGGCGGGCAACACCGCAGGCTCTTGCATGGTGCCGTCAAAGTTAGGTACCCAATCCACCGTACCTTGCGACACTTCTTTAAGAAGTACATCGGCATATTTCGACAGGCGAGATTCTGTGTAACGCATGGCAGCGAAGGACTTTGGATCGTCTGGGGCTCCCCAGTTACCTTGACCATCAACCAACGGGTAACGATAAGAAAAAGGCTGGGCCATTAACACCATGGCTTCATAGCAAGCACTGTCACCATGCGGGTGAAATTTACCCAGCACATCACCAACGGTACGAGCCGATTTTTTGTACTTTGCAGTCGCTTTGAGTCCGAGTTCACTCATGGCATAAATGATGCGGCGTTGAACGGGTTTTAAACCATCCCCTATATGAGGTAGAGCACGGTCTAAAATGACGTACATGGAATAGTTCAGATAGGCTTTTTCTGTATAGTCTTTTAATGAAAGGGTTTCATTCGACTCGAAATTTGACAACTCACTCAAGCAAGCATTCCTTCTTCTATCATTTATTTCTTTTCGCTAAGCTAGCAAAGGCTTTAAATCTCTTGGCACCACTATAAAGAAACACCCTGAGGTACTGCAACACTCAAAACAAGAATATAATGCAAGGGGTAGTGTCTCATGCTTTAATGAGAATAACTTAATTAAGAACTTATCCTTCCTTAATAACATAAATACAAGGCACAAGATGGTGAGTCAGGCAAACCAAAATACACTCCCTGTTATTCAGTATCCTCTATATGGTGACAGCGAACGTATTATCATACACCAGCAAGATGATGTCATGATCCTTCATGAAAGACTGAGTCAAGAAGCCACACCGACTCGCTTATATCAACCTGCGCAAGCAAGCTTTTTTTTCTTGCTAACCGGTGAAGTCCACATACAAAGTCAACAGAATGCAGTGAACATCAAGGCTCAACAAGGTGTTTGGTTTCCTATAAATCAAACCAGCATCTTAACCTTATTAACACCTAACGCCAGCCTTTGCGTGATCCGTTTTAACAAAGTTAAAGCAAATTCTATAGTGCCTGACACGCTACAAAAAGTATCCAGCGGTACAGTAGACAGTCAGATTGAAAAGAAGCAAGTACAAGTCTGGCCCTTATGGGAAACGAAAGAAACACGAATTAGCATTGAAAAATACCCAGCAAGATACAGCGAAGCCCTTTATTATCAGAAAGACGCTATGCATTACATCTTGCCATTACAAGGACAAACCTATTTAGCCAATAAGCAAGCGGCTGCTTCCCTTTGCTCTGAATGGGGTCAAGTTATCCCAGCGAAACGAGCCAGCGCTATTCTCAACCCTCATGAAGAAGTTATAATCCTACTCTCATTGGTAATATCAAAAAAAGCGCCATTAAAAGGACGGGTGATCGTGCTAAATCGACCCATTAATTCTCTTAACGCAAAATTAACGCCGTCAAAATGTGATCTTCCCAGCGACCATTGATCTTAAGATAATCCCTCGCTGTACCTTCTTTTTCAAAGCCAAGACGCTTGAGTACAGCTGCACTACGTTCATTTCTCGGCATATAGCCAGCCTGAATTCGCTCGATGTGCTGCTCCTTTTTCATATATTGGATACCAGCCTTGAGCATTTCCGTCATCAAGCCTTTACCTTGCTCCTGTTGTCGCAAACTGTAACCCAAGTTACAGGCTTGAAACACACCTCGAACGATATTGGAATAGTTACTGTAGGCCAACATTTTGCTTTCATCGGCATTAAGTAAGCACAGTACACACGATTTATCTTCCAAAAAGTCCCGTCGCATTTCTCGAACTCTTAGCTGACAGGTTTCCATTGAGTAATAAGCCTCATTTCTCAATGGCTCCCATGGTGCCAAAAAATCCCTCTCGTCATTCACATAATCAAACAGCAGGTGCGCTTGAGATTGCTCTAATAAACGCAACACGCCTCGTGGCGTTTTTATATAAGGAAAACGCGAGTTTTGCTGACCGACATTTGAATTTTTAAACGACATATCCTGATTCACGGTGCAGAGTTTCATAGAATACTCTTGATACCAAAAATGCTCCCCCAAAGACAATACCCGCCGCAACATTTCATCATCCTGCCAGGCCTTTGCTTGCGAGGCTTTTTGCCAATAGGTAATCAGACTATAGATTTCACCATAGCAGGACTCTTCCCCCATATAGCCTGGTTTGTCTTTGGCCATCATCAACAGCTTTTCAATCATGATGCGCTGGGTTAAATCATCGAGCATTAATTTGATAGAAATCACAACGGCAAAATATTTTTCGTCCTGAGTGGAACTAAATACAGTCATGAAACCTCTAAGTAAGTGATTTTGATGCGTTCGTATGTGTCTTTTTAAAGGGTAAGGTCAGTCATTTATCACTTTTAAGAAATTCACCTTGCTGACCGAAGTATTTACTCTTTTTCATCTATGGCATTCGTATAGACACATCTTACAATGCCAAGAAAAGAATGACATAGCTGTGGTAAAAGTGGCTTTGTCATTCATCATACTTTATTAATATTCCCCTTTATTAATAAAGTTAAGGATAGCTTGATGCCCGCCTTGTGCGGGCTTTTTTTTACGATTTTCAGTTGTCACAAAAAAAAGCGAAGTTGAATCGCCATCAAACTTCGCTTTTTAACGTTACTATAGATCAAGCTTACCGTTAAGAAACTCTCTCACCATGAGCTTGTTTGTCTGCATGATAAGATGAACGGACCAAAGGCCCACAAGCAGCATGGGTAAAGCCAAGGTCTTTGGCGACTGCTTCATAGCGAGCAAACTCTTCTGGTGGCACAAAGCGCGCCATTGGGAAATGGTGCTTAGAAGGTTGCAAGTATTGACCAATGGTTAACATATCAACCTTGTGAGCACGAAGATCTTTCATGACTTCAACGATTTCTTCAAAGGTTTCCCCCATTCCCACCATCAAACCTGACTTGGTTGGTACATCTGGACAACGGTCTTTGAAGTTTTTCAATAAGTCTAATGACCACTGATAATCCGAACCTGGGCGCACCTGGCGATAAAGACGCGGAATCGACTCCAAGTTATGGTTAAACACATCTGGTGGGGCTTGCACCAAGGTTTCCACTGCCACGTCCATACGTCCACGGAAATCTGGAACCAAGGTTTCGATTTCAATATTTGGACTGGCCGCACGGGTTTCACGAATACAGTCAACAAAATGCTGAGCACCACCGTCACGCAAGTCATCACGGTCAACGGAAGTGATTACCACGTATTTCAATTTCATATCGCGGATCGCCGCCGCAAGCTCTTTTGGCTCATCTGGACTTAACGGATTTGGAC
Source organism: Marinomonas sp. ABL3_031 (assembly GCF_056161265.1). Lineage (NCBI taxonomy): Bacteria > Pseudomonadati > Pseudomonadota > Gammaproteobacteria > Oceanospirillales > Oceanospirillaceae > Marinomonas > Marinomonas sp. ABL3_031. The sequence goes on from NZ_JBSWYU010000002.1 coordinate 168,961, forward strand.
GACCATGCGCTACATCACAGAAAGGACAGCGACGAGTACAAATCTCCCCCATAATCATGAAGGTCGCCGTACCATTACTGAAACATTCACCTAAGTTCGGACAATTTGCTTCCTCACACACAGACGCCAATTTGTGTTCACGTAAAGTGCTTTTGATACGTGCAATCTCTGGAGAAGCTGGCATACGAACTCGCAACCATTCAGGCTTACGCGGAATCTCTTCTGTCGGTACTATTTTAATCGGGATACGTGCCATCTTATCGGCGCCACGTAGTTTTTCCCCTTGAATAACGCGTTTGCGTTCTGCTGTCATTCTAGTTCCACCCTTGTTGGATAGTCGGACTGGTGTATCCGAGGTGTTCAGCTAGCTGATTGGCCAACTGAGTCTTTATATCAGATATGCTTACATCTGCTTTTAGACGCTGCATATCAATCATCTGTAACCCTTGATAACCACAAGGGTTAATTCGATTAAATGGTGTCAGATCCATATCGACATTTAACGCTAAACCATGAAATGAGCAACCACGACGCACCCTCAAACCTAAGGATGAAATCTTCTTTTCATCCACATACACACCCGGTGCATCTGGTTTGGCATAAGCGTCAATGGCATTTTGCGCCAACACTTTGACAATGGATTGCTCCAGCACAGTCACCAAATCTCGCACACCAATACCAAGACGTTTCAAGTCAATCAACACATAGGCGATTAATTGTCCTGGACCATGATAGGTAACTTGCCCACCACGATCAGCTTGATAAACTGGAATATCTCCCGGGGCTAACAGATGTTCTTCTTTTCCGGCTTGTCCTTGAGTAAATACCGCTGGATGCTCAAGTAACCATATCTCATCTGCATCTTGCTTGGTTCGCTCTTGGGTAAACTGCTTCATGCGCTGCCAAGAATCTTGGTACTCCACTAAACCAAGATCACGGCATATCAAGTCTAATGTCATTTATAAAACCATCTTAACTGCGTTCACTGCCATTAGATCAGCATGTAACGCAGACAATTGCGCCTCGCTTTGAGCAACAATACGGAAGCTGAAACTGACAAATCGCCCCTTACTAGAACGATTAGTGGTGACAGCGTTCGGATCCATTTCTGGTGCATGGTTCTTAAAGCAGGCCACGATATCAGCATGAGCTCCCTCAGCATCCACAGAAACCACTTTGACTACGTAGTTTTCACATGGAAACTCAATTTTTGGGGCATCAGGTTGCTTACCAACCTGATCACCCTCTTTCGTAATTAACGCCATTTATCTACCATTCGCCACTAAGGCTTAAAATAAGTTCGCAAAGAAAAGGCGAATATTATCAAATAAGCGCTTGAAGAAACCACCCTCTTCTACCGCTTCCAAAGCAACCACTGGATGCTCATGCAAAACGTTATCTGGTGTACTTACAATCACAGTACCCAATACATCGCCGACGGCAATTGGCGCGGTAATTTCTTTTTTCATATCCAGTGTCGCAGGCAAAGAATCCGCTTGCTGACGTGGAATGGTCATCAACACATCCTCAGCAAATCCTACTTTTACTGAATTTTCACTGCCACCCCATACACGTGCATTATTAACAACTTGACCACGGCTATATAACTTACGAGTTTCGTAGTAACGGAATCCATAATCTAATAATTTTTGTGAATCTGTCGCACGCGCTTGATCGGATTTTGTGCCCATCACCACACTGATTAAACGGGTACCATTACGCACAGCAGAAGCAGCTAAACAATAACCTGCTTCATCAGTATGACCTGTTTTCAAACCATCCACAGTTTTATCACGCCACAGTAACTTATTACGATTAGGCTGATTTATGTTATTGTATTTAAACTCTTTTTCAGCATACATCTTATAGTTTTCTGGAAACTGCAAAATAGTAGCACGAGACAACTTGGCCATATCATGAGCACTAGAATAATGCCCTTCCGCTGGAAATCCAGTCGAATTCACAAAATTCGTATTATTCATACCCAATAATTGCGCATGTTGGTTCATTAAATCTGCAAATGCCGATTCACTGCCTGCAATGTATTCCGCAGCGGCCACACTAGCATCGTTACCTGATTGAATAATAATTCCGCGCATTAGGTCTTCCAAAGATACCTTAGTACCTTCACGAATAAACATGCGTGACCCTTTCATACGCCATGCTTTCTCACTAACCTTAATCTGGTCAGACAAAGACAAGTTACCGCGCGCCAATTCATACTCTATGATATAAGCCGTCATTAGCTTAGTTAAACTGGCTGGCGGGTATTCCTTCTCTGCATTATGAGAAACCAGAACATCACCTGTGTAAGCGTCCATCAGGATATAACTTGTTGCTGACAATTGTGGTGGTGTAGGAATTAATGCTGGAGCGGCCGAAACAGATGTACATACAAGGCCAAATACAAGTGATAATGTCGCGAAAAGTTTTTTCATACCCAAAAAAGTCGTCTTCCAAAAAATGATTGTGAATAATACTAGAGCACAACTGGAATCTCTAGCCCAAGCCCATGAGCCTTACGGAAGTAAAGCTACTCTTACGGAATCTCCAAATCCGCTTTCAAGTAGCTTCCCTTGCCACTTTTGTAACTCATTAGCCTCTTTGTAGGGGCCAACCAGCACTTTATAAAGCCCATCGTCTTGCTGATTTACTTCAACGCGAATATCTGTATCAAACGCTTCAAACAAGCGATGCTTTAATTTCTCAGCCGATGCTTGAGAACTAAATGCCCCCAATTGCAAATGTGTAAATACCACTTCAGGGGCCTTTTCATCGGCCCCTTGCGATACGGCTGAAGCCTTATCTGGCAAAGCTTGCGGTGTCAAATCCAACACTTCATCTGGCTGATAAGACTGACCCTTTTCTGGTGTGATCGCCTCAACTCGTACTCTTGCCAAACCTTTTTTATGGTAATCCAGCCGAACCGCTGCCGCATAGGAAAGATCAATTAACCGATTCCCATGAAATGGCCCTCTATCGTTCACCCGAACAATCACTGAGCGATCATTATCCAAATTGGTTACTTTCAAATAAGTCGGTAACGGCAAGGATTTATGGGCAGCAGAAAATGCATACATGTCATATATTTCCCCATTTGAGGTTTTATGACCATGAAACTTCTTGCCATACCAGGAAGCCGTTCCTTCTGCACTGTATCCTTTCGCTGAATCCATTACCCAATATTTTTTACCCCATACCTCATAAGGACTTTTATTTCCGCCACGGCTTTTCGGCTCCCATTTTGGAATCAGATCAGGTAAATGATCTACTTTCACATCACCACTAGGCCCATGATCTTGCAAAATTGTGTAACGACCACCCCCAGAGGCTTTATCATAATCTATGTTGTTTTCGTCATACCCTAAGACATGGCGAGTACTCATACATCCAGTCAACATCATGCCAAATAAGCTTATGACAAGCAGTAGTTTAATGCGTTTCATAGGCCTCTATACTTTTCGCCAATTCCAACACTGACATGGCGTAACGTCGACTCGGATTATAGTCCATCACGGCAAAGAAATTTTCATAGGCCAGCCAATAAGACATTTCCTCTGGTGCGGTCCGTAAACCAATTAAACCCGTTTTCTCTGCAGAGAATTGCTGCGTCGGCAACACATTTACAGCAGACCACTGTTCAATGTGCTTGCTAGGCCTACGCCCCTTATTAATCTCTTCTTCCACTACCAAAGGATCTGACACTTTAGCAGTAACAAACCAAGGTTGATTTTGCCGCCAACCATGGTGTTTTAAATAGTTAGCAACACTACCAATAGCATCTGCTTCTGAGCGCCACAAATCGATTTGTCCATCTTGATCATAATCGATAGCTAATTTCTGATAATTACTTGGCATAAATTGCACCATGCCCATCGCACCAGTATATGACCCTTTTGTTTCGCCAATGTTCCATCCTTTAGAACGAACGAGTAACAAATAAGCTTCTAATTCACTTTGAAAATAGTCTTTACGTCTAGGGTAATCAAATGCCAAGGTCGTCAATGATGTAAATACATCTTTGGAGCCGGTAATACGGCCATAGTATGTCTCGACACCAATCAACGCGACAACAACATGGGAATCAACACCAAACTCTTGTTGAGCTTTAGTCAACCACTTGGCATTACGCTGGGCAAATTTTTGACCCGCTTTCATACGATCTTTATTCACAAAGCGAGTTTTATATTGATAATAAGGAATGAGTACTTCAGGCTGGTTGTTCGATTTCTCAATCACCTTGGGACGAACTTTGATGTGCGAGAAAGCCAATTGCAGCCTCTCTTTATCGTAATCATGTTGATTAACCATTTTATTAATGAAAATCTGTACTTCTGGATAACCGGCATAAGAGTCTTCCCAGGCCTTTGGCATCTCTTCCAGCAAAGCCTTACTCACACCTGAGTTAGCTGGCATATCCTTTTGCTCAACAGCGCTGCATGCGGTTAACCCAATCGCAATAAAAACCGTAGCTGCTAGCTTAAACATTATCTCGCTCTTTTATGTGTTTGAATCGACATTAAAATTCCAAAGGTCGCCATAATGGTAATGATTGACGTACCACCATAGCTGACTAAAGGTAAGGGTACCCCAACTACAGGTAAAATTCCTGAAACCATACCAATATTTACAAACATATAAACAAAAAATGTCAGAGTAAGGCTACCTGCTAGCAAACGCGCGTAGTTATCTTCTGCCATGGCCGAAATGTAAAGACCGCGCGCAATAACGAGAAGATATGCAAGAATCAGTAAACCACAGCCCAACATACCAAACTCTTCCGCTAACACGGCAATAATAAAATCTGTGTGACTTTCTGGTAGGAAATCCAGTTGCGCTTGAGTACCTTCTAACCAACCTTTTCCATAAAGGCCGCCAGAACCTATGGCTGTTTTTGATTGAATGATATTCCACCCTGAACCTAAAGGATCACTCTCTGGGTTAAGGAAGGTTAATACTCTTTGCTTTTGATAATCGTGCATCACTTGCCACAGACTAAAACCTGCAATGGGTGCTAGTGCCGCTGCACCAAGAATATAACGCCAACCCAGACCAGCCAGAAATAAGGCAAAAATACCGGATACAGCCACCAATAATGACGTACCAAGATCAGGCTGTCTGGCAATTAAAAACACCGGAGCCACAATTAAAATAAGCACAGTCACTATTTGTTTAAAACTCGGCGGTAAGGCTCGATCAGAAAAATACCAAGCCACCATCATGGGCATAACAATCTTCATGATTTCAGAGGGCTGGAAACGTAATCCCCCGGGGAGTGGCAACCAACGCTGAGCACCTTTTGCGCCAACGCCAAACAGCAAAACCCCAATCAATAACAAAACAATAAAAATATACAAAGCGGGCGACGCACGTCGCATGTATTTGGGCGGCAGTTGCGCTAACACTAAACACACCATCAAACCTACCGTAAAACGAAAAATTTGACGTTCAATCATAGCCACATTCTGTCCAGAAGCAGAATAAAGAACAAATAATCCACCACCGATCAATAACAACAAGGAGCCGATCAATAAAATATCAATGTGCACCAATTGCCAAAGTCTGGCATTGGCAAAGACCAGCACGCGACGATATAAGTTCTCACTCATTGCCATTCCCTTTTAAGTAGTCGTATTGGGCTGGATATTTATCATAAAGATACGCATCAAATAACTTTTTCGATAAATCAGCCGGTTTCGAACTGCTACCGCCGTTTTCAAAGATAGCAAACACCGAAATTTTAGGGTCTTCAGCAGGCGCAAAACCAATGAATAAGGCATGATCGTGTAAACGCTTATCCAACTTTTCAGAGTCATATTCTTCGTCTTCTTGTAAACTGAATACCTGCCCAGTACCGGTTTTACCAGCAATAACATATTCGGTTCCTTGTAAACGTCGCGCCGTTCCTAATGAATCTGTAATCACTTTACGCATGGCTTTGACCATTCTTTCCCAATTACGCTGATCCTTCAGAATAATATCGTGCTCACCGCCTAAATCATCTTCGAATTCAACCGGTTGATCGCCAAGAGTATTCGCCATACGCGGATAGAAATAACGCCCTCGGCTTGCCAAGGCAGAGGTCGCTGAGGCAATTTGCATGGGTGTTGCCACCATAAACCCCTGGCCGATACCCACATTTACTGAGTCTCCCGGGTACCAAGGCTCTTTGTATTTGGCTTTCTTCCATTCATTGGAAGGCAGTAAGCCTGTACTATCGCCATTCAAGTCCAAAATAGTACTGCGACCAAAACCAAATAAAGATAAGAAACTATGAATAGGTGTAATGCCCATCTTATTCGCCAGCTGATAGTAATAAGTATCTACGGACTCAATGATAGAACGTTCCAAGTCAATCCAACCATGACCGCTGCGTTTCCAGTCACGATAGCGACGCCCATCTGGGTTGATCTGATAATACCCTTTGGCAAAATAACGCTCTGTCCATGAAGCAAAACCGTAATCCAGTCCCGCTAGCGCCATAAAGGGTTTAATGGTAGAGGCTGGCGGATAACCACCACGTAAAGCTCGGTTAAACAACGGAAGTTTTTTCGACTGCCTCAATTCTGAATAGTCCGCTACAGAAATACCGCGAACAAACAAGTTCGGATCAAAACCCGGCTTCGACACTAAGGCCAACACCCCACCATTGTTTGGGTCAATCGCAACCACTGCACCTTTATAATCACCAAGCAAGTCATAAGCGTATTGCTGTAATCTGGCATCTAAATACAAATGCAGATCTTTTCCTGGAATGGGGGCCTGTTGCTCTAATTGAGACATGATTCGACCGCGCGCATTCACTTCCACCTTACGAAAACCAGCTTCACCAAACAAGGCCTTCTCGTAATAGCCCTCGATACCCGTTTTACCTATGAACAAAGCACCTTGATATGCTTGTTTATCAACCTTTTCGAGATCGCTTGCAGTGATACGGCCCACATACCCCACCGCATGAGCAAAAGCTTCACCATAAGGATAATAGCGCGTTAACTGAGCTTCGACTTGCACCCCATCTAAGCGATACAAATCAACAGAAACACGAGCCCATTCTTCATCGGTTAATTGTGATTTCAGTGTAATAGACTGATAAGGACGGCGATATTCTTTAAGACGATCATCAAAATTTTCCCACTCATTTTCAGAAATGTTGATGATTTTAGACAACTCTTCTTTTAGATCCAAAAAGTTGTCTACTCGCTCAGGAGTAACGGTCAAACTGTGTATAGGGCGATTGTCTGCTAACACTAAACCATGACGGTCATATATCAGTCCTCGAGGAGGAGGTTCGGTAACCAGCATTACGCGGTTATCATTCGCTTTGGTTTGATAGAGTTCGTATTCTATAACCTGAAGATAAAAGAGACGAGCCATCAAAGTAGAAGCCAACAAAAGCACAAAAATGGCAGCAGCAATGATTCGATTCTGAGTTAAACGCTGCTCCTGACGGTAATTACGAAATTGCTGATGTTGACGGCTCACCTACTACACCTACCTGTGATATGGATGATTATTCATAAGGGTCCAAGCACGATAAATCTGCTCGGCTAAAATGACTCTCACCATAGGGTGAGGTAAGGTTAGGCGTGATAATGACCATGCCTGATCGGCTCGGGCTGCACATCTTGGATCCAAACCATCAGGTCCCCCGACTAACAGACAAACGTTGTGGCCATCCATACGCCATTGTTCAGCCTGATCAGCTAATCGTTCAGTCGACCACTCTTTGCCAAGCACTTCCATTGCGATCACCTTGTCACCCGCGGGAATCGCATCAAGCATGGCGTCTCCTTCCTTACGAATGGCTTTAGCAATGTCCAAGTTTTTGCCACGTGGAGACATTGGAATCTCCACGGTTTCTAAAGCAAAGTCTTTCGGAAGCCGTTTCGCATAGTCCTCGTATCCCTGAACTACCCATTTCGGCATTTTATTTCCAACCGCAATCAATCGCACACGCATCTAACGAAGCCTTACATCTCTTCTGGCTTAATATCCCACAACTTCTCAAGATCATAAAAAGCACGAGCTTCTTCTGTCATGACATGCACAACCACATCGTGCAAGTCTACCAAAACCCAGTCATTTCCCATGTCTCGTCCCTCAGAACCTAAAGGCTGTAAACCTTGCTGCTTTAGGTACTCAAATACGTTCTGTCCCAAAGCATGCACATGCCTTTTTGATGTGCCAGTACAAATCACCATGTAATCCATCATGTCGGTATGGTCGGACACATTCAACACAGTGATCTTGTCACCTTTGACATCTTCTAATGCTTCGACAGCAAAAGCTAAGATTTGATCCGCTGTGAGATTAATTTGACTCATAAATTTACATTATCCTATCGATATAATTGATTTTTTTCTATGTAGTTTTGTACAGGCTCTGGTAATAAATAAGCGATTGACTTACCTTGGCGTGCCAAAGTTCGAATCATACTCGACGAAATCCCCAATGGCGTTAGAGTTTCAAACCACACCAGACCTGAAGGCGTGCATTGTAACTCATGCGGAGAGGAGGCACGATAGTTTTCACAAAAGCGACTTAACTCAGAAATGAGATCAGGCTCCCAACCTGGACGAGAAACAACAAATAGATGGGCGTATTTAATGAGGTCTTGCCAGTTATGCCAAGTCGGTAGAGACAAGAAACTGTCCATTCCCAACACCATGACCAAAGGTTCTTCTTCACCAACTTCAGTGCGAATATCTCGTAAGGTGTCCGCAGTATAACTGGGACCTTCACGAATGATCTCCCTGGCGTCTACCGACAAACCTGAATGACTACTAATGGCCAAGTTCACCATGTCTAAACGCTGTTGTGGAGTGACACTAGGCTGTCTTTTATGGACTGGCTGAAAGCAAGGAATTAACTTGAGATTGGCATAATAATAGCCATCAAGAATATCCACTGCGGTGCGGAGATGGCCATTATGGATAGGATCGAAGGTCCCTCCCATAATGGCCACGCCTTTACGAGCTGACGGATTAGGCAAATCAATTGTCACGGGTATGACCATCACCCAGTACTATGTACTTCTGACTGGTCAAACCCAATAAGCCAACTGGCCCACGGGCATGAATTTTATCGGTAGAAATACCAATTTCCGCGCCAAAACCGTATTCAAAACCATCGGCAAAAGCGGTAGAGGCATTCACCATCACAGAAGACGAATCCACTTCTGTCATGAAAGCGCGACTTTTGGTGTAATTTTGCGTCACAATCGCATCGGTGTGATGAGAGCCATATTGATTAATATGAGCAATCGCCTCATCCATATCTTCCACAACCTTAATAGATAACTTAGGTGCAGTGTACTCTGTGTACCAATCCTCTTCGGTTGCCGCCCCTACATTATTGAACAATGCTTGCATAGCTTCACAGCCCAGCAACTCTACTCCCTTCTCTTCAAAGGTGGCCAAAATACGAGGAAAGAAATCGGCAACAATATCCTTATGCAACAGCAAAGACTCCATTGCGTTACACACCCCATATCGACGGGTTTTAGCATTGATGACTATCCTAAATGCCTTATCAAAATCCGCTTCATCATCCACATACACATGACAATTACCATCAAGATGCTTGATTACTGGTACACGAGCATCGGCGCTAATGCGTTCAATCAAGCTCTTACCACCACGTGGTACAATGACATCGACAAACTCAGGCATACCAATCAGTTTCCCAACTGCATCTCGATCTGTAGTATTGATGACCTGTACCGCGTCAGCAGGCAAACCCACTTTTTCAAGACCCTCAGAAATGGCTTGCGCAATGCATTGATTAGAATAAAAAGCTTCTGAACCGCCACGTAAAATCGTGGCGTTTCCGGATTTCAAACACAAACTCGCCGCATCAATGGTCACATTGGGACGCGACTCATAAATAATACCGATCACACCCAGTGGAACACGCATCTGGCCGCGTTGAATACCCGATGGCAAATACGCCATATTGGAAATTTCTCCTACTGGGTCTGGCAAAGAAGCGACTTGCTTAAGACCAGCTATCATGCCATCAATGCGTGCATCGGTTAATTGCAAACGATCCAACATGGCCGTATCAAGACCTTTCTCTTGACCATTTTTCATGTCCTTAGCATTTTCTTCAATCAATCTGGGGCGAGCCGCTTCCAAAGCATCAGCCATAGCAAACAAAGCCATGTTCTTATGTTCTGTTGACGCTTTTGCAAGCAATCGAGACGCGGCCCGCGCCTGCTCCCCTATTTGATTCATGTAAACTTCTAAAGACATTGTTTATCTCTAATTAAAAGGTAAAACACACATTTGATCCTAAAAGCGATCAAATATTTTTTGTTAAAACAGTATACTATCACAATAATTTTATTCGTTTTGCGCCGTTTTACTTGAAAAGGAAGCCATCTTGCCTTCGACTGACCCCTTCGTACTTTCTAGCCCGATTACCTTTTCCTATATTGGCATTATACATTCTTGCTTTAAAGAAAAGTTCGGCATTCCCAGACAACCGGGGTTGGTCAGTATGGCGACGGCTCAGCTTGAATTGCTTCCACCTTATAATAGGCTCGACGTGTTAGCAGGGCTATCTGATTACTCCCATATTTGGATCCAGTTTGTATTTCATGCCTGTATGCAAGAAGGCTGGAAAGCTAAAGTACGCCCACCCAGACTAGGCGGAAAAGAAAAAACGGGGGTATTCGCCACGCGCTCAACACACAGACCCAATCCAATAGGTTTATCTGTGGTTAAACTGGGTAAAATTCATCAACAAGACAAGCGCATTCTGATTGACCTACATGGAGCCGACCTGCTGGACGGAACGCCGATATTAGACATCAAACCCTATTTACCTTATGCCGACTGTGTCCATGATGCGACCAGCACATTCGCACCCAGTGAGCCTCGCAGCCAACTAAAGACTGTGCGTTTTAGCGAAAAAGCCAACAACCAATGCCAAGCTTTCTCAGCAAGCATGGAAAAAGATCTTTATACTCTAATTGAACAAATTTTAGCGCAAGACCCACGCCCCTCTTATCTGGCAGGACAAACGGGGCGAGAGCACGGTATTCGTTTATGGGATCTCAACATTAAGTGGCAAGCACAGTCTGACCACTTTGAGGTCATCAGCATTGATAACGATAGGTGACAAGATGATTAAAAAAAACTTTCTCAACACTTATAAGCAAATCAATCAGCTTAATCCGCAAGCCAATACACCCAACACAACACCTGAAGACACTGACAACAACAAAGCAAGCATTTATCGATCAAAAGAAGATGAACGCCTGATCAAAGAATTTCATTTTGCAAAATTTCAGAAAAACTTAGATAACACAAAGAAAAACAATAAGTTAAAAGAGCTTCTAGAAAAAGAAGAATGGGATGAAGAAGACGTAAAGGCCCTATTAGAATCACTTAACTAATAATAGACTGGCTATACCCATGGTTATCCACATGTTCTGTGTATAGTTTTATTGTCAAGAAAATAGCGCAAAAAAAACACCTCCATTTTATAATTATTTGATGTAAAGCACCTTTCAATCGTCATAAAAAAAGCGAGCACTAGGCTCGCTTTTTTAATAAGACAATAGAGCAAAAACTACTCTTGGCCTTCTAGTTGAGCTTTGATCAAATCACCGATAGTGGTAGGACCGTTAGCTTCAACTTGCTGCTTCTCTGAATGAGACTTCAACGCAGCTTTCTCTTCGCTAGCATCTTTCTGCTTGATAGAAATAGCGATTGTACGAGCTTTACGATCAACGTTAATGATCGCCGCTTCTACAGAGTCACCTTCTTTAAGAGCAGTGGTTGCATCTTCAACACGCTCACGGCTAATTTCAGATACTTTAAGTGTTGCTTCAACACCTTCAGCAAGAGTAACAACCGCCGCTTTCGCATCAACTTCAGAAACAGTACCAGTTACGACAGCACCTTTGTCATTTTCAGCAACGTAAGCTAGGAAAGGATCTTCTTCTAGTTGTTTAACACCTAGAGAGATACGCTCACGCTCAGCGTCGATAGACAATACAACTGTTTCAAGCATATCGCCTTTCTTGTATTGACGAACGGCTTCTTCACCTGCTTCATCCCAAGATAGGTCAGATAGGTGAACCAAACCGTCGATGCCACCGTCAAGACCGATGAAAACACCAAAGTCAGTGATAGATTTGATAGCACCAGAAATTTTGTCGCCTTTGTTGAAAGAAGTGGCAAATTCTTCCCATGGGTTCATTGTGCACTGCTTGATACCCAAAGAGATACGACGACGCTCTTCGTCGATATCAAGAACCATAACTTCAACTTCATCGCCGATTTGAACGACTTTAGATGGGTGAATGTTTTTGTTTGTCCAATCCATTTCAGAAACGTGAACAAGACCTTCAACACCCTCTTCTAGCTCAGCAAAGCAACCGTAGTCAGTTAAGTTAGTTACTTTAGCAGTAACTTTAGTGTTCTCTGGGTAACGAGCTTTGATAGCAACCCATGGATCTTCACCCAACTGCTTAAGACCTAGTGATACACGGTTACGCTCACGGTCGAACTTAAGAACTTTAACATCGATCTCATCGCCAACGGCAATGATTTCACTTGGGTGCTTAATGCGTTTCCAAGCCATGTCAGTGATGTGAAGAAGACCATCGACACCACCAAGATCAACGAATGCACCGTAGTCAGTAAGGTTCTTAACGATACCTTTAACTTCTTGACCTTCTTCAAGAGAAGCAAGCAATGTTTCACGCTCAGCGCTGTTAGTCGCTTCCATAACGGCACGACGAGAAACAACAACATTATTACGTTTTTGATCAAGCTTAATAAGTTTGAACTCTAGATCCACACCTTCCAAGTGAGATGTGTCGCGGATTGGACGAACATCTACCAAAGAACCAGGCAAGAAAGCACGGATATTAGCGATATCAACAGTGAAGCCACCTTTAACTTTACCGTTAATCACACCGTGAACGATGGCATTTTCTTCGTAAGCTTTTTCAAGCACAGACCAAGTCTCTGCACGCTTAGCTTTCTCACGAGACAATTTAGTCTCACCGAAACCATCTTCAACAGCGTCAAGTGCAACTTTTACTTCGTCACCGATGTTTAAGTTGAACTCACCACTTTCCGTTAGGAACTGAGAACGAGGAATTACGCCTTCAGATTTAAGACCTGCATGAACAGTTACCCATTCATTGTCGATATCAACAATAATACCAGTAACAATTGAGCCAGGCGCCATTTCAACGCTTTGTAGGCTTTCTTCAAACAGTTCTGCGAAGCTTTGAGTCATTGTATTTCCTATATAATTGGCTTAGTGAACTAAGCCTTAACCACACTGCCAGCAAGATGTGGGTCAATTTTTATGAAATTTGCGATGTAGATATACTGGCCTCCACACCGACTTGTTTAATATTTGATCTATTTTAGCACACTTAATAGGTAAAAAAGAACACACGCAAAAAAGAACAAGCTATACAAAACCCGCCTTGGCTGTTTCAGCAAGGAGAATCTCGACAACTTGTTCTATGCTTAAGTCAGTGCTATCAATTACCAAGGCACCTGCAGCTGGTACCAGAGGTGCGATCGGACGATTGGCGTCACGTTCATCACGCTCTTTAATGGCGCTTACTAGTTCATCTAGATTAACAGTTTCACCCTTTTGCTGCAATTGTAAAAGACGTCTTTGTGCACGCTCTTCCGCCGAAGCCGTTAGAAATATCTTAATTTGTGCTATTGGGAAAACCACTGTTCCCATATCGCGACCATCCGCCACTAGGCCCGGAGCTTGAGCAAATGCACGCTGACGTAGCAAAAGTCCCTCACGTACTTCTGGTATAGCTGCTAACTTTGACGCAGCATTGCCCACTTCTTCTGTACGTATTGCTTGAGTAACCACTTCACCTTCAAGGATAATTTCAACCTTTCCTTCTGATGACTGCTGAAACTGAATATCCAAATGTTCAGCCAATACCTTCAAAGTTTCAACATCATTTTCAGACATACCATGGTGTGACACTGCTAAAGCCAAAAGTCGATACAAAGCACCACTGTCTAATAAATGCCATCCCAGTTTTTCCGCAACCAATTGACTCACAGTGCCTTTACCTGCACCGCTTGGACCATCAATGGTAATGACTGGGCTTTGGTTAATCATAACTATTCCTCTTAATCACTATGGCATGACCGAACAATGTAAACCCAATTGTCTAGCCAACGCCTCTAACTCATTAAATTCTTGTAATAAGGTTTGGCAATCCTTTACCTGTGTTAATTGCTGACTACGCACACCTAAAGCCAACATGGCTAGCGCCAAATATTGATCGCCCGCACTGTCCAATTCCCCTCCCTGTGGAACCTTGCCCGATATCGCTAAATCTGTATCCCCCAACTCGGTCTTTATTTGCATTTGCTGCAAGGCATCCATCAAAGCCAACACTCTGTCTTCATGGTAGTAAGGCAAATACTTAACACCCTTAAATTGAGATTGCCCCTTGGCGTATACAGCCGCCACACACAACAGTGGCAACAAACTTCGCATACGGTACGTTTGCTCGGCAGATAAATGACAAGCCGACAACTCAGCAAAACGCACCAGGATACAACCTTCAAACACACCTGAAGCATTTTTTTTGGGCAACACCAAATCTGCCCCCATGCTATTTAGCAGCTGAAAATACTGAAAACTTTGCTCATCTAAGCTGATGTTATTAATTGTCAGCTCGGAGCCAGGCAATAAACTTGCCAACAAAGTCACCCAAGCAGCAGCATACACATCAGCCGAAATATCCAGTGCAATTGAACGCAACAACAAATCTTCTATCTTGACTGCATTCGCAGCGCGCGACATTCTAACACCGAAACGCTGTAACATAACCTCTATCTGACTAATCTCTTCACCAACACCGGCAATGACGGTATTTTCCCCCATCATTAACGACGCCATAAAAGCCGCCATAGTCTGCTTTTGAGATTTTTTTGTTAAGGCAATGGTCAACTCCGAACACTTTGCCGGCTTCACTTTGGCAGGCAAACAATCTTCTCGCTCAAACGCCAATTCACAGCCCATTTGTCTCAACAAGCCAAACAAATCTGTCCAAGCCCGATTCAACAACATTTCATCGGCGGTGACGGCAACAGCGAACTCCTGACCCGCCAATACGGGTAGTAAGGTGTGCAAACTTAACTCAGAATGATGGAAATTAATCGGAGCAATCGGGGCTTTTAATCCTCGCATCCCGACGCCATGTACACGCAACCTATTGGATGACAATGTTTCAATCACCACCCCCATATCACGCAAAGCCTGAATAGTTACCTGCACTTCGCCATCTAAACTGACATTACGCAAATCGCTAACACTGTCACAAAGCGACGCTATGGTAATCGCAATATGTGACAAAGATTTGTCACCTGGCAAAGAAATATCGCCTTGTATCACAGAGGCTGGCAACACCTGCATGGCTACCGAGCTGACATCTTGCTTTACACTACCAGTGCGCTGCTCTAGCAGACGTAAGAAATGATCACGAGCGGATTTAGCGCGCGTAAATACCCCAAACATACTCGCCCCATCTCCCTGCTCAATCGCTTGACGCATATCCGCCAAGCGTTCAGTAAATTGATCAAGGGTCGCCAAAGTAGCGTCTTTATTTGCCAAGAAGACATCTCGCCACATCACAGGATCACTGGAGGCAATGCGAGTAAAATCCCGAAAACCACCAGCTGCAAACTTAAAAACGTCCTGACTGCGATCACTATTTGCCAAGGCATCTACCAAGGTGTAAGCCAGCAAATGCGGCAAATGACTGGATGACGCCAAGACATGATCGTGATGCTCTACGTCCATACTCACCACATCTGCTCCGATCGCACGCCACAAGCGATGTAGCCGATCAACGAGTAACGGATCACTACCCGACACAGGTGTAACAATCGCCATGTGCTTTTCAAACAAATTCGGATTGGCGGCCAGCACACCACTTTTTTCGGCACCAGCAATGGGATGCCCAGGAATGAAGTTAGACGGCATAACACCGAACACTCGTTCAGCGGCAGACACCACACTACCTTTAGTAGATCCTACATCGGTAATTAGGGTTTGCTCATTGAGAAAGGGTTTAATTTCACTCAGCACGGACTCCATGGCACGTACTGGTGTAGCGAGAACAATCACATCCATTTTCAATACATAATCGATAGTCAATTGCGCAGGATAATCAATCACGCCAGTAGATACACCTAATGCCAACTCTCCCTCACGACGATCCACTGCATATAAGGTAGCCAAGCCACGCTCTTTCAATGCTTTCGCGAAAGAACCGCCAATCATACCCAAACCGACAATCATGACATTGCCAAAATGATTCTGCTCTTGTTTAGTCGTATTTTCTATCAATCTCGCATCACCTGTTTACAGCACTGCCACTGGGTAAGAACCCAAAACCTTCACTTCAGAGGCACGCTCACGTAATTCTTCAATGACCGCCTGACACTCAGGGTCTTGATAATGCCCAACGAAATCTATGTAGAAAATGTATCCCCAGCGACTCATCAAAGATGGCCGCGTTTCCAAACGTGTCATATCCACCTTATGACGCTCAAAGGCCTCCAATAAGCGGTACAAAGCACCGGGCTCATTCTTTGCACTGATCAGCAAAGACGTTTTGTCCTTGCCACTAGCTGGTACATCCTGAGTTCCCACAATTAAGAAACGCGTAGTGTTGTCAGGGCGATCTTCAATATTGGCCGACACCTTGACTAAGTCATAAAGCTCACACGCCACTTCCCCCGCGATCGCCGCAATGGCTCGACCACTTCGGCCAGCCTCGGCCGCCAAACGCGCCGCTTCTGCATTAGAACTCACCGCTACACGTTCAACGTGTGGCCAGTAACGATCCAACCATGCACGACACTGAGCTAGGGACTGTTGGTGGGAATAAATATGCGTCACATCATCCGCGTTCACATTAGGGCTCAACAACAGATGATGATGAATACGCTCTTCTACTTCGCCACAAATTTTTAAGCGCGAATCACGGAAACTGTCTAGGGTATGATTCACCACACCTTCGGTCGAATTTTCAACCGGCACCACACCATAGTTGGCAGCGCCAGATTCCACTTCACGAAACACCTCATCAATGGCCGCCATAGGCGCACTAATAATAGACTTACCAAAATGTTTAAGCGCTGCTTGTTGGGTAAAAGTCCCTTCCGGCCCTAAGAAAGCAATGCGCATTGGCTTTTCTAGCGCCAAGCAAGAAGACATGATCTGACGAAATATCTTCGCCATTTCTTCATTACCTAACGGCCCCTCATTACGCTCCATCACACGACGCAACACCTGAGCTTCCCGTTCAGGACGATAAAAAACAACCGCCTCATCACCTTGCTCAGCCAATTTCACTTCAGCGACTTTCTCCGCACATCTAGCGCGCTCATTAATCAAGGACTGAATTTGCGAATCGATACTGTCAATGCGGTCACGCAACAAAGGCAAGGTATCGGGCACGGCCGGTTTTGTATTAGACATAAAATTACCCGTAACGTTTCTCAAAAGCTTTCATGAAATCAATCAAGGCTTGAACACCTTCCATTGGCATGGCGTTGTAAATACTGGCACGCATACCACCTACCGAACGGTGACCCGCTAGAGTACGCAAACCTGCTGCTTCAGACTCCTCGAGGAAAGTGGCTTCTAATGACTCATTCGCCAACGTAAATGGCACATTCATACGCGAACGATTGGCCGGGGCAATTGGGTTTGCGTAAAAGTTGCTTTGATCAATAAAATCGTACAAGGCTTTGGCTTTGACTTGGTTTACTGCTTCCATTGCCGCAACACCACCTTGCCCCTCTAACCATTCAAACACCAAATCCGCCAAATATATGGCGAAGGTTGGCGGGGTATTGACCATAGAGTCGTGCTTCGCCAAATTGGCAAAATTCCAAATCGTCGGTAAAGCATCGTCACTTCGTGCCAACAAATCTTTGCGAATAATACAAATTACTATGCCAGCAGGACCGATGTTCTTCTGCGCACCAGCGTAAATCATACCGTACTGACTAACATCAATTTGGCGCGACAAGATGGTTGAAGATAAATCAGCAATGATAGGCAAATCGGTTTTAGGAAGATCGGTAAACTCAAGGCCACCAATGGTTTCATTTTGACAGATATGCAAGTAAGCCGCATCTTCGTCCAATGTCATGTCCGACCAGTTCGGCACATAGGTATAATTATCGGCTTTAGATGAAGCAACCACATTCACTCGGGTGTATTTTTCCGCTTCTTTAATGGCTTTGGTTGACCAAGCACCTGTATCCAAATAACAAGCAGACTCATAACCTTTCGCTAGGTTTGCTGGAATCTGCGCAAACAAAGTCGATGCACCGCCTTGAACAAACAATATTTCGTAATCATCATTGATGTCTAACAAGCGCATTAAACGCGCTTTTGCGGATGCCAAAATGGACATAAACTCCGCACTGCGATGGCTCATTTCCATCACTGACACACCGGCACCATGCCAATCCAATAATTCCTCTTGCGCCTTCTTTAAAACCGCTTCGGGAAGCGCTGCTGGACCAGAACAAAAATTGTACTTCCGACTCATCCCGTTTTTTCCTCTAAACATCAGGAGCCAATCTAAACAAAAGCGACGCATCAAGTGCGCCGCTTTCATTACATGTTTACCTTATTCATCTGCCGCGTCGTCGGGCTGACTTCCTTCTACAGGAGCTTGGTTTTCAGCCTCCGGCGCATCATCCGCTAACGCTTCAGCCTCTTCCCCTTCCTCTTCATCGTCTTCAACCACACGCACCACACCAACTAGGTGTTCATCGTTAGTCAAACGAATCAAGGTGACACCTTGCGTGTTACGGCCTTGACAAGATACCTCTTCAACACGCGTACGCACCAAGGTTCCTTGGTCAGTAATCAGCATGATCTCGTCAGCATCATTCACCTGAGTCGCGCCTACTACCGGACCATTCCGCTCAGATACCTGTATACCTATCACCCCTTGACCACCACGACCATATACAGGGAAGTCTTCTATTAAAGTACGTTTCCCGTAGCCATTTTCACAAGCCATCAATACCGCAGAACCTTCTTGTGGAACGATCAAAGAAACGACTTTCGATCCTTCCGCTAGACGAATACCACGCACACCGGCAGCGGTACGACCCATTGGGCGAACATCACCTTCATTAAAACGAATCGTCTTACCTGAACTAGACACTAACATAATGTCATTGTCCCCCGAGGTCTGAGCAACGCCTACCAAGGCATCAGATTCATCCAAATTCAAAGCAATCAAACCGGTAGAGCGAGGACGAGCAAAGTGTTCCATCGCTGTTTTCTTCACAGTACCCTTTGCAGTCGCCATAAAGATATAATTGCTTGCCTCTTGATTTTGGCTTTCATCTTCTTCATCGGCATCCGTTTTCTCAGGCGCAGTCAAAGGCAACAGAGCTGAAACTTGTTCCCCCTCTGCCAGAGGCAATAAGTTCACAATTGGACGACCTTTCGAAGAACGGCTCGCGACGGGAATTTCAAACACACGTAACCAGTACACTTTACCGAAGTTAGTAAACAGCATCACAGTATCATGACTGCTGGTCACCAGCAGGTGGCTAATGTGGTCTTCTTCTTTCATAGCGGAAGCCGATTTACCACGACCACCACGGCGTTGCGCCTTGTATTCTTCAAGCGGCTGTGATTTGGCGTAACCTGTATCAGAAATGGTCACCACCATTGGCGCTTCATCAATTAAATCAGCAATGGTCAAATCTTGGCGGGAAGTTAAGATTTCAGTACGACGCGCATCGCCGAACATGTCACGCACTTCTTCTAACTCTTCGCGGATCACTTCCATCAAACGCATTGGATTAGAAAGAATCTCCAACAATTCACCGATCAAATCAATCAATGCACGGTATTCGTCCATTAATTTTTCATGCTCTAAACCTGTCAAACGATGTAGACGCAAATCCAAAATCGCTTGCGCTTGATCGGGCGACAAATGATAAGCACCATCAACAAAACCGTACGCGACATCAAGATCATCAGGACGACACGCATCAGAGCCAGCGCGCTCCAACATTGCCATCACATCACCTGGCTGCCAGGACTCAGACACTAACTTTTCTTTCGCTTCAGCAGAGGTTGGTGAGGTACGAATCAGCTCGATCACACGATCGATATTCGCCAGCGCCACCGCCAAACCTTCAAGAATATGGCCACGCTCTCGCGCTTTACGCAATTCAAAGATGGTTCTTCGAGTCACCACTTCACGACGATGCTTAACAAAACACTCAAGAATTTGCTTCAAGTTAAGCAGCTGTGGACGACCATCTACCAGGGCCACCATATTCATACCAAATACAGACTGCAATTGAGTTTGCGAGAAAATATTGTTAACCACTACATCTGGGTTCTCACCACGACGCAATTCCACCACGATACGCATGCCATCTTTATCAGACTCGTCGCGTAATTCGCTGATGCCTTCGATCTTCTTCTCTTTTACCAACTCAGCGATTTTTTCAATCACTTTTGCTTTGTTTAGTTGATAAGGAATTTCGGTAAAGACAATGGCTTGGCGATTGCCTTTGTCCATGTCTTCAATATGATGACGAGCACGCATGTAGATGCGCCCACGCCCTGTTTTGTAAGCTTCAATAATGCCAGCACGACCATTGATAAAAGCCCCCGTTGGAAAATCTGGGCCAGGTATACGCTCAATCAGCTCATCAATGGAAATGTCATTATTATCAATAACGGCCAAGCAACCATCGATTACTTCGCCCAAATTATGAGGAGGGATATTTGTTGCCATGCCCACCGCGATACCAGCGGAGCCATTCACCAGCAAGCCTGGGACACGTGCTGGCAACACTTCAGGCATAAACTCTGTACCATCATAGTTTGGTACAAAATCGACCGTTTCTTTCTCCAAATCCATTAGAAGATGATGGGAAATTTTCTCCATACGAATTTCGGTATAACGCATGGCTGCAGCACTATCACCATCAACAGAACCAAAGTTACCTTGTCCATCGACCAAGGTATAACGCATGGAAAACGGTTGCGCCATACGAACGATCGTATCGTAAACCGCTGAGTCACCATGAGGGTGATATTTACCGATTACGTCACCAACAATACGCGCTGATTTTTTGTACGGTTTATTCCAATCATTTTTCAGTTCGTTCATCGCAAAAAGAACACGACGGTGAACAGGTTTCAGCCCGTCTCGAACATCCGGTAACGCACGACCGACGATAACACTCATCGCATAGTCGAGATAGGAACCTTTCAGTTCATTTTCGATACTGACGGGAATAATTTCTTTGGCTAATTCACCCATAGATACAATCGATCCTTATGCCTCGTAAGCCCAAAGGCTTCCTAATATCTTTTTTTATAAGCGCCGTATTGTAACACAAGGAAAAAAATAACACCCCTTTCCAAATGATGTTTTGTTGCCAATTCGTGCAATTATGATCCCATCTCCACCTTACTTCGTAAAATTCGTTACCAAACATCAAATCAGTCACTCAAGGAAGGGGCAAATAAGTCTTGTTACGTTAGTCTTATCAAAGAAACGCCCGATCAAGGCAAAAGTGACAAGGAATGTTGGTACCTTTCAATCACCCTTAACACAGATAGGAGATTTATCTAACAGACCCGAAGGCGACATAAAGCATTAGGGTAGCACAGGAGCAAGTTGCCGCACTCCGAGGACTTGTTCGTACTCTCATAATTCGCACCTTCCTAAACATTAAATACAACATAAGAATTGTTATTGGTCTCGTGAAAGTCTTAACGCTATACTTAATTCATCAATATCGGCCAGCACTTTCATCGCCGCATTAAAATCAGCGCCACAACAGCGGACGACACACAAATTCAACTACAAATAAGGCATATCTATGACAACCAACTCTCAACAACCCAATGTAGATCTTGATGAAGTTGCTAAATTTGAAGCCCTAGCCAGTCGCTGGTGGGATACGGAAAATGAATTCAAACCGCTTCACGACATCAACCCGCTACGCACCAACTACATCAAAGAGCACGCTGGTTTAAATGGCAAAAAAGTCATCGACATTGGTTGTGGCGGTGGCATTTTATCCGAAGCCATGGCCAAAGAAGGCGCACAGGTAAAAGGCATCGATATGGGCGAAGCCCCATTGGCGGTGGCAAAATTGCATTTAGAAGAATCTAAACTAGACATTGACTATGAACGCATCACGGCAGAAGAGATTGCCGCTCGCGAAGCCGGTCAATACGATGTAGTGACTTGCCTAGAGATGCTTGAACATGTTCCCGATCCTGCGTCCGTAATCCGCGCCTGCATGACATTGGTTAAACCCGGCGGACACGTGTTCTTCTCAACCATCAACCGCAACCCCAAAGCCTACCTATTTGCCATTATTGGTGCTGAATACGTACTTAATATGTTGCCCAAAGGCACGCACGATTACGCAAAATTCATTCAACCAGCCGAGCTGAATACCTTTGCCCGTGATGCAAATCTTGAGGTTCAACATATGACAGGCTTAACCTACAACCCATTCACCAAGGTGTATAAGCTCAACGACAGAGATGTGTCGGTCAACTACATGATGCACACTCAAAAGCCAACCACCTAATATCAGGCATAAGGAGGAGATATGTTTGATTATCAAGCCCCAAGCCAATTACTCGTAGGCAAAACCATACTGGTCACAGGCGCAGGAGACGGCATAGGCAAAGCCGCCGCCCTAGCCTATGCCGAACAAGGTGCGACCGTCATATTACTTGGTCGCACTACCAAAAAACTCGAAGCCGTTTACGACATTATTGAGGCAAAAGGCTATCCTCAAGCAGCCATAGTGCCACTCAATTTGGATGGCGCTTCAGAGCATGAATATTTGGAGTTGGCCAACACTCTCAAAGCCGAATTTGGCCAACTCGACGGTATACTCCACAACGCCAGCCTTCTAGGCGATCGCTGCGACATTCAACACTATGACATTCAGCTTTTTGAACAAGTCATGCGCATTAATGTCACCAGCCAACTATTGTTAACACAGGCTTTAATGTCACTATTGGAAAAATCACCACAAGCTTCCATCATCTTTACATCCTCAGGTGTTGGACGATACGCGAAAGCCAAATGGGGCGCTTATTCCATCTCCAAATTTGCTACCGAAGCCATGATGCAATTGTTTGCTATTGAGCTCGCCGAAAGCCACCCTAATATTCGGGCTAACGCCATAAACCCTGGCGCAACACGAACCGCTATGCGCGCTGCGGCTTACCCTGATGAAGCACCAGAGAGCCTACCAAGAGCTGACGAGATTATGCCGCTCTATCTTTACTTGATGGGTAAAGACAGCTTGACAATCAACGGACAATCCCTAAACGCACAATAAAAATTACGTAATTTATGCAATGGGCAAACCCTCTCCCATTGCATATTCTTGGCGGCATCAGTTACTCTCACATCATGATTAAAGCCGTATTAACACTTCATCTATTGTTTTACTTTATGTTCTGCAACACACTTTTTGCAGAACAAAACACGGCTATAGACAAAGCATTATCCCAACAAAATAAGGTGAGTGCTTCAGAACCGATCCATAACTCAAATAAAGCATCAGATACTGTCCTAGCAAACACAAATAACTTGCTGGCTCATATGATCGAAATTCCACATAAGAGTCGTACTGACCAAAATCAATACCACTTTGTGATATTAGAAAACCAACTTAAGGTGCTCCTGGTTAGCGATCCTCAAGCGGAAAAATTCTCAGCATCCTTATCAGTCAATGTGGGTAATTTTTCTGACCCTGAAAAACAGCCCGGCTTAGCTCATCTCCTTGAACACATGTTATTTCTCGGCACTCAAAAATACCCACAATCTGGTGACTATCAATACTTTATTCACAACAATGCCGGCACCCATAATGCCTACACCAGCACCAACACCACCAACTATTTTTTTGATGTCAAACCTTCTGCCTATGAAGGCGCATTAGATAGGTTTTCACAATTCTTTATTCACCCTTTGTTCAGTGAAGCCCTCACACAACGAGAAAAAAATGCCGTAGACGCTGAATACAAGGCCAAAATCAAAACCGACAGCCGCCGTAACAATCAGGCTCTAAAAACTTTAATCAATCCTCAACACCCCTACAGTCGCTTTTCAGTTGGTAATTTAAAAACTCTTAAAGACCAACCAGGCAAGCCTTTAAGACAACAGCTTCTTAAGCTATATCAGCAAGAATATTATGCTGACAATATGGCCTTGGTTCTGGTCGCCAATCTTAATCCAGAAACACTTGCCAAATTAGCACAACACTACTTTGCAGACATTCCTACTAATGCGTCAGCTAAGTTGGATAGAAAACAGTACCCTGACTTGATTCAACCTAATCAATCTCAACTGCAATTCGTCCGCTCACTCTCAGATCACAATAGCATTAGTTTTAACTACCAAATCCCTGCACAAAATTCATACTATAAAAGCCAGCCTACACGCTATTTGTCTTACATTTTGGGCAACGAAAATCAACACTCTCTATACGCCAATCTAAAGGCGCACGATCTCATTACGCGCATCTCCGCCACCACCAGTAAGGATTATGGGCACAATGCCTTCTTTACCGTCAAAATTCATTTAACCAACAAAGGCATGCTGCAAATTGATGAAGTCGCCAAGCAATTTTTTGCGACCATTAGCTTACTCAAATCCTCCCCTGTCAATCCTATGTACTTGAAGGAAGGACTAAAGCTCAGTCGGCTCATGTTCAACAATCAAGGCTATATCCACCCTATCAAACTGGCGCGCGCTTTATCATCTCGCTTATTAAGGATACCCGCTATGGACTTACTGGGTAGCTTTAGAGTGGAGCACACTGCTTCTGCTGAGGAAGTACATGCTTTATTGGCCCAACTGACACCACAACACCTATTGATTCAAATTGCCAGTCAACAAAACTTCCCTCAACACTGGGCAGGCGAAACCAGTAAATGGCAACAAGAAACGTATTACGATACTCAATACAGCAATCACTCTTTTAGCCAAAGCCTACTGGAAGAGATGAATTCTGCCGTTAAGAGCACCTTAGTAAGCCTGCCACAAAAAAATGTGTTCATTCCTGACAGCTTATCCTTGATCAAACAAAAGAATGACTTACCAGAAGTCATCTACGAACAAACCGGCTTTCAATTTTGGAATAAATCTGATCCCAGCTTCAATAAACCGACTGCCATGCATTTTCTGGCCTTTCGCTTTGATCATGCCGCAGACACTGCCAAACACATGCTCGCCAATCGTTTATGGACCAGACTATTCAACAACAGTATCAGTGAAGCCACCTATTCTCCCTATGTTGCTGGCTTAGGTTACAGTTTTTATCCACACGCCAATGGCGTCACTTTACGCACTAATGGCTATTCAGACAAACAAGGAAATTATTTGGTTTGGCTAGTAGATCAATTGTTTCTCTATCGACCTAATGCTGAACGCTTTAAGGCCGCCAAACTGCAATTAGCAAAAGACTTATTAAACCAAGCCAATCGACAAGCATTTCGCAATGCCAATACCGCTTTTAATACGCTAATCACCAAAAACAGCTTTACAACCGCAGCATTAACCACTGCACTAAAAACACTCACCTTTGAAGACTACGTGGGCTTTATTAAGCACGCTCGAGAAAGCTTTAATTTGCTTGGTTACAGTACAGGCAACATTACCTCCGACGATGCCAAACAACTGGCAGACAAACTCTATCAACGCTTTACCGGTCGACTAATTGAGCGTGCGCCCATAAAAATAGAAACCAAAACCATCACCCCATTAGAAAAGCTGCACTATCGCTTCCAATCCAACAGTGATGACAAAGTCATTTTGTATACCCTGATCGATACCAGTTATCAACAAGAAGAAGACCGCAAAAGCATCCAACAAAAATGCCACTTCACACTACTCAATAAATTGCTTAAAAGCGCTTTTTATCAAGAATTACGTACGGACAAACAACTTGGTTACATTGTAGGCACGCAAGACTTAAGCATACGAAATACCCCCATTCTAGGGCTGCTAGTACAATCACCCAACAAGAGTAATCAGACTATTATCAATGCTATTGAGAACTTCTTGAATGAGCAAAAAATAAAGCTTAAAAACCTCTCCGATGAAGACTTTAATCGTGTTAAAGCCAGCCTGCTATTAGAGGTCACACGTAAAGCAAAAAATTTAGCTGAGAATGCCTTAAAAGAATGGCATCAGATCGCCAAATCCACACCAAATTTCAAAACACAAGAAGAGTGGATAGACTCCATCAAGAGTATAACGAAAGACGATTTTATGGCATTTTTAACGGAAAAGATCGAATCCAATCAAACGACAAGAATTCTTGTACACAACAAGCCAATAGATGACACTTGGCTCACACAACATGGTTGGCAGGAAACCTCAGCCGCCAATCAAAGCCTCTAATTTTCTCTCTTTGGCCTTCAAGGTTTCGCCACCACCAGAAGGAAGCGGAATCGCACCTTGACCAATTGGCGCAAAATCCCCTACATCGGGCTTTATCTCTTCAGTTATGTTGTCACCACCTTCATTTAATAAGCCTATTTCAGGCATCATACGCAAACGCCTTTCTTCAATCTCTTCAGGCACATTTCCGGTAAACAACACAGTAAAAGGCGCTTCTTTGGTACGCTTATTCACTTCATCGTAGATGGCTTGTTCTCGCCCAGAGATGGCATTTTCTTCAAGATAGGTAAGACCAGAAGTACCAGGAGAAATAACCAGATTAGGCTGATATGCTTCCCTCGCTTGATCAACAGGAATGACAGACACTTCTTCTTTGGAACTCAACACCACTTGATGCTCAGCACGGATCACCTGATTACCATAAATAATTTCCACAGGCTGACGTTCGATCGTTTGCGCCAAACTCACCGAAGAAACAAAACACAACAAACAATAAACAGGTTTCATAGCTCTACCAAAACATTCCCTTATTCACACTATAAGAGATATACAGACAATAAAAAAGGAGTTCAGATTGCTCTGAACTCCTTTTTATCGGAATTTATTCGTCTAGCTTGAATGTCTTTACAGTGTAATCACATCAAACTGCACGTCTGGATTGACGTCAGCTTCGTAATCCACACCATCCACACCAAAGCCGAACAACTTCAAGAACTCATCTTTGTAAAGCTGATAATCCGTCTTTGCAAACAAGTTTTCATCATTGACTTGCGGCCACAGATCGCGACAAGCTTGTTGTACGTCTTCACGCAACTCCCAATCATCCAAGCGCAAACGGTTCATATCATCTGCTAATTCTGCGGGATTATGATTGTTGAACAAGCGCTCAGCAAACATGCGATAAATTTGATCCATACAACCTTCGTGCAGGCCTTTTTCACGCATTACCTTGAATACCATTGCCAAATATAAAGGCATCACTGGAATGGCCGAAGACGCTTGGGTAACGACTGACTTCAACACTGCCACATTAGCACCACCATTAAGGGCAGACAATTGCGTGTTGATGGTTGCGGCAGCACGATCCAAATCTTCTTTCGCCTTACCCAAAGCACCGTGCCAGTAAATAGGCCAAGTGATGTCAGAGCCAATATAAGAATAAGCCACCGTGCGCGCACCTTCAGCAAGCACTCCAGCCTCAAGTAACGCTGACATCCATAATTCCCAATCTTGACCACCCATTACGGTGGTCGTAGCAGCCACTTCTTCCTCTGTCGCTGGCTCAATCTCTGCATCAATAATAACGTCTTTGTTAGTATCGATGGCTGTTGAGCGATATGGCTGACCAATTGGCTTCAATACAGAGCGTATGACTTCACCCGTATCTGGCAATTTACGAACCGGTGACGCCAAGGAGTAAACCACCATATCCACTTGACCAAGATCCGCTTTGATCAATTCAATAACCTTATCACGCGCTTCGTTTGAAAACGCATCACCATTAATACTTTTTGCGTACAAGCCTTCTTCTTTTGCCGCTTTATCAAACGCAGCCGCATTGTACCAGCCAGCTGTGCCTGGCTTTTTCTCCGTCCCTGGTTTTTCAAAAAACACACCAATTGTTGCGGCACCAGAACCGAATGCAGCGGCAATGCGGGAAGAAAGACCATAACCACTAGAAGAACCAATCACGAGTACTTTTTTTGGGCCGTTTTCGATGGCGCCATTTTTCTTAGTAAGCGCAATTTGCTCTCTTACATTTTGCTCACAGCCCATAGGGTGAGTCGTTGTACAAATAAATCCACGAATTTTGGGTTTAATGATCATAGTATTTTCTCAACATCATGTTTTGCTTACGTCTTGCCTGACAATCCCTTCAAATGAGACAGACAACACAAATGTGACCGCCATGATACAATAGCCAAATCCATATGTCCTGATTCTCTTTGAATCCAAAATCAAATTCTTTACCCCGTACCCTATTAATGAGATCGCTGTGCAACTATTAGTCATTGGCTACGTTTGGCCCGAACCCAATTCTTCTGCCGCTGGCAGTCGCATGATGCAATTACTACAAAGTTTTTATCAGCAAAACTGGCACATCACTTTCGCCAGCCCAGCACAACTCAGCGACCACATGGCCGATCTAAGCGAACTTAATATCAATGTGGCGCAAATCGAACTGAATAATGACAGTTTTGATGATTTCATTAGTAAGCTACAGCCAGACATTGTCGTCTTTGATCGCTTTATGATGGAAGAACAGTTTGCTTGGCGCGTCGAAAAATGTTGCCCTGATGCATTACGTGTACTCAATACTGAAGACTTACATTCCCTGCGTCATGGCCGTCATCAGGCACTAAAAGCTGAGCGCTCTTTTGAATTAAAAGACATGTATACAGATTTAGGGGTTCGTGAAATTGCTGCCATACACCGCTGCGATCTTACTTTAATGATTTCAGAGTACGAGACTCAACTGTTAAAAAAAGCGTTCCAAGTACCAGACACTCACCTTATGTATTTACCATTCATGCTTGAAGCGCCTGCACCGAGCACATCACTCAGGCCTTTCGCAGAAAGACAGCACTTTGTCACCATAGGCAACTTTCGCCATGCGCCCAATTGGGATGCGGTATTACAGCTTAAAACTCAAATCTGGCCAAAAATTCGCCAAGCCTTACCTTCGGCCGAATTGCATATTTATGGCGCTTATCCACCGCCCAAAGCCACTCAATTGCATAACCCAAAGCAAGGCTTTCACATCAAAGGCTGGGCCGAAGATGCCAAACAAGTCATGTCTGAGGCGCGCATTTGTTTAGCGCCGATTCGCTTTGGGGCTGGCATCAAAGGCAAGTTAGTGGAAGCCATGCAAGTGGGCACACCCAGCATCACCACCAGCATAGGCGCCGAAGCCATGGCAGGGCCATTACCTTGGAACGGTGTGATTACAGACGATATGGATGAGTTTGTTGCCGCTGCAGTGTCGCTACACCAAGACCAAGCAAGCTGGCAATTGATGCAGAATAACGGCTTATCCATTCTCAGCGCACGTTATCAAAAAAACGAATGGCAAGACCAACTGATTCAGCGACTACTGAGACAAATTCAACTCAAAGAGGTGCTGAGAGACAATCACTTTTGGGGAAAAATGCTGCGACATCACAGCCTAAAAAGCACGCAATACATGTCTCAGTGGATTACACTTAAAAATCAACAAGAGACCTCTTCTGAGAAATGATACCAAGCCGTTGATAATGGCTTGTCAATTTGAACCTAAACCTTTAAACAAAACGAACCTAGTAAGGGATACTAAGACTGACTCACAAATTGGCTGGCCGCTTCACGCTCTCTCACCTTTTGCATAATGGCACGCTGACCTTCTATCGCCAAACGGCCCCATTGACTGATTTCATTGCCAGTACGATAGCAGCCAACACAAACGTCATTATCGTCAAGATAACAAACATTCACGCAAGGCGAAGGAAGCCTTTCTTGCTGAGTTGAATTTGTTGTTTGTGACTCTGTTGATGAGTTCATTAGTTTGCCTTGATATAGATAAAGTTTTACCTTCAATTTTTTAATAACAGGCGCCCGTTTATGACAGAGCGCCTTGACCCCATGGATTTTTCATGGAAGTTTAATCTTAGTACTCAGCATTATGGTAAACGCGCTGCACATCGTCTAAGTCATTTAGTAAATCAAGAAAACGTTCAAATTGCTCCACGTCTTCGCCTTGGATTTCCGTCATGTTTTGCGCTATGAATTGAATCTCATCCATATCAAATTCCATGTCACCAAAGGCCTCCGTTAGTGCTGTTTTGGCTTTTGCATATTCGGTGTTAGGTGCGAAAACGGTCACTTTACCCTCTTCCAGTTCGATGTCAGTCACGTCCACATCAGCCATCATCAAGGCTTCCAATACCGCTTCTTCATCATCACCGTTGAAGACAAAAATAGCACTGTGGTCAAACATATGACTAACACTACCTTGGCCGCCAATTTTGCACTTAACCTTATTAAAGCAAGTGCGCACATCACCAAAAGTACGGTTTGGGTTATCAGACAAACAATCCACAATCACCATGGTATTACCTGGTCCAAAGCCTTCGTAACGAGCTGTATCAAAATCTTCGCCGCCACCACCTTTCGCTTTATCAATGGCTTTATCGATAACGTGGGTTGGCACCTGGTCTTTCTTCGCACGGTCAATCAATGAACGCAAAGCTAGGTTGCCATTTGGATCAATACCACCAGACTTTGCGCAAACATAAATTTCACGACCGTATTTACTGTAAACCTTGGCTTTTTGATCAGACGTTTTTGCCATGGACTCTTTGCGATTCTGAAAGGCTCTGCCCATTACGTATTCCTATTCATTACAGATTGAAAAAAGTGATTCTAACGCTTCACCATGAAAGTGTGAACTCTTGCCCTACAAAAGCCACCACTCAACCACAAATTAGCTTGGCTGATTATTCAGCATAGAAGCAAATCTTTGATCCTTCTCTTGCCAGAGTTGATTGACCCACTGTTGAAATTTCTGTCGATATTCAGCATCGTTTTGATAGTCACCCAATAAATTCATATCAATGGGCATGGTTCGAATGTGCACCTTGATTTCAGCAACTTTACCCGACAAATATTCAAAGAAGCTTGGAATACCTTTTGGATAAACAATGGTGATATCAATCAGCTGATGTAATTTACCGTCCATTGCATTGAGAGCGAACGACAAACCGCCTGCTTTTGGTGTCAACAAATGTTTAAAAGGACTGGCTTGTTGATCATACTTAGCTTGCGTAAAGCGAGTTCCCTCTAAGAAATTCATGATAGACACGGGGAAATGTTGAAATTTCTCACAAGCCTTTCTGGTCACCTCGATGTCTTTTCCTTTTAAATCAGGTCGCTTTTTAAGTAACGCAGGGCTATATCGCTTCATGAACGGAAACTCTAACGCCCACCAAGTCAAACCAATAAAGGGCACCCAAATCAGCTCTTTCTTCAAAAAGAATTTAATGAAAGGAATGCGACGATTAAAAATCCTCTGCAGCACTAAAATATCGACCCAAGATTGATGGTTCGCCACCAGCATGTACCAATCTTTGGCCAACAAGTCTTGTTGTCCAGTAAGGGAAATCTTGCTTCGACCAAAGTAGCGCTGATTGAGATTATTCATGGCTATCCAAAAGGTCGCAATGTGATCTAACCAAAGATTCAGATGCGCTCTTACAATAGCAAATGGCAAACAGCATTTTAGTAAGGCCAAAAGCATAACCGGCAAGAAACAAAGTAAGGTATTTAATACGATCAAAGAAAAGGAAAAGACTACTCGAACAGCAGATAAATTGGGCATTATGGAGACTCTTTAGAATAATTTTTTTGCGCATAATACTAAAGCTGATAGAAGAATGGAAATCCTCATTATTTACACCTCTAGCAAGTAGCCAAGTTTCCATTAGAAACTGTATAGTAAACATACGATTAGCATATTTTTACTCGAATTAGCTTGATATAAGACACTCATCTCATATCGCAACGACTCATTTCTAGCCGAACCAGCTGGATAAAATACAGGAATTTAAGCTCGACCATGACCGCTCTTAAAGGCTTAAAGATTCGACACAAACTCTTTGCCGTTTTTGTTCTCAGTAACATCTTATTAATTGTTTCCATGTGGCAAGTCTTTCAATGGAGCTTTGACCGTGGGTTCGTTTCCTACGCAACCGAACGCGATCGTGATTTCCTTGAACAAATGGCCAACCGCACCGCTAATTTGTATATCTACTATGATGACTGGTACTTCTTAGTTCAAGAAAGCCGTATGGAAAAAGAGTGGTACAAGGCCAAATTGGAAAACCTACGCGATTTGGTACCACCACCAAGCACACCTAATTTAGATCTCATTTATCCATCACAGTACTATCGTCAGCGGTTTCTTCTATACGATCAACAACAGCACTCCATTATCGGTTCCGTTCCTTTCGCCAGTGCCGAAACACACGCTGTTAAAGTCAATGATGAGATTGTTGGTTACGTTGGTCTGCGTTCCATTCGTGAACTGGTACAAGACCAAACTCTGCGTTTCGTTAAACAACAAGGTGAGGCCTTCCTGCTGATCTCCGCCTTCATGCTCGCCATAGCCGCTATACTGACATGGCCTCTGGCACAATGGTTAAGCCGTCCTTTATGCTCAATGCGCATGGCCACCAAGAAGCTGGCAACGGGCCAATTTGATACTCGCATTGAAGTAAAAGGGACCGACGAATTGGCCGATTTGAGTTGTGACTTTAATCACCTTGCTAGCACCTTAGAAAATACGCGTGAGGCGCGTAAACGATGGGTAGCAGATACCGCTCATGAGTTACGCACGCCGGTAGCGATTTTACGTGGTGAAATTGAAGCCATGCAAGATGGTATAATCAAGATCACACCAGAAAGTTTGGCGTCATTACAGCACGAAACCATACACATTGCGCGCTTAATTGATGACCTAAACCAGCTTTCCATGCATGATATGGGCAGTTTGAACTATGATATGGAAGAAATAGAATTACAAGATATTATCGAGCAGTCGGTTCAAACAATGACACTTCCCTATAGTGAGGCGGGACTTGAAATTGCATTTGAAGATCAGGAAAACGCCCCCATTATGATGACAGGAGATGCCAATAGATTGCATCAACTGTTCTCAAATTTAATAAATAATTCACTAAAGTACACAAACGCGCCTGGCAAACTAACTGTCAGTTTATCGAAACAGGGTAAGAATGCCGTTATTCTATTTGAAGACAGCGCACCTGGCGTAAGTGATGAAGACAGAGACCGAATTTTTGAGCAATTCTATCGCATCGAAAATTCTCGTAACAGAGCTACTGGCGGCCGCGGATTGGGTCTGGCCATTTGCACCAACATAGTGGACGGTCATCAAGGTAACATCAGTGCCTACCACTCTCCTATTGGCGGGCTAGGCATAAAAATAGAACTCCCTTTAAACTGATACGGAAAGAGTAACGATATGAGCAAGATACTAATAATCGAAGATGAACCAAAGTTGGCTGAATTGATGGGCGCTTATCTGGAGCAAGCGGGTTACGAACATCATCACCTTGATCGTGGTGACATTGCTGTGAACTACGTTAAAAACAACCAAGTTGATACTATCTTGCTCGATCTTATGTTGCCAGGTCTAGATGGTGTGGAAATTTGTAAACAGGTTCGCCAATTTAGCAGCGTGCCTATCATCATGGTAACGGCCAAAGCAGAAGAAATCGACCGTCTTATCGGCCTTGAGATGGGCGCGGATGATTACGTATGCAAACCTTTCAGCCCACGTGAAATCGTCGCTCGTGTAAAAGCTAACTTACGTCGCGTTGAACTTGATCAAGAAGAATCACCACGAACTGATGGCTTTGATCTCGATGTGGATCGCCTTCGTGCTACTTACAAAGGTGAGTTAATTGATCTGACTACCGTTGAGTTCCAATTATTACAACTTTTGATCAAAGAACCAGGGCGAGTGTTTGGCCGTGACTTAATCATGAAAAGCATTTACGCCGACAGCCGAGTGGTAAGTGATCGTACCATCGACAGTCACATCAAAAAATTGCGGAAGAAGATTTCTGCTGTTGCCCCAGAACTAAATGTCATTCATTCTGTATATGGCGCAGGATACCGTTTCGAAAACAACGACTAAACCTCATCAAGTGTAAACAGTAAAAGGGAAACAAGTTGGGCAACTTTTTAGACGTATTGGCATTTTCATTTTCTATTACAATGCCAATATTTTTAATATTGGCATTGGGGGTTATTCTCTATCGATTACGCATCCTCAATGACAATTTTATCGATACGGCGTCTAAATTGGTGTTCAATGTTACCCTGCCCGCCTTACTCTTTATCAGTATTTCTAAAACCAGCTTAACCAGTGAAACCGACTTTTCACTGGTGATTTATGCCATGCTGGCAGTCATCGTTACCTATATCGCTTTAGAGCTCATTATGCCAATCTGGATCCAAGACAAATCGGAACGTGCTGTATTGGTTCAGGGGGCATTTCGCTCTAACATGGGTATCATAGGTCTGGCTTATTGTGTCAATGCATACGGCGATAACGTATTCGCCGTCGCCTCTGTGTATTTGGGAGGCGTCACTGTCTTATTCAACATATTGTCAGTAATAGGCCTGACTCGCGGACTTGGCGGCAGCACCAATTTTAAAGGCATCTTCAAAGGCATTATGAAAAATCCTTTGATCATTGCCATTGTGACCGCCTTTGTGTTTTCCATTTTCGGGCTTCACTTACCTACCACCTTGCATAAGGCCGGTGATTATTTTGCGCAAATGACCTTACCACTTGCACTCTTGTGTGCAGGCGCTTCGTTAAGTTTTAGCTCAATGCGTAAGAATTTATTGGGTGCGATATTGTCATCCTGCGGTAAACTGATCTTTATTCCTGTGGTGCTGACTTTTGGCGGCTATGTATTAGGCTATCGAGGAATGGAATTAGGAGTCCTCTTCTTAATGTCTTCCGCCCCAAGCGCATCCGCCAGCTATATTATGGTACGAGCCATGAATGGTAATGCCACCTTGGCAGCGAATATTATCGTCATCACCACCCTCGCCTCCTTGATTACCACCAGTATTGGGGTTACTTTGTTACGCAGTTTGGCACTTATCTAAAGCTCGTTATCAAACTCTGGTAAGCGCTGTGTTAACAAACCTTACTGTGAGAAAGACTTATTGATCGCCTCTTTTCAAAAGCATAAATTTTGGTTTGTCAGTCTAGCTTTGATCAGCTCAATCAGTTTATTCATCATTGTCAATAAACTTGCCTATCAATTTTTAGTGATCGAAAAGCATACTCAAGGCCAAGATAGGCTATTAGATTATGTTATTGAGCTTCGCAACGAACTAAAAGACTACCAAATACTGCCCTATGCTTTGGCCGACAATCCAACACTCTTGGCTTTCATGTCCGATCCCAATAACACTTTCATTCGGCGTCAAATGCAGCGCCAATTGGAAGATTTAAAACAAGTCTCAAAAACGCAGGATTGGTTTATCTTATCTATCCAAGGTGAAGCCATCTTGTCTAGCGATCAATCCCCCAACTTCACCTTATCCGATTATTTTCATCTTCAAAATCTAAGCCAAACCCTGCAAGAACATCAAGGGGAATACTTGCTAATTTCAGGCTATAACCCTGCTGCTTACCAATCTGCTCACTTAGCACTGGCCCCAATTTATGACAGCGCAGGCAATCTATCGGGGGCAATAGCCATTAAAATTGATGTTAGTGACTTGATTGAACGTTGGAACCTACTGGACGATTTGGTCTTTATGACAGACCAAAATAATCTGGTGTTTGTCGCCAACAAACTCAATCGAATCATTACCAGTGACTGGTTAAGCAAACAAAGGACTGTAGAGTTTTTTGACCAAACCCAAGCTAAAACCTACCGATTCAACCGACAAGATTACCTATTACAAGAAGTACTATTAGACGATCTTCAGTGGCAAATCCATTACTTGTCAAGCCTGGATAGCATTAAAAAACGGGCACGGGATTTGGCTTGGATCAGTTTAGGCGCTTTTGCCTTGCTGTTTTTATTTTGGTTATATCGCCGCGAGCGATCCTTAAAAATCGCCTCTGAACTTGAAAATCAAACTCTGATTGCCAATAGCGCTTTGCAACAGAGGCTGTTGATTGAAAATACCCATGTTGGCCTGTTGTTGTTAACCTCTGGCGGAAAGGTGACCTTTGTAAACCCAATGGGAAAACGTTATTTTGGTGAAGACGCTCAACTGATTTCTTATAACCTCTTAGACTTCCTTCCCGACACCAATGAAAACCAACGTGCTCGCCAGTTCCTTTCTTCTTTACCTCACCATGATTACCAAGCAAAAGCAGACTTTCTGGAACAAGAAGTGATGTTAGTGAAACACAATGGAGACACCTTTCCAGCCCTGCTCTCAGTATTACCTTTACAATGGCATCATGAGATTGGTTATCTCGTAACATTATTAAACATCAGCAAGCGTAAGTTGGCTGAATTGAAATTACTGGAAGCCAATGCTCAGTTGGAAGACCGCGTGCTGGAACGCACTAAAGCCTTAGAACAAGCACAACAAGAACTGTTACGTACTGAAAAGTTAGCCGCCATCGGGCAGATGTCTACCGCCATCGCCCATGAACTTAATCAACCTTTGACAGGCATTCGCACCCTTACCTATACCGCAGAACTCTTATTAAAACGTCAAGATTCGGCACAAGCGTTAAAAGTGGTAACCGATTTGGAATCCTTGGTGGCCAGAATGCAAACCCTTACCAGCGAATTAAAGGTTTTCGCTTATCGACGCCCAGAACAACTCGTTGCCACATCAATTAAAGACTGTTTTAACAAGGCTATTGATCGACTTGGAGAGGAAGCAAAACACCTAGATTACCGAATACAAATAACAGAATGTGATGCAGTTTTGGCCGAGCCCAGCCGTTTAGAACAGATTTTCAGTAATCTCATCAGCAACAGCATTCAAGCTTGCGCAGAAACTGACATCAAACCCATCATCTCGCTGCGCAGTGACCCCCTTGGGGAACAAATTCTGATAGAATTCAAAGACAATGGCCCAGGCATAGAAAAAGAGCAATTGACACATATCTTCGAACCTTTTTTTACCACCAAACCCATTGGCAAAGGTCTGGGATTGGGCATGGCCATCAGCGCTAATTTGGCAAAAGACATGAATGGCAAGCTACAAGCCAATTATAATAATCAAGCTGAACTGGTGTTCACTTTAGTGTTACAAAAGGCATGACATGCAAACGGATACCCAAACAATAGAAATTTGGTTACTGGATGATGATCACATTGTCCGCTCAACCACAGCTCAATGGTTGAGACTATCGGACTATGAGGTAAGAGAGTTCCAAGACGCACGTACCTTACTCAGCCAATTTCATGCCGACTTGCCTTGCATTATTGTCAGTGATATTCGCATGACGCCTATGGACGGATTAACACTCATGGCAGAGTGTTTATTACAAGACTCTAACTTGCCCTTCATACTGATCACAGGCCACGGCGATGTAGACACTGCAGTAAGCGCTCTTCGCGAAGGCGCGTTCGACTTCTTAGAAAAACCCTTTGATCCACACCGCCTCATTCAAACGGCAGAGAAAGCCATTCAAACTCGTAAAACTCAACTACAACTTGCCAATCAAAGCCAATATTTGGGTGATCTGCATGGTCTAGAGGAAACCATCATTGGCCAAGATGAGCAAATGGTTCGAGTACGCCAGCAGATTCAAACCTTCTCCAACATAGATGCTCATGTCATCGTCTATGGCAAAACGGGCTGTGGAAAAGAGCTGGTTGCCAAAGCCTTACACGACGCCAGCCCTCGTAAAGACAAACCATTTGTCGCCATTAATTGTGCCGCCATTCCAAGCGATTTATTTGAAAGTGAATTATTTGGTCATGAAGCCGGCGCTTTTACCAGTGCCCACAAACAACGTATAGGTAAACTTGAGCTAGCCAGCGAAGGGACTTTGTTTTTGGATGAAATTGAAAGCATGCCCGTGCCCATGCAAATTAAGCTGTTACGTGTTTTGCAAGAAAACCAATTGGAACGCATTGGCAGTAATCAAACCATTCACATCAACCTCAGGGTGGTTGCTGCTGCAAAAAAAGACTTACAAAATATGGTCGATTTTCGCCAAGATTTATTCTTCCGCCTTAATGTATCGCAAATTCATCTGCCTGAATTACGCCATCGCGGTGCTGATATTCCCCTCTTGTTTGAGCACTTTTGTCGACACGCGATTGAAGAAAGAGGCGGAGAGTTTACACCCCTTAGTCCAATTGATTTAGAAACACTGACATTATATGGCTGGCCTGGAAACGTTCGTGAACTGCGTAATGTGGCGTTACGTTATGCTCTAGAAGCCAACACCAGTGTGGCTAAAATTCTCGCAGGCTATCAAGCGCAAGAACAAGTTAACACACAAAGCCCTCTGCCTCTGAGTGTAAAGGTTCAAGAATACGAACGCAGCTTAATAGACGCCTGCTTACGACAACAAAAAGGCAACATTCAGCACGTTCTAGAACAGTTGCAACTGCCCAGACGAACACTCAATCAAAAAATGCAAAAATATGGCCTTAATCGCGGCGATTATTTGGATTAACGTCAAACCATAATCAGGGCGTTTGGTCTCAATTAAAAAGGCTCATTCTCTCACAGGAACCTTGACCTCATTTGTCCCACCTCTCGCCTTATGATGGAAAAATATCAACTCTGACGAATTAATTTATATTTTTTAATGAGAATCACTTGCATTAATAGCAAAAACATTCTTTAATGATAACCATTATCAGATCAAAGAAAAAACAGAGGCTAGGTTGATGCAAATGCAAATCCACATGCTAGACATTTATGACAACCAAGGACAGGTTCGTGAATCTGTCGAGGCTGCCTTATCTGGTCATAAGCAAGCCCATGCTTTGCTACCTAATTTGCATTTGCTCAATCAGCATATCCATGCCAAACAAAACATGTCGATTCATGAAGTGGCGCAAGCAGGATTGTATTTTTCTTTTTTGGGCCACAAGGCTATCCGTTCAGTACAAGACATAGAGTCAGTACAAATACATTACCAAGCCAGTCCATTAAGTGGCGAATTCAGCATGCAAAAAGATCAACAACAAAGTATGTTGCAGATGCGCATTGCACCAAGCTTATTGGCAGCCGTTTTAGGTGAGACAGAAGAACAAGTCATTCATCATTTTTCGTTAATGCAAAAAACATTAGCAGACAATGGTGCGCCAATTGCGTTGCCTATGACGAATAAAATAGAACAAATACTCAAACCAGTATTGGCTCATAAAGGCAATTCAATCAGTCTAGCTGGACAGATTTATGGGGTAATTTTTACTCTCATTGAACAACTGCAAATGCTCAATCATTTATCCCGCTGTGAAGACTGTCAGAGCAAGTTGTTTCACGCACAAAACCTAATTGAAGCACAAGAACATGACAAACTTTCTATTACTAGCCTTGCACAACAGGTTGGCTTAAACAACGAAGCCCTCACTATCGGTTTTTATTTAATTGTAGGGCAATCAATTGAAAGCTATTGCATGCAAAGCAAGATAAAATATGCCGCGGCGAGATTAAGGGAAGACC
This sequence comes from Marinomonas sp. ABL3_031, assembly GCF_056161265.1. Lineage (NCBI taxonomy): Bacteria > Pseudomonadati > Pseudomonadota > Gammaproteobacteria > Oceanospirillales > Oceanospirillaceae > Marinomonas > Marinomonas sp. ABL3_031. Next base: position 208,610 of record NZ_JBSWYU010000002.1, read on the forward strand.
CTTCAGCAAAATCTCATATCGTCGCAGAGAGTGGCTTTTCAGAAGCTCAATTTGAAGCGGCTTTTATTAAACATTTTGGCGTGAGCAGTCAGCATTACGGCCAAATTCATTAAGTTACAGGAAAAAAGTTAACCATGGCGCAAGCATCAATAGCCCTGATTTACGGTACAGACACAAACAACACAGAAGAAGTTGGTCACAAAATAGCAAAGCAATGGGAAGAATTGGGTGAACAAGTCGATATCTTCAACATCAAAGATATTGAATTAGGTCAATTGGAAGAATATAACACCCTGATAATGGGGATCCCAACTTGGGACTTTGGTGGCATTCAGTCTGATTGGGAAGACATTGGCGACAACCTATCAGAATTGTCTTTAGAAAACACCACCATTGCTTTGTATGGTTTAGGAGACCAGTTTGGCTACGGTGATTATTTTGTGGATGCAATGGGCTGGTTGTATGAAAAATTACTGCCAACCCAAGCCACTTTCATTGGCCAGTGGCCAACAGAAGGTTATGAGTTTGAAGCATCCCGTGCTTGTATCGAAAATAAAGAAAATTTCATTGGTCTTGCCATAGACGAAGACCAACAATTTGAACTCACTGACGAACGCATTGAGCAGTGGGTTATCCAGCTTTACGCTGAAAGAGCTGTGGAGGCCGCATAATAACCACTGACTGGCCATTGTTCTAAGTAAACGACTCAAATTTGGATTCCCACACATTCGCTGCCCCGAATGCCCAAATTTTACTTAGCAACAATGAGGTTATTATACGACTTGCTCTTGATTGCGTAAAGAACGTGGCTACCTCTCCTTTCTCTCCTGCTTGGAGGTAGCCACGTATCCCTTTGTCAATCTTCACCTTAACTAAATAATTTTATCCTACAACTGACCTTAAGCATTCGAAACCTTGATCTACTGATATTACCTTACCACCCGCATTTGGTTATCATGAGGCGAATGTGAGGAATATTATGAACCTACAACTGTCTGATATTATTATTGCCCTGATACTTTTTAGCTTAGCCTATGCATGGTGGCGCAACATCGCCATTCGCGAACAGGCAACCAAAGCGGCAAAACAGCATTGTCAGTCACTTCATCTTCAGTTATTAGATGAAAGCGTGGCAGGTATTAGTTGGCATCCTTGCTTATACCAAGGCACACCTGCAATCAAACGTGCCTATAAATTCGAGTTCAGTTCATCTGGCATGGCGAGATACACTGGCACCATTACCTTCATAGGGAAACATCAAGCTAACATCTGGCTTAGTCCCCATGATATTTAAGTAAATTAAGTTTTATCAAAAGTATGGATTTCGTAGCAAATCGTTAATTCTCAAAGAAAAGCCAATGAAACTTACCTATACTATTTGCAATGCAATTTTCCCGCTTAAAAAGCACTTAATATGATTGCATTCATAGTAAATCGCGCAATAATATAACTGGTTACTTTTGTTCACATTTGTATGAAATGATCTAACAGAATCATATGGCATCAAACTCTGACAAAAGTGATGAATTAATCTAACGGATTATTTCAAATGATAAATAATAATAAATGCAGGATTTCATATGTTGGCAAATCTAAGTTTTCGCACCAAGTTACTTTCTCTCTTGATAGCAGCAGTTCTTGGCTTTGTGGTAGTAACAGCCGTCGCAATGCAGGGATTAAGCGTACAAGAAAACTCCTCATCTCAATTTGACAGACTGACTACAGTCGATAAAGATCTTTCCTCATTAACCATTATATTGATGGAAGAATACGAATCACTTTCCAGTATTGACGATACCAGTTTCGAGACCTTCGTTACTAAGCTAGATAACAACTACAATAATTTCACTGAGATCCTCAATAAGGATCAAGATTTATTGCAAGATGCTGAAGCCAAAGAACATTTGAACACCATTACTAATTCCTTGGAGAATTACAACTCGTCACTCAAGCAGTTGGTGATTCAAAAGCAAAAAGTAGGTTTTAACGGTTCTTCGGGCTTTAAAGGTAAAATTTCTTCTTTGGGCGAGCAAGTCACTGAAGAAATTGCTTTCTTAAGTCTAGTAAAACAAGAGTTTTTACCCGTACGAGAAGCAGAAAAAAATTATATTTTTGAACCTATTGAAGCGAATAAACAATCCTTTATGGAACGCTTCGAAAAATTTAACAAGCGAGTGGTTAATTTTGGTTTAGAAGAGCGTTTTGGTGAATCAATCAACCAATATCTGACCGCGGTACAGAACTTTGATAACGAAAACAAAGTACTGAGTCAGCTACAAAATCAATTTGAAACAGCGAAAACAGAATTCAGCGATACCCGTTTAACGGCAGCCAATTACATGCAACAAGCGGTTACTGAAGCTCGTCAACAAGCGTCTGCAAGCTCACAACAGGCCAGCATCAGTCTGATTATTGTTAGTATTGTTGTCACCCTTATTGCCGCTTTGATGATAGCCAGTATCGGCCGCAGCGTGAACAAAACCCTAAAACAAATCATCAGTGATCTTAGCAAGGTAAAAAACGGTGATTTGACTGCGCGTTTGTTGGTAAACAGCAAACGCAATGATGAATTCGACTCCTTATGTGGCTCGGTCAATGAAATGACAACGGGCTTAGGCTCTGTTATTGGCGACGTGGTCAGCACCACTCGTGGCGTCAGTAACATGGTCACTGAACTTAATACTTCCGTATCAAACATTGCTCAAAGCAACCGTTCGGTAAGTGAACAAACGAACTCACTAGCGACAGCGACGGAAGAAATCTCAACGACTATCTCCAGTATCTCTCATACGACAGAAGACTTAAGTTCTCAGTCACAAAATACCTATGAGTCTGCCAAAGTTGGTGCGGAGACCATCAAGGGTGCTTTGTCTAACCTATCTACGACGATCGAAGTGGTTAACAAAACCAGCACTCAATTGAATGAGTTGGGAAAACTTTCAAAAGACATTGATAATGTCATCGCCATGATCAATGATTTGGCGAATCAGACGAACTTACTAGCATTGAACGCTGCGATAGAGGCGGCCCGTGCTGGTGAAGCGGGTCGTGGTTTCTCGGTAGTTGCTGACGAAGTACGCTCCTTGGCAGAAAAAACCGTGGACGCCACCGCGAAAATCACAGACATTGTCAGCACCATTCAATCTTCAACACAGAATGCCATCGAGACGATGCAAAACGGTCAAGAGAACCTGCATGCTATTGAAGAGTTCAGTGAAAAAGCCGAGTTAGCCATTCGCGAAATTGAGCAAAATGCTCAAACCAGCTCGTCTTCATCTGTGGATATGGCGCGTTCTATTCAAGAAGTTGCGAAAACGGCCATCCACATGAGTGAAGAGATGGACAAGATTGCACAACAGCTGCAGCGAGATAATAACAACATCAATAATATTGAGGGGAATACCCGAGATATTCATAATCAAGTATCGAGCTTGGACGACAAGACCAGCACCTTTACCACACATTAAAAATCAAGCTCTACTTTTTATTAGCACCAAAAAAGCCGGCATTTGCCGGCTTTTCTAGTCAGTAGAGCCAAAATATTAAAGCGCTGCGTACTCTTTTTCCCAACGCTTCGCTTCTTTCTTGGAAGGACTACCCAAAGCGTTTACTGCTGTGCGCATGCGAGCCCGGGAAATATCTGACCCTAAAATCGCCATAGCATCAAACACGGAAACAGACGCTGTGCTTCCAGAAATAGCCACAAACAAAGGGGCAAAGAAATCTTTTGGTTTGATTTCCATAGCTTGCGCCAAAGACTTCATCTCGGTAAAGATGTTGTCTTTTTCCCATTTACTTAACGCCTCTAGACGCCATAAGGCAAACTGCATAGCTTTGCGTAGGGTTTCTTCTTCCATCTTGATGCTGGCAAAATCTTCTTTGGTTAGCGGCAGTAGACCTTTTAAGAAGAATCCCGCGACATCCGCTACATCAGAGAAAGTTTCTACACGAGGCATGACCAAAGGCAGAATCTTCATTAGGTATTCCGGGTTCAACGCCCATTCAACGTATTTCTGAGCAAAGCTTTCTGGCGTGAGATTTTCACGAATCCACATACCGTTCAACCAGCTTAACTTCTCAACGTCAAATACCGGACCACCAAGTGAGACACGCTGAATGTCAAAATGCTCAATCATTTCATCTAAAGAGAATTTTTCACGCTCGTCTGGCATAGACCAGCCCATACGGCCAAGGTAGTTGATAACCGCTTCCGCCATATAGCCCATACGCTGATAATACAGAATACTGGTCGGGTTTTTGCGTTTAGACAACTTCGACTTGTCTGGGTTACGCAACAAAGGCATATGACATAAGGTTGGCATGTCCCAACCAAAGTATTGGTACAACAAAATGTGTTTAGGTGCAGAGTTAATCCACTCCTCACCACGAATAACATGGGTGATCTTCATCAAATGATCATCTACCACATTGGCAAGGTGGTAAGTTGGCATGCCATCGGCTTTCAACAAGACTTGCATATCCACTTGCGCCCAATCGATTTCAATGGTGCCACGCAACATATCTTGCACCACACACACACCTTCTTCTGGCACCTTCATGCGAATAACATAAGGAACGCCAGCATCCAATTTGGCTTGCACTTCTGCTGCGCTTAGTTTCAATGCACGACCATCGTATTTTTGCGCTAAGCCTTGCTCTTTTTGCTCAGCACGCATTTGGTCCAATTCTTCAGGTGTTTCAAAAGCATAAAAAGCATGGCCTTTTTCAACCAACTCTCGTGCGTATTGGCCGTAGATATCACCGCGTTCGCTCTGACGATAAGGACCGTATTCACCACCCACATCAGGACCTTCTGCCCAATCTAACCCCAACCAACGCAACGCATCCAGAATCATCTGTTCTGATTCTGGCGTACTACGAGTTTGATCCGTGTCTTCAATACGCAAAATAAACTTGCCGCCCATTTTACGTGCAAAAGCCATATTAAAAAGTGCAATGTAGGCCGTTCCAACGTGAGGATCACCAGTTGGAGACGGAGCAATACGAGTTCTTACCTCAGACATAAATTTCTCAATTATCCGCTTGCTGAAAAATGTGCCTATTATAAGCATCTCCCTTTCGTTGAGTAAGGGGCTGCGGGCATCTTTTCCAAGCTTGTCTTATTTTTCTTGAGGTTAAGCGTGCTTTGAGTGTACAAGTGGCCAGTAAACAGGGTTTAAGTTCCGACAAAAAATTGCAGCTGATTTTCACCCTGAGCAAAATCACCGAACACCATAGCCAATTACAACAAGTGCTCCCCTCTGATAGCAATCAAGGGTTACAAGAGTTTGTTGCAAACATTAAAAACAGTGTCGAACATGACACCTTAAGTCAGCGGGACCCTGACAATTTATTTCAAGAAGCCAGTCAGATTATTAACCAGTTATTTGCCTTTATTAATAATCGCTTAAATCAGTTAAAAGAAACTCTTCATTGATACTGAAACTTAAGTTTCGAGAGTCGAAAACCGAGCGACACGTCGGTTTTCAACGTCACTAGGGAGCGGGACAGAATACATTGTTCATAATTGCCTGCTAACTGCTTTTGAATTCGTTCAGGAAACTGAGATTGTTGCGCGTAAATGGCTTCTATGGTGTTGGCTTGCGCCAAAATAGTCAGCGCCGTTTTCGGACCAATCCCTTTCACACCAGGAATGCGGTTAGTGGTATCGCCTACTAAGGCCCAATAATCCACTAACTGTTCCGCTTCAACACCGTATTTCCCTGGCACCCAAGATTTGTCATAACCCAGCCTAGCAAAATAATCATATTGCAATATGTAGTCGTCTGACAGTAATTGAGTAAAACCTTTGTCAGTTGACACTATGTAGGCTTTCATCTGATTTCGAGCGGCTTTAACCGCAAGCGTTGCAATCAGATCATCGGCTTCCCAACCATCCATGCGCAAACAGGGAAAATGGTTATAACGAAACACCCGAGCAAAATCTTCCAAGGCGTCTAACAAGGTATCGTCCATCGGCACTCGGCCCAGTTTGTATTCTGGATAGACCTGATGGCGCCAAGTTTTTCCACTCGAATCAAACACCACCACAGCGTAATCAGGTAGGAACTGTTTAGCCAATTTGATGAGGGCATCGATGGAGATACTCTGGGTTCTTTCGATTCGTCTTTGCGCATCGTGTTCAGACTCTAAGGCCGCATACAAACGACGAATCAGGTTTAAACCGTCAATAATAAGTAATGTTTTCGCCACACAAATACCCTATATTTTCAAAATTCCTCGGTATGCTTATAGGGTAACATGACAAAATAAACATCACGATCTAACCACAAGAATTAAAAAGGACAGTCTTATGCAAACGACCCAAAAAATGCTGACAGGACTTATTCTGAGCGCCATCTATCAACCACTGCTGGCAGACCCTATTGCAGCTGTTATTGGTTTAAACAGCAGCCAAATTGTGGAAGATAATAAGCAACTTAGTCTCACACCCGTTACAGGTAGCCTATTTCCACTTAGCGCCGACTTTCGCCCCTTAAGCTATCAAGATCAATCGACCCAAAGCCCGTGGTTTAAACAAATTCAACACAAGGTTCGAGTAGAGCACAAACAAAGAGAACTCAGCTTTACTGGCAAACTGATAGAAGTCGACCCAGCGCAACAGCAGTTTACCTTGCAACTGGTCAATCGCGCCCTTCACTTACCTATGCAAGATTTCTATCTGCTGCCACTAGAACAACAGCCTCTTTCTCAGAACAATATTGAGGTACCAGTGAGTTACCAAACAGAGCAATTGTCTTGGTTACCTCAACTCAGTCTGATTTTTAATGGCGATAAGGTCACCATTGCCCAACAAGCCTTATTGCAAAATCATTCCAACCAACCACTGATGATACACAATGGCTTATTGCATTATTCCCATCAACAATCCGTGCCTCAACTTAAAATGGAACGCACCATGACCCTAATGGATTCTACGGCACCTAAAGTCACTTACCAGGACAATGAGGCGAGCTTTAAGCTTACCGACAAGATTGAAATCGCACCTTATGGTAAATTGCTTTATCCCCTGCCAAGCAGCGAATTACCAATCAAGCGTCACCAACACATCGCCCAACAGTTCACTCACGCAGGCCAAAATGGCAGCCTTCCTCTGAACTTCAATCATCAGCTTAGCTTTACCCTCAATCAAGACAGCATGCCGGGCACCTACAAAACATTTTGGCAACGGGATGGATTGCTAATACCGGCTGACTCTGCCTCATTTAACACCCTGCGTAAGGGACAAGACGTGCAAGTCATTACCAATAAAAGTCAGGCCATCAGTGGTGAACTCAGGTTAGTCAGCGCATCCTCGAAGCAATTGCCCAGCCGTCAAGTGTGGCGTTTAACCGTAAAAAATCATGATCAAAAGAGCGCAGAGTTTGCGTTAACGCAGTCCACCAATGGTGTACTAGAAGTGGTTCAAGCCAATGGCCTCAAACAAGTATCTGCCAATAGCGTGTTGATCTCAGGAAAGCTCAAACCAAGCCAAGAAAAAATTATCAATTACACGCTTCAGGTGAATAAATAATCAATGTGATTAAGCTTTACAGGACAAGGAAGTCGACTAAACTCAAATGCTTGCTATAAGTTTCCACATTAGAAGCCTATTCAAAGCATTTCGTTATGATATGGTCAGTAGTCATAATAGATATAGCGAAAATGGCACTGCAACCAGACCCAAAGTTACGCTAGTATTATAACTAAATTTCATACTATGAGCCTACAGAAATCTATGAAAAAGCATATTATCTCATCTTTGATCACGGCGGCCATACTTTCTAGTACTGCCGTGCAAGCCGAAAGTATTTACGAAGTTTATAAACTGGCAAAACAAAATGATCCAGGTCTTAGAGCGGCAGCGGCCACTTATCAGGCTCAAAAAGAAGGTGTTACCGTTACTAAAGGCAACCTTTACCCGCAAATCAGTTTCAGCGGTAGCCTTGGTTACACAAAAGTAGACAGCCCTTCTGTGGAATACAACAACGACTCTAATACTTTAGCATTGGAATTGAACTACCCTATTTACTCACCAGCGCTTGGCTACGCAGTAGACGCCGTTGAATTGAGTTCACAAAGTGCAGGGGTTAGCTATGAAAACTCAGAAGAAGATTTGGCGCTGACCACCTTGAACGAATACTTCAACTTATTAATCGCTCAGTCTACTTTACAAACTACCGAAGCCTTGGTGAAAAGTACTGCCAGTCAGCTTGACCGTGCCAAAAAACAATACGAAGTGGGTTTGGCCTCCATTACAGATCTACAAGATGCTCAGGCCGAATACGATTCAGTACGTGTCACCGAACTAAGCGCTCGTTCTAGTGTCGCCTATGCGCAAAAAGCCTTGTATCAGAGAACAGGACGGGTCATAGAAAGCATCCCAACCTTATCCGCTGATTACCCTATTAAGCTGGATCCCAATATGACAGTGGAAAGCTTAATCAATAAAGCACGAAAAGATAACAAAGAGCTGCAGATTCTCAGTCTCTCGGTTGACAGTGCAGAAAACAACATCAACATCCAAAAAGCCAATGGCCGCTCGCCAACGGTTGCCATCACAGGTTCTTTATCTCGTACAGACAATGACTACAGCATCACCTCTGACTCTTTAGCAAGTGGCGCCACAAACACTTCCGCTGTCTCACTCGGCGTCAGCATTCCATTGTACAGTGGTGGTGCAATCAATGCCTCAGTTCGTCAAGCCACAGCAGAAGCGGAATCGGCCGTTGAGCAAAAAGCCAGTACACTGCAGTCTATTGAGTTAAACATCCGCAGCTTGTACCTTGATTTGCAAACCGCTGTTGCACAGATCGCTGCGCAGCAGCAATTAATACGCTCACGTCAAAGTGCCTTAGAGGCGACTCAAGCTGGCTATGATGTAGGCACACGTAATTTGGTTGAGCTCTTAGCAGCGCAGTCTAACCTATATGATGCGCAAAACACCTACGAACAATATCGTTACAACTTTGTACTAAAACAACTTAGCTTGCTAGAAGCCACAGGTGATCTTACAGAAAGCAAGATTAAAGAATTGGATAAGTGGTTAGTGGCGAAGAGCTAACCCCTTTTCATAATAGGTTCAAAAAAGCGCAACATGATGTCATGTTGCGCTTTTTTATTTGTGTCTCGACTCAATTTAAACCACTAACGACTGATCAACTTTTCACGCTGAGTAAAGCGCGTTAACACTTTATACAAACCATGAGCATCACGACTGCCTGCCAACTCACGAATCGAATGCATGCCAAAGGTAGGCAAACCGATATCAATGGTTGGCACACCAATTTCACCCGACGTAATCGGGCCAATGGTGCTGCCACAACCCATGTCACTGCGCACCACGAAAGTTTGAACATCATAATCTTCTTGCGCCGCAACATCACGATAGACACTGGCCGTTTCACTGTTCGTTGCGTAGCGCTGATTGGCATTCACTTTAATCACAGCACCTTTATTGATGGCTGGCGCATGATGATTGTCATGACGGTTGGCATAGTTAGGATGCAAGGCATGGGCGTTATCCGCGGACACCAACATAGAACGCTGCACCGCCTGCACAAACTGCTCTGGATTCGGCGTTAAGCGACGTAATACATCGTCTAAGAAAGGCCCATTAGCACCACAAGCCGATAAACTACCTATCTCTTCGTGGTCAGTACAAATCAATAAGCTTGGACATTCGTGATTGGAACTCAATAAGGCTTGCAGACCCACGTAACAACTCAATAGATTATCCAATCTGGCGGAACAAATGTATTCCTTGTGCAAACCCACCAAGGCGGCCGGTTGCGTGTCATAAAGGCTTAACTCAAAATCTAAAATCTGCTCTATCGCTAGCTCTTCATACTGCTTGTGCAATTGCCCTAATAGCATTTGCTTAAGATCAAACTCATTATCCGCACCACAAAGAATGGGCAAAATCTCTTCTTGAGGATTAACAGAAAAACCTTCATTCACTTTACGATTTAGGTGAATCGCCAGATTAGGCACCACAGCAATCGGCTCTTTAAAGTCGATTAAACGGCTTTCAATATCGCCAGATCGGGTTTTAAAGGTGACACGACCAGCAATCGATAAATCACGGTCCAACCAAGTATGCAGTAATACACCACCGTATACTTCAACGCCAAGCTGATGGTAGCCAAAACGATCCACATGAGCATTGGGTTTTAGCTTCAAACAAGGACTGTCCGTATGCGCGCCGATCATGCGCCAACCTGTCTGGCTAACATCCAAAGTCGGTGTGGTAAAAGCAATTAAGGAAGATTCATTACGGGTAACAAAATAGTTACCCCCCTCTTCAATCACCCAATTATCTTCTTCAAAGAGCTCTTCATAGCCTGCTGCGAGTAACGCCGAGCGCATGCTATCAGTAGCATGAAAGGGGGTTGGTGACGCTTGTAAGAAGGACAACAAGGTGTCATTAAATTTTGAATATTCCATATTTTTCCATAAGCAAAATGTGACAAAAGTGACTTTTTCACACTTAAGCTGGCCTTACAGCTCAGTGTCTAATATGATTTTAACAATGATGTACTAAATAAACAGAGAGACACGACACCGGATGAACTTAAAACGCCTCATGCTTTGCCTGGTAACAGGCTATATATTTGCCGTCTCCCCGGTATCCGCTTATCAAGAGTTACAACCACCTCATGAATACGATGACGTTTCACGAGAATTGGTTGAAATGCTCGAAGGCATTCATTACAACCGCCCTCATATTGACGACGCCATCTCAACGATGGCCTTCGATTACTACATCGATGCCCTAGACCCAACCAAGAGTTTCTTTCTACAAAGTGACATAGACGAATTAGAACAATACCGTTATCAATTCGATGACGCCCTTCGTGATGGCGACACTCAGGTGGCCTACACCATTTATAATCTCTACCTGAAACGCCTTGAAAAACGTTTACAAGACTTGCAAGCTAATTTGCCTGACATGGTGAAAAACTTCAATTATGAAATTGATGAAAGTTTAAATAATGACCCAGATAATCAACATTGGGCAAAGAGCATGGCGGAATTGGACGACTATTGGCGTAAGCGCTTAAAAAACCGCGCTTTGATTCTGAAAATGAATGGCGAAGATTCCGATAAAATTGTTTCTGTTTTAGAACGTCGCTACAAAAATCAATTAAAACAGGTGGATCAAACGGATGCCGTAGACGTCTTCCAGACCTTTGCCAATGCGGTTACGGCCGCTCTCGATCCACATACCACTTACTTTGCTCCGCGCGCTTCAGAAACCTTTAACATCAACATGAGTTTGTCTCTAGAAGGCATAGGTGCGGTGTTGCAAATGGACGATGATTACACCAAAGTCGTGCGTTTGGTACCAGGTGGCCCTGCGGCAACACAAAGTGAGCTGGCTCCCAATGATCGAATCATCGCCGTTGGTCAAGAAGATGGCCCTATGGTGGACGTAGTGGGCATGCGTTTAGACGACGTAGTAAACATGATTCGTGGCGAACGTGACACCACAGTGCGCTTGGAGATAACCCCCAGTAAAGGCAATACCCAAGCCAGCAAAGTCATCGACATTGTCCGTAAAAAAGTCAAACTGGAAGATCAATCAGCGAAAAAAGAAATTGTAGAAGTAGAACGTGGTGGCGAAACCTACAAAGTTGGTGTCATTACTCTGCCTACTTTCTACTCTGACTTTGCTGCCATTCAAGCGGGAGAAAAAGACTATAAGAGCTCTACCCGCGATACCAAAAAGCTGATTGAAGAACTGCGTAAAGAAGACATTTCTGCGCTGATCTTGGATTTACGTAATAACGGTGGAGGCTCATTACAAGAAGCCAACGCCTTAGCAGGCCTCTTTATCCCTTCTGGCCCAACCGTGCAAATACGTGACCAAAGCGGTCGTGTCACCCCACTTGGCGATTCGGACCCTAGCATTACCTACAGTGGTCCCATGGCAGTATTGGTGAATCGCATGAGTGCTTCAGCATCAGAAATCGTCGCTGGCGCTTTGCAGGATTACGGACGGGCTTTAATCCTTGGCGATCAGACCTTTGGCAAAGGCACAGTGCAAGTATTGCAAGAAATGGAAGAAGGCCAGCTAAAAGTCACACAAGCCAAGTTCTACCGAGTATCAGGTGAAAGTACACAACACAAAGGCGTCATGCCTGACATCATGTTCCCTTCTTTGATCGATAAAGAATCGGTTGGTGAAAGCGCACTGGACAATCCGTTAGCTTGGGATAAAATCCACGAAACACGCTACCCTGTGTACTGGAATATGCCAGCTTATTTGCCTATTTTGACACCACGTCATGAGGACAGAATGGCAAAAGATCCCAATTTCATTGCCATTAACACGCAAATTACGGATTTTAAAGAGCAAGTGGAAAAATACAAAATCATCTCTTTACAAGAAAGTAAGCGCGAACAACTCAGAGCAGAAAACGACCAACGAGATTTGGATCGAGAAAACACACGCCGCAAGGCGTTGGGTTTAGAGACCTTGGCTTCAGTAGACGACATTGAACCCATTGCAGAAGACACTTACGCCAAGGAAGCGTCTGAAATTCTGCTCGACTTTATTGCCACCAATCAAATGGCGCAAAAACAAGCCGAAAAACAAACCGCTCAAAAATAATCTATTCTAACCGATTGGGCACACGTTATCGGCTTGTGCCCTGCTTTGATGTAAGACTGACATTCCCATGGCAAAAGCGTCCACAGACCGTAATACCATAGACTTGTTTGGTAAACCTACCGGCCGTCCCAGAACCAACGTTCTATCTCGTAAAGATCAACTCAAACACAACAAACGGGCTCAGCGCCAAAAAGAAAAAGCACTTGGCATGAAACGTCTAGAAGTCGTGGTTGAACAAGACACCTTAGAATTACTGGATCAATTATGTGAAATGACAGGACTCAAACGCGCTGAATGGTTAACACAACAGATTCAATCCAGTGCCAAAAAGCTGAAAAAGCGTCCGCTAAACCCCACTAAATAGGCTCTTCAAGAAAAGCCGCCATTACCAATAGACTTTTGCTATACTGTCCGGCCATTTAATTCGATCGCACACGGCTTTATGGCAAAACTCTATTTTTATTACTCAGCAATGAATGCGGGCAAATCCACTATCCTTCTTCAATCGGCGCACAACTATCAAGAGCGTGGCATGCAGGTTCTGCTGCTTACCGCTTCCATTGATGACCGCTTTGAAACAGGCAAAATTGCCTCTCGCATCGGTATTTCAGCACCAGCCAGTCTGTTTGATAAAACGACCCCCATCGCCGAGCTGATTCAGTCTGAGAACAATAAAGATGCTCTCAGCTGTATTCTCATCGACGAAGCGCAATTCTTAACCAAAAAACAAGTTTATGAATTATCCGAAATTGTCGATAAAATAGGCATTCCGGTTTTAGCCTTTGGCATTCGCACCGACTTCCAAGGGGAACTGTTTGAAGGCAGCCAAGCCCTACTCGCTTGGTCTGACAAACTGATCGAATTAAAAACCGTATGTCACTGTGGTAGTAAAGCCACTATGGTAATTCGCGTTAATGAGCAAGGAATTCCTGTAAAGGAAGGCGCTCAGGTAGAAATTGGCGGCAACGATCGCTATTTATCTGTGTGCAGAAAACACTTTAAAGAAGCTGTGAGAGATTGATTATGTGGTTTAAAAATGCCCAAATATTCCAACTAAGTGACACGGAGTCATTGGATACCAATGAGCTGATTAAAAAAATACCTGAGTTTCCATTACAAGAATGCGGCTCTCAGGAAGAATTTTCCTTCGGCTGGCTGCCACTGATTCGTAACAGTGAACAATGGAGCTTGGCAAGCGACCGCTGTCTCTTGTTTCGTGCTGGGAAAGAAGAAAAAGTCTTACCTACTGCCGTGGTGCGCGAAGAACTGGAAGCCAAAGTGGCGGAAATCGAACTGATCGAAGGTCGCAAAGTCGGTCGTAAAGAACAAGGCGACATGAAGGACGAATTGGTTTTCTCTTTGCGCCCAAAAGCCTTTTCGAAACGTTCTGATATTTGGGCCTATATTGATTTAAAAGCCAACATTCTGGTGCTGAATAGTACCAATGCAGGCATGACAGAATTGCTGTTTAAACATTTGCAAACCACCCTTGGCAGCTTCCCAATGACCCCTTTGCAGGCACAAGTGTCACCCGCTAGTCTAATGACAGACTGGTTGACCAAAAATGACGTACCAGCCAGCCTAGAAACCGGTGAAGAATGTGAAATCCAAGACAGTTCAGAAGACAAAGCCAGCATTCGCTTTAAGGCTTTAGAACCACTTTCTGAAGACGTGACTCGTCACCTTGAGCAAGGTATGTCGGTGAAGAATTTGGCCCTACGCTGGACAGACAAAATGAGCTTTGTACTGCACGATGATCTTACCTTACGTAAGGTCAAATTTGACGATGCATTAAAAGAAGCCGCTTTCAACGATTCGCAAGGTGGTGGCCTATCGGATATGGACGCCAACTTCTCTTTAATGTCCTTGACCATGAGAGAGTTTTTTGAGTCCTTTTGCCACTGGTTTGAGATCAAATAGCCAGTCTCAAACTCAAGTGTCGTCTTATTCCCCAAGCCTTTTCCACAGATTGCGTGGATAAGCTTGGGGAGAAAGCTCGGCAAACCAGATAAGCTGGTATTGCGCTGTAAATAGCACACTAAACACCACATCATTAGTTAACCAAAATCGGTGCAAAAATCGTACAGCGAGTGGATAAATGTCAAAACTCAAGCAAGAACAACAGATCGCCAAAAAAGTGACGCTCGTTGGCGCGATTTGGGATGCCCTTCTAGGAATTGCCAAAATCCTCGCAGGCCATTTTTCACACTCTAACGCCCTATTGGCCGACGGTATTCACTCCCTCTCTGATCTTGTTACGGATATCTTTGTCTACTTCACCTCAGCCAATGCTCGTCGTGGTCCAGATGAAAACCATCCCTATGGCCATTTGCGTTTTGAAACCCTGACCACAGTTGTACTGGGGTTCGTGTTAATGCTAGTGGCGATTGGTATCGCTGTGGATGCCTTCACCACTGAACAACAAGCGGCACAATTCACCTGGTACGGTTTGGCTGCCATCCTCGTTACCATAGTGGTAAAAGAAGGCATCTTTCACTATACCAAACAGGCAGGTGAGAAGATTCAGAGTAAGATGCTGATTGCCAATGCCTGGCACAGTCGCAGCGATGCCTTATCATCGGTGGCGGTATTGGCTGGTTTAGCGGGTATTTATCTGGGCATTCCTTGGGCCGACCTCGCCGCCGCAGTGGTTGTAGCCTTGTTAATCGCCAAAATGGCCATTGGCATGATTTGGGAAAACCTCGCTGAATTAGTGGATACCGCACCTGACCCTAAACTAATGGCACAAATCAAAGACACGGCAAATAGCCTCAAGCATGTGATGGCCCCCCACGATATGCGCGCCCGTTCTATGGCAGGCAAAATTTACCTCGACATGCACATTCATGTACCCAGCCACGCCACCGTGAGCGAAGGTCATTACCTTGGGGATTTAGTGGCCTACACCATCAAACAAGCCCACTCGCAAGTGGCCGATGTGATGGTACACATTGATACCGACGACAGCATTCAAACCGACAGTTTCCGTGAGGAAAAAGGCAAACCACCACAACTCAAGCTGCCTGCTCGCCAGCAAATTTTGGCCGACTTAGGTTACCTATTAAGAGAACATAAAGCTTACATAGATTTAGAGAACACACGCTTGCATTACCTTAATAAGCAATTGGAAATGGAAATCATCGCCCAAGCCGACCAACTGCCTGTGGAACAACAAGCGGCCGCCAGCCAGCAAATACTCTTTATACTGAATCAAGTGGGTTATTTACATCAAGCCAGTGTGCACTGGGTACACAAGGCCTAATCACTCGCTTATCACCAGCAAGCTTTAGAAGATCAATCTCTTTGATCTTCTAAAGCTTGGTTCAAATGTTCTTCCGGCAAACTTTTACTGGCCTTAGCGCCCATTTGTTTTAGCTTCTCGGCACGTGCCAACAAATTACCTCGCCCTGTGGTCAGCTTCTTCAACGCCGCATCGTGGCTGCGATTGACTGCCTCTAGCTTACCGCCAATGTCGTCCATGTCTTGCACAAAGCCCGAGAACTTGTCATACATGGCACCCGCTTGACGGGCGATCTCAATGGCATTTTGGCTTTGCTTTTCATTACGCCAAATATTTTGCACCGTACGCAAGGTCGCTAACAAATTCGATGGTCCAACAATAATGATATTGTGTTCAAAGGCTTCGCTGAATAACCCATTGTCCGCTTGCAAGGCTAAGCCAAACGCCGCTTCAATCGGGATAAAGAGCAACACGAAATCCAATGACGACACGCCTGGCAAATCATGATAAGACTTAGCACTCAGCGCTTTCATGTGACGGCGTACCGCGTCCAAATGCTGCTTTAAAGCGCGATTTTTGTCTTCGTCGCTTTGCGCTTCCATGTAAGCCAGATAACTCACCAAGACCATTTTGGAATCCACCACGATTTGCTTATTGTCCGGTAGATGAATCACCACATCTGGCTGCAAGCGACGACCATCTTCGCTCTGATAAGAGGTCTGCACTTGATATTCTCGGCCTTTTTCCAGACCTGATCGCTCCAGAATACGCTCCAAAATCACCTCACCCCAACCGCCTTGCAGCTTATTTTGCCCTTTCAAAGCATGGGTAAGATTGACCGCATCGTCGCTGATTTTTTGGTTCAGCTGCTGTAGGTTTTTAATTTCTTTGGCGAGAGAGAAACGCTCACGAGCCTCGGCTTCATAACTTTTTTCCACTCGTTCCTGAAATTTCTGAATCTGTGTCCCCAGTGGCGTCAACAAGGACCCCAACTGACGTTCGTTCTCTTTCGCCAAATGACGGCCTTGCTGAGCCATAATGTCTTGAGCAAGCTGTTTGAATTCCACTTCATTTTGCTTTTTCTGTTCCCGGTAAAAGGCTTCTTTCTCCTGCCATACTTGCTGAGCGGCGGCAAACTGCTGCTCCAAAGTAATGGCCTCTTTCTCTAAATAATGCTGCTGGTCTTTCGATTGAGACAAGAGTCGTTGTAATTCTTCATTTTGTTGCAGAATTTTTGCCTGCTCCTGCTGCCACTTGCGACGCATAGCCTGTACAATAAGCATGGCAACAAGAGACACCAATAAGGTCGCGGCAAAAAAACCAGATAGCGCCCAAATGGATTGCCCAAGCCAATCAATCATAAAATATACAACCTACTATTTTTTAAAAGAAAAGATTAAAGGATAAGAGACCTTTTTAGCACCAAAGTGATGTCAGCACCTAAGTGACGCATAATGGCCGAACAAGTCTTAGTAAGTTTACATGGATTACTATCTTAGCCCAACACACAGACAACGCTTTGAATTGGAAATTAAAAACAGCCAATTTATTACCACTGTCTGTCGCACCCAAGGCCGTGACGCAGCGAAACAATGCATCGATGACATTCGAGCTGAATTTCCCGATGCCAATCACCACTGTTGGGCCTTTGTCGCAGGCGCGCCGAACAATGTTCACTTATGGGATCAGAGTGACGATGGCGAACCCAAAGGCACGGCAGGCAAACCTATGTTAAACGTCTTACAGCATTCAGACTTTGGTGAAATCACTGTGGTAGTCACTCGCTATTTTGGCGGTATCAAATTGGGCGCAGGCGGTTTGGTTCGCGCTTACAGCCAAGCGGTACAAGAAGCCTTAACGCAAACCCAATATGAAAATATTTACCCACGTCGCCCTGTGCAGCTAAAAATCGCCTACCCTTTATTGGGCAAGGTAGAATATTGGCTAGAACAGAGTGATATTGAAGTCACCAACAAATCATACAGCGACAGCATCATTCTTGATCTTGCTGTCATTGAACGCACTTGGCCAGAGCAACAATCCGCCCTAACGGATCTCTGCCAAGGCAGCTTAACCTTAATAGAACCGGACAACGCATAACCATGTACCAAACTGGACAAAGATGGAGTAGCCGCAACGAGCCTGATCTCGGCGTTGGCATGATAATTGAGAAACAAGCTAAATCCTTTACCTTACACTTTGCTGACGCCGAAACGGACCGTCAATACTCAAACGATCAAACCAGCCTAGTAAGGCGTACCTTAACGGTTGGCGACCAACTGCACTTTCAAGAAGACACCTTCACTGTACTGGAAGTGGAAGAAATCGATGGCCTGGTCGAATACCGCGTTAGCGATGACGACGATTGGTTAGAAGAATCCATCATTCAGTTCCCACGCAATGACAAAAACGAGCTGGATTCCTTATTGGCCTTGTCTCCTGCACGTCGTATGTGGTTTGACTTACGCCGTCATACCCTAGAACACCAAGCCGCCAATGCGGCGTCACCTGTGCGTGGTTTAATGGGCCTCAAAGCCGAACTACTACCGCACCAAATTTACCTCGCTCACGACATTGCCAACCGCCCCAAAGCGCGCGCCTTGTTGTGTGACGAAGTGGGCATGGGGAAAACCCTCGAAGCCGGTTTGATTCTGCACCAACGCCTTTTAAACGGCTTGTGCAAACGGGTTTTGATCCTGACGCCAACCAACCTACAGCACCAATGGTTAGTGGAAATGCTGCGTCGTTTCCATCAGCCATTTTCCCTTATCAATGAGTCTGTATACGAAGACTTCATGGAAGGCGACGACAACCCATTTGAGCAACAGCCTTTCGCCATTGCACCGATTGATTGGGCCAGTCAACACCGCCACGCTGCACAACATATGTTGTCGGCTGAGTGGGACATGATCATAGTGGACGAAGCGCACCACCTAGCTTGGCACCCAGAAACACCTAGCATGGGCTATCAACTTGTTGCCCGTTTGGCAGCGCAAACCGAATCCCTATTGTTGCTCAGTGCCACACCAGAACAAACGGGTGAGCGCGAACACTTCTCACGTTTGCAACTCATAGACCCAGACCATTACCACGACTTTGATCGTTATTTGGCGCAGCAACAGGAATTCAAACAAGCGGCAGAATTGGCCGAAAGCTTGTTGCCTTACAGCCAAGAAAATCATGGCCTTGTCGCCAAAGATTGGAGCCAAGCATTTCATGCCTACCTAGACGAAGTGCAAAGCAAAGACTGGTTTATCCAACTGCAACAAAGTCAAGGCGACGCTCACGTTGCCGCGGCAAAAGATGCTATTAATTGGCTGATTGACCGCCACGGTACGGGCCGTGAAATGTTCCGTAACACCCGTGCGGCGGTGGGTGGATTCCCAGATCGTTACCTGCATTCTTATTCGCTGGAAAACAATGAATTCTTCGCTTCGGCTTCCCATCACTTGCAACCAGAACACGAAGTAGCAGATGGTCATTGGGAAAAAGACCCACGTTGGATTTGGCTAAAAGAATTCCTTGAATGTCAGGCGGACAAAGTCCTCGTCATTTGTCATACTGCCGACATGGCACAATGGCTCAACGACCAACTGACCTTTGCCGGTTTCCAAAGTGCCGACTTCCATGAACAAATGCCGCTGATCCACCGTGACCGAGCGGCCGCTTACTTTGCCGATGAAGACGGTGCGCAAATCCTCGTTTGTTCCGAAATTGGCAGCGAAGGTCGTAACTTCCAGTTCAGCCATCACTTGGTCATGTACGACTTGCCTGAGCACCCAGACCTGCTGGAACAGCGTATTGGTCGTCTGGACCGTTTAGGCCAACTTAACGACGTGCAAATCCACGTGCCATACCTAAAAGACAGCGTACAAGAACGCTTGTTTAACTGGTATCACCACGCCCTAAATGCCTTCTGTCGTACCACAGGCTCTGGCGATAAAGTCGAAGACGCCTTCCGTGAAAGCCTACACGCTTATCTGCACGGTCAGGACGATGACAGCGACTTGCTACAAGAAGCCCATGTTTACCATGAAGCCCTGTTGAAACAGATGGACGAAGGCCGTAATCGCTTGTTGGAAATGAGCTCTTGCCGCCCAGAACAAGCACGCCAGTTGATTGACCAGATCAATCATCAAGCCACCAAAGGCTTGCACCATTACATTGAACAAGTCACCCATGCGTTTAACATCTACGCCGATTGTCAAAATGACGATGCCGATGCGGCCGCTTGGTTTATTCGCCCTTCCACCGATATGATGCTCGAAGCCCTGCCCGGCATTGAGGAAGAAGGCAAAATGCTGATGCTGGATCGCCGTCAAGCCAGCCAGCGTGAAGACGTGGCCTTTGCCACTTGGGAACACCCGCTCATCACCATGCTGATGGACGAAGTACAAGGCTTTGACTCAGGCAAACTGACGTCCGCCATTTTGCCCATCGCCGCCTTGCCAGAAGGCACGGTATTGGTGGAAAGCATGTTCGTGATTGAAGCCACCGCGCACCCGCGCCTCAAATTGGCACAATCACTACCCATGACGCCTATGTGGCAACTGTCCGACTCCAACGGCAAATTCCTACATCAGCAATTTACCGCGGACAAATGGGCAGAAAAACTCAAAGGCGTACCGAACCGTGTCGCCGAGCAATGGGTTGCCGCCTTGCGCAAAGACCTAATTGAAGTGCTGCAAGCACACCAATTAAACGCCCAAGATCAAGCGCGCCCGATTGTTCACGCAGCCAAGACCGCTTACCAGCATCGCTGTGAAAACGAGATCGACCGTCTACGGGAACTCAAAGCCTATAACAACTTGATTCGTGACGAAGACATCCAAGCCTTGGAAAACAACATGCAAGAAGGCTTAGTGCGTATTGATGAGCACCAGATTCGCCTCGACGCGATTCGCATCATCTTGACCACTAAACCGGAATGACTCAGTGATCGAAGACAATCCCTTGTTGGAGATACTGTATGAAGATGACTGGTTCGCCGTCATCAACAAACCAGCAAACTGCTTGTCTGTGCCCGGTCGCGGCCCAGACAAGCAGGACTCCATCCTCTTTCGAGCTGAGCAAACCTTCGGTGAAGCCTTTGCCATTCATCGACTGGACGAAGCCACCTCTGGCTTAATCTTGGTCGCCAAAACCCACGACTGCCAAAAGCGCATGTACGCCCACTTTCGTGAGCGAGAAGTGAAAAAAGAATACCGCGCCCTACTGCGTGGTCGCCTACAGGGGCAACGCGGTGAAGTGCGCAAACCACTGCGCTGTGATTGGCCCAACCGACCTCGACAAATCGTCTGCACCGACGAATGGAGCAAAGACTCCATCACCTTCTGGCAAGTGCTCGACTATCAAGACAACACCACCCGAGTTCGCCTAACCCCTCACACTGGCCGCTCCCACCAATTGCGCGTCCACATGCAAAGCCTAGGACACAGCATCATAGGCGACGAATTCTACGACCCTGAGTATTCCAGCGCGGATGAAAGATTATTGCTGCACGCCTATCGATTGGAATTTTGTCATCCCTTCACGGGGGCGTGGGTGGCGTTTGTGGCGCCAATGCCGTTTTAGGGGGATTCCCCAGCCCTTTTTGAAGGGAATTTCCCTTATACCCTTTTTGGGTTTTGCTTTGCCCGAGGTTTCGTGGTTTTCCTTTGAATGGCTTTGAGCGGGGGGCTTTTTTCCGCTCTGCTGAGCGAGTAACTTTTGTCTAGCGCCACAAAAGTAACCAAAAAGTCGCTTTAACCCTTTCGCACATTCAGGAACGTGTCGAGAGTTTTCACCAGTGGCTCGCTACCTCTTTTTACGTTTAAAAGCGTTTTATATTTAAGCAAAATTCATGTTCCTTTCCTTTGCCTTTTAAAATAAAACTTTAGTTTACAGTAAAAGTTGTATTTTGGTTTTCTATAGAACAAGTCTAATATTTAATCTGCCTGAGCGTTCTTGATTTTTCTCTCATTGGCTTTGGTTGGGGGCTATATTACCTCTGCCCGAGGGAATTTTGGTTTCCTCTTAATGGCTTTGGTCGGGGTGCTTTTTTCCGCCTTTTAACTCTGGGAAAGGCTAAGCGGGTAACTTCTTTTTTGAATTTAAGAGTAGCGCCACAAAACTCTCTTTCTAAAGGTAAGCAAAAGGTCGCTTTCATCCTATTCCCAATATTGCTCTTTGTCGCGCATTCAGGAACGCGTCGAGCATTTTTTGCTGACAGGCTCATTATCTCTTTTTACGTTTAAAAGGGTTTCACATCTGACAAAATCTTATGTTCCCTCCCCTTTTCTTTAAGAGGAAAACTAGGATAAGGGGGATTCCAGCATTCTCATGAGGCATATCAGACAGCCATGAAAAGTCAGGCAATATTCTCTTTCATGGTTTGGGCAGCCTATGTCAGACAAAGAGGCGTTCAGTCAGTCGCTGACGAGGTACGGAAGGAATATGCCGCCTATCAGCATCTTAAAACGGCCAAAGGTCTATACACGAATAAAGATTTCGACGATGGACGTACGGTGATAAAGCAGGCTGAAATGACACTTAGCCCAAATACGTGGACACTTAGGATTAAAAGGCTTCGCCAAGAGCTGTTAAAACTGGAAAAGTCTCCAAATTGAGGTCCAAATAACACCTCTAATTAGACAATGACTTGACAACAAGCCCTTAACTTTACTGCGTCTATGTGTTGTGGCTTGATCGTGCGCTTACACTCGACATATCTACAGGTGACTTCTGGGCAATTTTCAGTTAGTGATGGGGGTATTTAAAAATTAATTGACTCTTCACCTTAGCTCTATTTTCAATCTTGATACCTGAACACATATCTCCTTAAGTCTCGCTAAATTTAAGTAATATTCAAACATATTTTGACTTCATTGTTTTTGACGAAACCTTGGTAGTTAAGCCCGATTAGCAAGGAGACTAATGTTATAAATTAGGTTGTACTATTAACCTAAAGGAGCATTTATTTTATGGCCTCTTTGACAATCGAGTTGAAAAATTTCAACGGTAATAAAGAATCCTTCATCAATAACAATGCTCAGAGTTTACAAAAATGTTCTCTGGCGCGAGACAACCAGACGTTTCGACTCATAGATTTCACTGAAGGCAATACCTGTTTCTACCTTCCCTACATTGACCGGGCTGTATCAGTCATAAAGGTTCCAGCGATGCCAACTACTGCTATCTCAATTATTACTGATAGCATGGATGGCTGTAATTTGCTTTTAAAGCAGTGCGAAAACTCTTATTACCTATTGCACGATAATTACACCATGAACATAGCTGAAGATGATGAACCTCTGGCTGACCTGTACGACGATGATGACACCTATTTCTTGAAAGGCTGTTCATTTAGCAACATTGAACAACGCATGCTCGAAAACAATGTTTGTATGGGATTTTTTGTACCTGAAAACAAATCTTTTAAAGGGCTTAAGTTATTGATGCAACGAGGTATGTATCGCGACCACACTATCCCGATTTTAAGTTATGAAAAAGGCATGTGGAGCCTTGGTGAATATTGAACAATGAAATGAGCAAGCTTTCGCTTTTCTCAACAAAATTGAAAAAGAGGATAAATTTATGCCAATTGAAAACTGGGGAATCCCTGAATACGACCTCATAAAAACAGCATTAGATCTTGATGTAAAGAAAATGGACTCTTGCATGAACACCATCACTTATCAAAGGGGACTCAACGAGAAACTAGGAGATCTAGGAAAACTGAACAAGCTTACAGTCTTGGACAACGATAGAATTAGCCGTATTAGTCTCGACTACGCGATAAGCAATAAACTTCAGGAAATGAAAATATGGACCGCTTTCCCCAAAGTTTGGCAACTTGATCTCGATAGTTTTAAAAATAATGGCTATGACTCTGATATAAGTCTTATGCAAAATATTCCTAAACAAGAAATCAAAGAAATCAAAGACACTTATGGTGAAGGTAATAGAAGAAATAGCGACCCAAAAAGAGAGTTCTGTCTGATGGTGGGCAGATTTGAAGTTGGTGAACAACAATGCGCGATCATCACGGGTGCATATAATGTTTGTAAAAAATCTAATAACTGGGTGCAAATGTGTGACATAAACGGAAACAAGGATCAAACTCATGCTGAACGTATTGCGCTAGCATTTTGCATGGAATACGCCTGTGAATTACGAAAGGATCTGGACTGGCAACTTCCAAAAATTCAGATTGATATTGATTATATCATTAGCAAAAGCGCTAACTGCATTAGCTGTGGAGTTACGCTACCAGAAATCGCGAAAAAAGCAGAGGTATTTAATATGTTTGTGCGTTTTCAAGACTAATAGGAAATGTGAATGAGTCTTCGATATGATTTTGGTCACCTACTCCCTAATTATTACCTTTTAATCCATATTACGAAGATATTGCTCGTTTTGTACAACTCAATATCAAGAAAATACGCGTTTTGTACTGGCAAGAAATGAAATGGCGTTCTAGTATCAATAGGTAAGGATTTACAAGTGTGCTCTTTTTTTAGGGATGACACGCTGTGCTTACCTAAAAGAAAGATGAAATAACGCACTCACTCATTTGTAACGCTCGCTTTTTCGTAGGGGATTGAATCATTATTCAATTTTTATGGCTTACAGGGCTTCAAAAAATAACCCCAATACCTAAATGAACGTGCACACTATTAAACTGTTATACGTCAATTGAACACCAAGTGACTTTTAGAGCAAGGATGTTATGTCAATAAAAAGCATAAAAAAACTAAAACAGTTTGGTATCTATCAGGACCACACAAACGCCAATGCTAAAGATTTTGGGAAGTACAACCTGTTTTATGGTTGGAATGGAAGTGGTAAGTCTACGCTTTCGGGGTTGTTTAGGTGTATCGAAAATAAAGTTACTTCAAGTAAATTTCCTTCTTCAGAATTCACTGTAAACGTAGATAATGGCACAGCAATCACACAAGCGAACGTGGCGGATTCTGACCTTAACGTTTACACCTTTAACCATAACTTTATTGACGAAAATATTTCATGGAATAGCGTTGTAAAAAGCATATTGCTTGTTGATAAAGAAAAGATTGAAGAACGTAAAAAACTAGAAAAATTGAAACAAGAGCAGGACGTCGATAGCAAAGCGCACGGCATAGAAGCAGAAGCAATAAGAAAACTTGATGGCGCTGTTTCAAAGTTTGGAACTGATAGCGCGCGACACATGAAGACAAGTCTTCAGTCCATTGATACTACAGACAATTACTACCTTAACTACGATAGGCGTAAGTTTGGAAAGTTCATAGAAGACCACCTTGAAGAATGTAAGTCGGACGATTCACTTCTTGATGATCAAAAAATTGTTGAATTAACCAATGCTGCGAAGCCTGCTCAAAAGTCCCCGATCATCTTTAATAAACGCGCTATTAATCAAGATACTTTTACCAAAGCTAAAGAACGACTTGATAACCTTTTGAAAACTAGCGTGGTCAGCCAAACTATTCAGCGGCTTGTTGATTATACTGATATAAAGTCTTGGGTTGAAACTGGTCTTGACCTCCATAAGCGCCACGATACAAACGAATGTGAATTTTGTGGTAACACTATTACCGAAGAACGCATTAAAAAACTTGAAGCCCACTTTAATGACGATTACAAAGCCTTTCAGACCCGGCTTGAAAGTGCAGATGGCTGGCTTTCCGGTCAATATGTTCAACCCCCAACGCTACCCGCTGCAAGTGATTTTTACGACGAATTCAAAAATGGGTACATCGAAGCATGTACGGCGCTGGAAAAGGCAATCACAGACCTGAACGAAGAAATCAAGGTCTGGCACAATGTATTAAAAGACAAGACAGCTAATCCACTTGAAATCACTCTAACGGTTGAAGTTATAAGTGAATCATTCATAAACGCGTTTAACGATGCTATGACCGCTATTGTCGCAGCTGTTGATAAGCACAATCATAAGTCAGGAAATTTCAAAAAAGAAACTGATAAAGCTAAAAAGCAACTTGAACTTCACTATGCGACTACCGAAGTGAAATCATTCGGGTATCACGATAAGAAAAAAGAAGTCGTTAATCGAACTATCGCAAATGAAGTGCTAAAAACAACAATTAACACTAGAAACACAGAAATCCGAACACTTGAAGATTTACTATCAAATGAAGGCGTGGGCGCTGACCAGTTTAATGAATCACTTCATAAGTTTCTTGGACGCAGTGAATTAACCCTCCGATTCAATCCGAATAAAAAAGGGTACGAAATATTGCGGAACGATTCCGTTCCGGTAGAAGGAAACTTGAGCGAAGGTGAAAAAACGGCTATTGCGTTTGTTTATTTCATAACCAAGTTGAAAGAAAACGATAACAAGATGGAAAATACTATCGTTGTTGTCGATGATCCTGTTTCAAGCTTTGACTCGAACCACTTGTTTCATGCGTATTCGTTTCTTCGTAGCAATTGTGGCAAGGCAAAGCAGCTATTCGTATTTACACACAACTTTACTTACTTCAAATTAATACGTGATTGGTTCGAAGGTGTAAACCGCAATAGAATGGGAAAGAATCCACCTAAAGAACCTAATGCGTTCTTCTATACAATTGAAGCGTCTACAGCTGCTCCACGCCAATCAACGTTTAAAGACGCAGACGCTAGTTTGATTAATTACAATTCAGAATACCATTATATATTTTCAAAGCTTCATAAATACAAAGACAACCCCGCACTGTCACGCGACGAAGCTTTTTTAACAGCGAATCTTGCGAGGAAATTACTTGAATCATTTTTTAGCTTCAAGTTTCCAAAGCACCGAAGTAATATTGCGCAGCTAATGAATTGTGGTTTGAACGGCTGCAAAATCACAAATGAAGCCACCAAAGAAAAGATTTATCGCTTCATAAACAAATATTCACATAGCGCTGTGATTGAAATCAATGAGGATTCATCAGAAAACCTATTAGGTGAAAGCCTAAATGTCATTGGTGATATATTTACATGGCTTCAGGAAGTTGATGAGATTCATTACAACGAAATGCTCGAGGTTGTTGCATGATTAGTATAAAAGCGTATAACAAGCCACTGCACTTGGAAAAATTACTCGCTGAGCTCGCAATTTTCCGGTGAGCAAAGCGTTAAGGCTATTCAGTGCTGTCCGTAGTGTCCGCCAATAGCAAAGATATAGACATACTGATCATCGTACTTATAAATTAATCGATCTTTCTGGCTAAGGCGCCGTGACCAAAGCCCGGATAAATTATGTTTCAGTGATTCTGGCTTACCTGCTCCCTCAGCGGGGTTATCCCTTAACATTTCCTTTAATTGTCGGCACAAAACTTTATGTAGTTTCTTATCCTTTTCTCGCAAGATTTCATACTCTTGCCAAGTGCTACCCTCAAAGACCAGTGATCTCACTCACCTCCTCCTTGTTCGGCTTGTATCCTTTATTTTCACTGTGGGTACTCAAAGAGTCAGCAATCTGCTTCATTAGGTTAGTATTTTGCAAAATGTACAATGTTTCTTGCTCTCGTTCCCAGTCCTCTGCGCTCATCACGATGAAGTCTTCACCAGAACGTCTAGTCACTTTTAATGGTTCGTGGTTTCCAACTATCTGTTCTACAAAGCTTTTCAAGTTATCTCTAAATTTATTAACACTTACACTGTTCATATCTATCACCACTTAAATGTACGGCATTTCAGTACATAATAGAATGGAAGCCTTAACAAGGCAATCACAGAGAAACAAGAAAATGCTATAGCCTAGAATTCCAAAAAATTATTAGGATCAGAGTAAGATTAAATACTATTCTACTTTTATCCCTTTTATTTGATATGCCGTGAAGGAGAAGTATATCGATGTTAAATGAAGAGATTTTAGCTTCTATAAATGAAAGTGTTCTTTGCTGGTTAGCGACCTGTGATGAGCATGGCTTTCCAAATTGCTCACCTAAAGAAGTGTTCTTGCCTTATGGTGATTCTCATATTTTGATCGCAAATATTGCTTCTCCTGAAAGTGTCAACAATATTCAGAGCAATGAAAATGTGTGTATTAGCTTCGTTCATGTGTTGAAGCAAAAAGGCTTTAAAATCAAAGGAAAAGCTGAATACATTGATTCTGAAAGCGCTGAATATAATACACTCTTCCCAAAGGTTGAGCCCATCGTTGGTGATGTTTTTCCAGTTAAAGGCATCATCAAAGTTAGAGTCATATCCTGTAGCAAAATAATTGCTCCGGGCTATTATTTGGTCAAAGGTGCTACAGAAGAAAGCCAAATTGAAAGTGCAAAGCGGGCATATGGCATATAACTAAACCTTGATATGGCTCCCCACATACAAATTGATTGGGGGCAGAGTCAATATCATTCTACCCTGTCCCTTTTCATTGAAAATACGTTGAGTTTAATTAAAAGTACGTTGAGTTGTTATTTTATTTCAATGGGTTACAACGTTTCAAAAGATAACTCAAATGCGTAAACGCGCACGCGCACTATTGAAATGTTATGGTCTTCATATTAATCAAGTATTGTTAATTGGTAGCAGATGGTCAATAAGGTATTAAGAGCATTAGTCTGGATTAAAAACACACTCGAAGAAGATAATATTCCTTATCAAATAGTGGGAGGTTTAGCTGCATCGATTCATGGAGGTAAGCGACCTGTCGCTGACATTGATCTTTATATTCCAAGAGAGTTTTCTCAGTCAGTATTAGCTAAAGTTGAAGACTATATATCAAAACCGTTGAATCGATTGTTAGAGCATGGATGGGATGTGGAATATTTCCAGTTAATATATGACGAGCAAAAAATTGAAATAGGTTTGTCTCAAGGAACAAAGATTTTGAATGGTTCAACCGGAGAGTGGTTTGAGCTCAATATTCATTATCGCCACTCGGTCATTGGTAAATATGAGGGAGTAGAAGTACCGGTTATTCCTGCTTCAGACCTTATTGCCTATAAGTATGTACTGGGGCGAGAAGTTGATATCATTGATATCAAAGAAGTTTCTGCTTCAATCCAACCGTAACAAAGCGGCGCTCGTTATTGAAAGGTTCCATTTCTAAAGGAGTATAGTAGTACCAATGCCATTAGTTATACGAGAAGCGAATAGAGATGATTCAAGGTTAATCCTCAGGTTCGTAAAAGAGTTAGCGCGTTATGAAAAAGCAGAGCATGAGGTAATTGCAACCGAAGCGTCGATTGAAAATTCAATCTTTGGTGAAGGTTCAAGCACTCAGGCTCTTATCTGTGAAAAAGATGGCATCCCCATTGGCTTTGCTGTGTATTTCTTTAACTATTCAACTTGGTTGGGGAAACATGGGCTTTATCTCGAGGATCTCTATGTAACCAGTTCAGAACGTGGCAGTGGTGCCGGAAAAGCGCTCTTAAAACATCTGGCCAAAATCGCCGTTGAAAAAGGGTGTGGAAGGTTCGAGTGGAGTGTTCTTGATTGGAACGAACCTGCTATTAACTTTTACAATTCGCTTGGCGCTAAACCAAAAAACGAATGGTTAGGTTATCAATTAACAGGCGCCAATCTACATGCCTTGGCGGAGTCCTGAAACTAACCATCAGCAGCATGGCACCTAAGGAAAGAGGTCAGATGGAAATACAACTTCAGTATACAACAAAAGTTGTATTTTGATTATTATAAAGAAAAACAAATCGTTAGGAATTAAAGAATAATTGGGATCAGCGTATAATTAAATATTATTCTACTCTGATCCTTTTTCGTTAAGATGACATAACAAAGCGCTGTTGTAGGACGGTCTTTCCGCTCGAACCTCGCTACAACCCCGCAGCAAATAAGGATGAAGTTTGCCTTAATGGGTCTATCCATAAGTTTATGAAACCAAGGTGATACTATGCCTATAGCAAATTGTTTGGTCTCTTCAAAGTGTCAGCCCGGAAACACAAATTTGATCGATTTGTGGGCCAATGCATCCGGGCAATCGCCAGAACAGATGACGATAACCATCAGTTATTACGATCAACAGATAGGTAATGAGTATGAGGTAATCGTGACTCTCTATTTACCTTCCCTGTGGTCGAAAAAAAATATTTCTCTACTACAAACGGGATTATCAAAAGCCATAGCGGAACATTTTACCTTACCCATCGAACAGGTTTTCATCATGACCAGTCTGGTTGATTCCGGTTATGTTGTTGAATCTGGCGAGGAAGTTAGGTGGTAAGAAAACTAATGAGAACTCACCTGTTCTACAATCTGCCAACCCCTTAATCTCTTAAATTCCAGCATTGGCACCCTGTCATTTTCTCACCCTAGCCAAATAAGGATTATCAACTACACTCTATGACTATGACCCCATAAAAATAATAGGGTATCGGTCAAGGTAGATGCTTACCTACAGTAAGGTACCAGCAAAAGACGTTACCAGACATCAAAGAGGTAAATAGCATTTTCTGTGCGTCTTTTTTATATAACATAGACATGGTTATGGAGGATTTATGTTTTGGCCCCATGATAAGATACCGCATCTCCCCCCTTTATTGACTCAAAAATGGGATGAAATACTCACCCCCACCCAGCTCATTCGCAGCATGTTTATTTTATTGTCCATCTTGGGCAGTGCCATTCTGATTTTTTCCACCCTCACTATTTACTGGGTTTCAAAAGCCTATATTCTTGATCGAGCGGAAGCGGAAGCCATCAGCATCAGCCAAGCTTTTACCAACAATCATTATGAATTAGTACTCGCCAATGAGAATGCCAATATTGATATTAGCAACATAGCAGAGGACAAATTAGACACGGCATTTCGTCAGACATTAGCGCCCTTTCACATGATCAAGGTAAAGGTCTTCACACCAGATCGAACCATTGCCTACAGCACGGATAAAACCCTTATCGGCAGCACGAATATTGGCAATGATTCCCTTGAAAAAGCGCTAATAGGGGAAAATGTTTCTAAGCTGTACAACAAAAACAGCGAGATGGATTTAAGCTTTGAACAGCATTTTGACATCGACGTGGTGGCAACTTACACACCGGTTTTTAATCAAGCGGGGCTGATCGCTGGGGCCTTTGAAATCTATCAAGACGTTACTCGCTTTCGCGAGGACATGAACACGGCCATCATTACCGGCACTTTGATTGTGCTTGCTAATCTATTGATTATTTTTTTCATTGCTTACCGATTGATGAAACTGCCATTGTCTGCCCTGAAAATAGCCCATAACAAGTTACAAAGGATGGCGACAAAAGACAGTTTAACGCAGATAGATAATCGCTCTCAGGCGTTATCTTTTTTTGATAAAGAAATATACCGTTTAAATCAATTTGGCGGCAAACTCAGCATTGTTTTAATGGATTTAGATAAGTTTAAATCAATCAATGACACCTATGGCCAACCCGCGGGGGATGAAGTGATCAAACAGTGCGCAAAAGCCATTCGAGCATGCCTTCGCCAAGGTGACTGTGTGGGCCGCTATGGTGGCGAAGAATTTATCATCATCTTACCGCACGCGAATGAACAACAAGCCTTCAATGTGGCTGAACGCATCCGTAACGTCATCAAAAACCTAAAGATAGTGTACGATGGAAAAACCATCCCTGTTTCCATCAGTGCTGGCATCACGGAAGTGTTCTCAACAGAAGAGAACACAGATGACGTTATTAACACAGATGCCCTCATTAAAGAGGCGGATCATGCGCTTTACGATGCCAAAGCAAAAGGACGTAATTGCAGTATCTGCGCTTCACAATTTGCCATAGCCAAATAATTTACATGGCAAAATAACACGGGCGATGGTTGGGTGCTTTTCAGCAAAACACCGCCGTTTTGCTCTGCGGTGTCCCTTGTTATTTTCAATCCTAACACTCTATCGGGTTATCTTCGCCACTATTTTTCTGACCAATGGTGCGACAATGGCAAGGGTGGGGAAAGCAATTGGCCATGTGGTGACACAACTTTTCAACCACTGGTCAGCAAACCCCGTGTGAATGCCTTATGACATGCCGCTGTCTGTTCCGCTCCAAGTCATATGGAATGCCCTAAGTTTCGGCGTTTACTGGGATTGGCGGCCGCTGGCGCCATACAAAGTAATGTGGCTTATACTCTGGCTAAAAAGCGAGATTAAAGGTTTTCATTTGAATACGCTGCAACAATGGAGTGCGAAATGACACGATGAAAATGCAAACTGACCACCCCCTTCCTTTACTCATCGCATACAGGTTTCTTTTAACAAGTGAAGGTTAGAAAGGTTTATCACCTAGCTTCAATTTAGGTTCCATTTCGTATTTCAATTCCTGCTAACAAATTAGTCTAGGTAATTGCATATCACATAATGAAATAACATGTTTCATACGACTCTTATCATCGATTTTTAGGTCGTTAAACTATTTAACCAGGTATCATGATCAATCCGTTTAACCTGTGACACTTGAAGATGGCTACCTATAAATCGTAGTACTTTTTACGCAATTCCTTCTATCACTCCCTAGAGACACCAGACACCAGCATCAATCTGTGCAAATTTTGTGCAAATTTGAAAAGTAGATCATTTTTTATACAAGGCTAACTATATTCAGTGATAGGTGACAACTTCTTTATTCATGAGAGAGTGCTTTATCGAGTCAAAGCGCGCTCTTCTTATGAAGCATAGATACGCATCTATTATCAATGTACTAAGGATGTATCTAGGACAGTTTATCAACATAAACAGGAGGTTGTATGTTTAACCAAGATTTTAAAAGGTTTTCTACTAAGCTTTCGCGTCTCATTGCATGCAGTATTTTGCTATTGACCTTACCCTCAGCGTGTTCAGCAACTAGCACACCATCAAACAAGGGAGTCGAAATTGAGTTTAAAGGGGTATTTGGCTGTGTGTCCACTGATGGACAGTATCATAGCTATGACTACCTAAATATCACGTCTGGTATTCCGTGCAATGTCGATATGTCCGCAATTTCCCAAGCGAAAACCAATTATCAGAAACAACGATATTTTGATATTTACTCGTGGCAGACCTTTATTGCTCTGTTTTGGCCCACCTTAAAAGACGGTCTTGAACTTGCCCCAAATCTTACGGATACGGGCACCCCAAGATGGGACTACTGGAAAGAAAGCTATCAGGTTTATCAATCTGATGGATCAAAACCCGTCCCATGGAACAATGACTCTGTCTTACCTTCAATATGCACCAATCAGAACGAAGTCGATACCAGCCGAAAAATGCTTTACCGCACCAACAAGGTGGTCAATATGTCTAACTCCATGACCGTCGCGGATGAAATAGATCAAGCATTTACTTACCCACTTGTCGACCAGCAAAACAATATTGTGCGCTACGAAGTACTGATGAATAAAGCCGAGTTCGATTACCTAGTAAAGCACGAACTGTACAACATTGATGGTCAAATCGATTTTTCTAAGGGTGGCCAGAGTGTTGACTTTCCAAGTGGTGACAACAGTAATCTTTATACCGGTGCGATTGAGCTTAAACTGGCATGGAAAGTACTCACTCCAACGACTCCAAAAGATAGATACTTTACCTTTGAAGCCATCGTGCTGGAAAACAATAAGCGCTGCGTAGAAGTCGATGTAGGGTTAGTGGGTATGCATATATCACACAAAACAGAGGACAATAAGCAGTGGGTTTGGTCAACTTTTGAGCACGTAGATAATGTGCAAACCAATAGTTTGCACCCCGTTGTCTATCGAAATGGAGACACAGGTGAATTATTACCCAGCTTCAACAACCCTAATTGCCCTTCATGTCCCGTGAATATATTACCGCCAAAAGATCAAGATGGCACACAACCTCCTACTCAAGTGACCCGTGTCATTGCGATCGACAAAAATACTGAGCAGCTTAATAGAATAGTCCAGAACCAACTTGCCAGTGAGAAATCTATTCTTCAGTACTACGAGCTGATAGGGACACAATTCCCAACGGATGAGTCAGCACTGCCCGCCACGCCCAATCAATTTGATAATCCAGATGATCCCGCATTAACACAAATTGATAACAAGCCGGGAGGTAAGCCCTACCCTGTTTTCTTAATCAATACAACGATGGAAACCTATATGCAAAAAGGCAATCAACCCGCCCAATTGCAAATTCAAGGTTTCCCTTTCAACGATACTCCGTCTTTTGGCACTGAAAGCTGTATGGGATGCCATTACTCAGCTGGAGTCGCCGTTGATACATTGCAAGATAACTATGGACAAAAGCAAGTGATATATGGCCCGGCGACTTCCGCAGATTTCAGTTGGCTACTGCAACTTAAAGCTCAATTCAAATCAACCTCAACAGACTAAATCGTGAAAAGGAGTTTCCAATGACACAATATCGTTTTGTACAAGTTAACGAATTCCAAGCCAATAACTCTGGTTGGAACACCTTCGGCAACGCCAGCGTGACCAAAATCAGCGACACCCAATGGAAGCTGACTTCGTCCAATGCCAACCGACCGAGTCTCATGCTTTACGTTTTAGGTCCAAACGCATTTCGTGTGCGCTTCAATCCAGACGAAAATTACGATTTTACGGTCGATAATTCATTGGCCATTATCAATCACAACTTAGGAACTCCAAACGTTCAGTCAAGCCTAACGGACTCTCAATTAGTCCTTGAAACAGCTTCACTGGTAATTGTTGCCGACCTAATGCCCTATCGACTAAGCGTCTATCGCCCGAACCGCAATGGACAAGGAGTAAACGGCTGGCAGTTAATACATCGTGACATTCCTGGAGCAGGGACAGACTATTTAGGTCGCGAGAACAAAAACATCATGTGGGCCTCAGATGGAAGCGCGGTGGCAAACCTTAAACAATTTCCAAACAGTGCACAGTATGTTGGTTTCGGCGAAAAAGCAGGCGCTCAGCTCGTAAAAAACCAGTATACAATGACGTTTTTCAACTTTAATAACTTTGAATATGGCTCTCCAGGTGTGGTTCCAGCAGGTAATGAAGGCGGACCACTCAACCCTTCTGATCCACTTTACAACTCAATGCCCTTGACCATAGAAAACAATCCATCCCCCAATGGTGATTATGCAGGTGATCCCTATTCGTATTTATTGTTTCTAGATAATGTTTCTCAGTCTTATTTCAATATGGGGTCAAGTGACTATTCCAACATGGATGGTCGATACTACTTCGGCGCTCTTTACGGAAGTTTGGACTATTACTTCATGGCAGGCGACACCACACTAGACACCCTATCCCAGTATCAAAAATTGACGGGGCCTTCTCCATTACCACCTATTTGGTCACTCGGTTTTCACCAAGGAGCTTATGGCTATTTCGATAACTACAAGCTTTTCAATATTGCGGAGAGCTACCGAAAATGGCAAATTCCCATTGATGGTCTGCATATCGATGTAGATTTTCAAAACAACTACCGAACCTTTACCAATAGCCCAATGAAGTTTCCCAATGTGTCGAACATGTTCGCACAACTGAAAGGTTTGGGGTTTAAATGTTCAACAAACATCACTGGCATGATTACGGCCAACCCCTACAGTGAAGACGGTTCTATAGATACAGAATATCAAACCGTAGTAGAAGGTCGTAGCAAAGGATATTTCCTTATGGATGACTTTGCAGATTCCACTGAATTACCTGCTGAGAACTTTTTTATCGCGAAGGAAGACTACGGACAAAATTTTGGCACGAATCCTTTCCCCTATCCCGTTCCAATGGACAATTATTACGAAAACGAAGCACCTAAGAAATCACCTACGCTTCCTTCAAGTCCTCTCACTCCCAGCCAGCTAATGAATCAAACACTGCAAGCCAACGAACCTTATTCGGTCATCAACCTTGGTACATCCGGTTACTATCCAGATCTTGGCCAAAATGTCGTCTCAGAATGGTGGGGGCAGCAATATCAATACCTCATCGAGGCTGGTTTAGAAATGGTCTGGCAAGACATGACTTGCCCTGCAATGGCGGCTAACTTCGACAATCAAGATGGAAACTATATTCAAACACTGCCGCTTGATTTAAACATGACTTATTTTGGCGATAAAAAGCCCAATGCCGAAGTCCATAACGCCTTTGCACTTATGCTAATCAAGGCGACATACAATGGCCTACTTAAGCTGCAAGGCGATAAACGTCCATTTATTATTGGTCGAGGTGGCTACGCTGGAGTGCATAGGTACGCCGCGATCTGGACTGGAGATTCGGCCACCAGCTGGGACTTCCTTCGCATAAACGTACCTGAAGTGCTGAATTTTGGATTGTCTGGTGTGCCAATATCTGGCTGCGACATCGGTGGATTTGGCTCAGGTAGTGGCTGTGTGCCTTTTGACAATGGAGAATCAGCGACGGGAACACCTTATGTGGTAGGGGGGCTGATCAAAGGCGGCGTGGCAAACTATGAACTTTTTACACGCTGGGTCACAATGGGGGCATTTCTGCCTTGGTTCCGAATTCACTATGATGGCTATAATAAGGAATTCCAAGAGCCTTTCTACTACGGCTCTCCAGTACCAGAAAATTGCCGTCTGTTTATTCAAATTCGCTATCGACTTATACAATACTTCTACGATGCTATGTATCAGAATACCCAATCAGGCATGCCGATAGCGCGGGCTTTATTTTTAAACTTTCCCAATGACATAGAAGTGTATGGCAATGCGGGATATTGGCTATGGTCACAATTTATGATAGGTGACTCCTTCCTTGTTGCTCCTATTATGGATCCAGATTCCCAGAATGGCTCAGTCAGAGATATATACCTACCGCAAGCTGCCAATGATCAAACTCAATGGTATGCTTTCACGAATGATCAAGAACCACTAGGAGTTCCTGTTGCAGGGGGGACCAAGGTCGAAAACTACCATGCTCCCATTGGCACAGTAAACTTGTACCAAGTCCCCATTTATGTCAAAGCTGGCGCCATACTTGCCATGAAAGACATTGATCAATTCATCGACCCAAATAACGCCAACCCAGTTACCCTGTCCATCTATCCAGGAGAGGACTCAAGCTATGAACTCTATCAAGATGATGGCCTCACGCGCAGCTACGAGACAGGCAACTACCGTTTAACAAAGGTATCACATCAAGGTATCACCAACGGACAACTGATCACAATTTCTCCTCAAGTGACCCAGTTTCAACCGCCAGTAAACTACTACTACGTATCACTTCTGGGTACTAACCTCCCCACTGAAGTCAGTATTAATGGCAACCTTATCAGCAATATCATCCGCTCCACACCAAACGAAGCGGCAGATGCGCTGGCAAGTACGACGTCAAATGCTTACTACTGGAATGCCAACATTAAAACGACTTTTATTAAAGTATTTTTCACTGATGAGGAGATACAACTAAAAGTGTTTTTCTAGATACCTAAAAAAACAATCATAAATGAGTCAAAGCAAACATCGCACCTTGCTCTGACTCCATTAACTGAAAACATACAAATAATCGGCTAAGTGGCTACAGGCGTATATCATATTGGCAATATTCATCCTTCTCTTCTAAGCTGAATTTATGCGCTTTTTCTAGTTCACATCATTGATTCCAATAATAATCACTGCCACTTTTCGTTATTTTTAATGCTATCCATCACTCTGTTTCTTGAGGAGGAAGGTATGAAGCAATTCATTATGTTTATATCCTTAATAGGGCTTTTAGGCTGTGCTCCATTAAAGCAAGAGGTTGTGTTATTTACTGATGAGTATGTCCCATCCGAACATGAAGTAGTGGATGCCACTAAGCCCAGCGATCAACCGAAATTTCTCAGTTGCCACTACGAACATTATGTCAACGCTTACAGTAATAACGTGCCAGATAATAAGAACCATAACAAAGCAGCCGTTGCAGCTTATAAATTTGCTTTAATGGCAAGCAATAGTTATCACGATAAAGCCCATTTCAAGATTAAAGATTGGCATTACGTTAAGCACTTCCGTGGTAAAGAAGGCAGTCATCAAGAAGTGGAGTTTCAAGCCGACCTTTGGGAATACAAACGTAATGATCAAGTTGAGAAAATTGC
Organism: Marinomonas sp. ABL3_031; assembly: GCF_056161265.1. Classification (NCBI taxonomy): domain Bacteria; kingdom Pseudomonadati; phylum Pseudomonadota; class Gammaproteobacteria; order Oceanospirillales; family Oceanospirillaceae; genus Marinomonas; species Marinomonas sp. ABL3_031. Next base: position 246,405 of record NZ_JBSWYU010000002.1, read on the forward strand.
CATTGTATTTCGTGGTACAGATGGAAATGGTGATTGGGATGCTAATTTAAGGCTGGCCACGGAACAATCCGGCAGAATGCCAGCACAATATCAAATCGCACAAACATTATACAAGCAACTCAAATCACGTGATGAATATAAGAAAGCGACGGTTTATTTAGTTGGACATTCGTTAGGCGGAAGTCTTGCCTATCACGTGTCTTGGTATCATGAGAATGTGTTTGCATTTACCTTTAATGCTTCAGAAAGAAAATGGGTATCAGGCAAAGCGAAAAATGCTACTCGGTATGTGCTAAGAGAAAATTACGAAATACTGAAAATAATAAAGTTTATTCGCTATTTTTCGCCATTAGCACCAGGTACGGTCACCGCTGAAGAATACGATTTTTCTTTAGGCAATGGCTTTCGACAACACAATATGTACAACTTCGCGAGAGGCTTGTTGCTGCTAGCGGCGGCAAATGGTGATTCAGACGCAAAAGAAATTCTCAATAAGAACCTTAAGTGTAATTTGACTTTGTGATTTGTCTTCGAATTAATCAACTCTTTTCATACTTACCTTTACCATAGTACTTACTTTAAGTGAGCAAATAATATTATGATCATTCTCTAAACATAAAAAGCTTATTCAGTGTGGGGTAAAGTATGAAAATTGCCATTTTAGGCGCTACAGGCTTTGTTGGTCGAGCAGTATTAAAACAAGCTATTGATGAAGGCTATGAAGTAAAAATCTTAGTCAGAAACCCTGCGAAATTAACCATCACAAGCGACAAAATACAAATCATACAAGGCAGTCTAGAAGACAAAGAAAAAGTAGAAGAAACATTGGCTGGTTGTAGTGCCGTTGTGAATGCCGCTGGCGGGGTGAAAGGCTCGGATCAATATGAAGCCTTCATTAAAATTACCAAGATTTTAGTCGATGCCATGAAGCGCGTTGGCGTTAAAAAATTGGTCAGTATTAATGGCTCTGGCACCATTTTACCTAATGAATACGTGGGGTTTAAACGCCGCTTTTTAAGTACTATTGTGGGCCTTTTGTTAAAGCATATGAAGGACGCAAAGAAAGCCGAATTGCAAATTTTGTTAAACGAAAAAGACATAGATTGGGTGAGCGTTCGTGCCAATTTAATTCTAAAAAAACCCGCCACAGGCCAGGTTCTCGCGGATGACCAAAAAATGCCAGGAGGCAAAATCACCTTGCCTGATCTGGCTAAGTTTATGCTTGACCAGGTACAAAGTGACGAATGGGTTCACAAAGCGCCATTTGTTGCCATTGCTTAATACTGCAGAGTGTCAAAGCAACTAAGCCCTCGCCATCTTGGTGGGCTTAGTGTGTTTGGCAACAAACAAGTCGCTAAGTCACCGCCCTATTCATTCAAACACCACTTGGTCAAAATGCGGGTTGTCAACGAGGATGTTGAGTTCGGCGATTGACTCTAGGACAACCAAAATCGCTTTCTGTTCTTGCTCTATTTCCATGCACTCTTCTCTGGCCGCATTCTGCTTGGTGTCCAAAGCTTTGCCGGAAACCACTTCGCCAGTTGTTAAGGTCAATGCCACGGGATAGTGGAACATGCAGACGATCTCTATGCAGTCGTAGTGCCCGCAACTCAGCATAGTCACCTTGCTATTTATGACCCAGAATTACCTAGGCTGAAAGAAACAAGTTTTTACAACCCAAAGGGCCATTATGGTGACACCAGCAAAATACATCAGTGTGAGATAACTCTTCATTTGCGTTAGTAAGCTAGTGACTGTGACCACAAGCTCTGACAGATTTGGGTACTGTAATAGCATGAACAAAATGCCGATATTTTCTGCATAGTCACTTAGGCATACCAAGATTGGTAGTATAGCTATGCCCCACCAGAACCCCTTGGTTAGCTTTCCTTTTTGCATCAGCCAACGACTCAAAGCAAAGTAACACAGGGCAAATAAAATTGGATAAATAACATCCAATATTAACTGTAAACTGAGATACAGATGACGCCCTTCTGCGCCCAACCTATCTAACAAAATCAACACATCTTGACGGCCATATCCTTGTGGACGCATATCAAATAAGGGCAATAAGTCAGAATACGCCATCACTTTGGGGATGCTATAAGTCAGCATAATGGCATACAAGGTGTTGGTCAGCAGCAACAGAACCAATACACTTTTCCCTGAAAACTGCCAGTGTGTACTCTTCATACAGAAACTCCAATTTTCATATTGAATGGGGAGCGCAGTTTGCCTCAGCATTTTAAATTTACATGACTTAGTCGCAACATCAAGGCGCTATAAATAGTTTTCCTGCAAATATTGGCTTCTTGCTTGAGTCATATCAATTAAACAATCCATTTCGGCTTCATGTCGACCAGAAACACCACTATGTAAAGTATAAAGAGCAGCACAATTTTGATCTTTGAAGGTGATCCAGGCTCGTTGACTACTCAGCAAACTTTGCCTCAGTTCATTGGCATCAACATACATTCTGTCCGCCAGTTCACCAGATTTTATACTGGCCATAATACGCTTATATATTCGATTAAGCTCTTTGTCCGAGGCCTCGAAGTTGAGTTGTCGTTCACATAGGGTGTCTGGCAACTCGCATCTTTCATCAATGTTTTGCGCCGTTCCTAAAACGGCATAACAAGCCATCAAAATGGTTATCAATACTTTCATTCTTACATCCTTAGTATTCTAGTATTTAACTTAACACCATAAAGCTAACGCCATAAAGAGTGCAATGTTTCTTGCCAAGCACTTCGTTGGTGCATCTGGTGATACCATTTTGCTATGTTGGGATAATGATCAAAAGGAAATTGACTGGCTTTAAAATAGGTCGTCATGGCCATCACAACAAAATCGACGACGGTCAGACGTCCGCTCACTAGCCAAGTATCTGTTAATGCATTTTCGAGATAAGCAAGCAGCTTAACGCATTTGGGATTCGACCAATCCACAGGAGATTCTGGCTCCGGTATGATACTTGGTAATAATTCGTGCCCTACTTGCGCTCCCATCACCTCTGAAAGCATAGGCTGCCACTGGCTACTCTCCCAAAACAGCCATTGCAAAATAATGGCCTGTTCAGTGTCATCTTGCGCAGCAAGAGGGTGATTTTTTATCAAACGGACAAGATACAGCGCAATCGCATTGGATTCCGTCAGTGTCATGTTTTCGTGCTGTAGCACAGGAATTTGACCAAGCGGATTGGTGGCGAGAAAATCTGCAGTTTGACCCGCTCCAGCATAAACGTTCACTTCGCGTTCATTGGTTTGAATACCAAGTTCCTTTGCGACAGCAAGGACTTTTCGATAGTTGGCCGATAGATTGGTACCGTAAAGTGTTATTTCCATTAGGCTTTTCCTTGTTCATCCATTTAGAGACTGCCTGAGCGTACAAAGTGCCTCATTTTATTGATCCATTCCGCTCAATCACTCATTTGTTAAACACATTTAAAAGGCAAAGCTAAGGTTAATTTAGGTCGTCGAATAGAAAATAGAGTGTTTTGTATACAAGAATCCGATGTTTGTATAACACGCAAGTTTACTGAATCTCCTATGATGTCCCTAATGATAATTCTCGGAGATAAACCATGAGCACCTGGACAATAAGCAAGCTTACCTCACAGCACAATAAAGTATTTCTCATTACTGGCGCAAACAGCGGATTAGGCTTTTATACCGCGACGGAACTGGCCAAAAAAGGAGGACGTATTATCATTGCCGTGCGCAACTTTGAGAAAGGAAATGTCGCAAAAGAGCGCATTTTGAAAATAGTTCCAACGGCAGATATTGTGCTAATGCATCTCGATTTAGCAAACTTAGATTCAGTAAAAACCTTTAGCGAATCCTTTAAAGCCACCTACTCGCGTTTAGATGTACTGATCAATAACGCAGGCATCATGATGCCCAACGAACGACAGATCTCAAAACAAGGTTTTGAACTGCAATTAGCGACTAATCACTTGGGGCATTTTGTGTTAACCAGTGAGTTGATGCCATTATTGGAATCGACCCAAGACGCTCGAATCGTCACTGTCAGCAGCATGGCAGCAGAGTCGAAAGTAGCAAAAATCTATTTTGATGATATGCAATTTGAAAACAACTACAAAAAAATGCCATCCTATGCTCAAAGCAAGTTGGCCAATATTATGTTTGCTTTGGAACTGAACAAAAGACTTCATGAAACTGGCAGCAAAGTAAAATCTGTTGCGGCGCATCCTGGCTACGCGGCAACGAATCTACAGCAGAACATGGGAATGTTAGGGGTGGTTATGAACGCGATACTGGCACAAAAACCAGAAATGGGTGCCTTGTCACTGTTACGCGCAGCAACTTCACCAGACGTCGCTGGCGGTGACTACTTCGGTCCAACCAAAATGGGCGGATTTCGTGGCCATCCAGAAAAAGTCTCGCCACCAAAACAAGCAGAAGATCCCATCTTACGTCAACAGTTATGGCGCGTCACAGAACAACTTACCAATGAAACCTTTGCCGTAGGTCATGTCTAGCCATGGAAGATATAGTCAGAATTCACTCCGTCAGCGAACTACACAGTCACCTCGGCTTTGGCGCCCCTAAACACCCATTATTGACCGTGATTGACTTATCGCAACTGGAGATTAACCAAGCGCTAATAGGCCAACGCATTGCAATTAACCTGTATTGCATAACGTTAAAAACCGTCATCGGCTCGCCAATGAGATACGGTCGAGGCCACTTCGATTTTGAAAGCGGCACCTTGTTCGCTATGGAGCCCGGTCAGGTATTTGCTGCGGAAGATTCTTTTCAGAAGGGGGAAATGGCAGGCTGGGCAGTTTACTTTCACCCCGACTTTCTGATTGGTCATCCGCTATTAACCGTCATCCATAATTACGGATTTTTCTCTTACGAGGTCAACGAAGCCTTGCATTTGTCGGAAAGTGAAATGACCTCTCTAAATGAAATTACTCGCAATGTCCGTAAGGAGTTGAACCAAGATATCGACGACTTCAGTCAAGATATTCAACGAGGTAACATAGATCTGTTGCTCAGGTACGTAGACAGGTATTTCAACCGCCAATTTATTACTCGAAAACACATTAACCTGAGAGTATTAGACAAGGTAAATACGGCGTTGGAAAACTACTATACCACAGCATTCCAAGACACAATAGGTCTCCCCAGCGTCAAGTTAATTGCTGAACAAGTATGCCTTTCGCCTAAATACATGAGCGATTTATTAAAAAAAGAAACCGGCTACAGCGCGAAGGAAACCATACATAACTTTATTTTAAAGTTGGCTAAGCACCGTCTGCTCAGTTCAGATGATAGCGTTGCCGAAATATCCTATTCGTTAGGATTTGAGTATCCGCAATACTTCAGTCGAATGTTCAAAAGCAATACTGGAATGACGCCAATGGAGTTTCGACACGCTCATTGAATGCTGGGGAAGGTGCATTATCTGATAACACCTCTTCCTTTTGTTAAATATCTTTTCTCTTATTGAGACAGATGGTTACTGCATTAGGAGCACTCGGACTTAGCTCAGTTTATTCTTTGACAAAATGCTTTAACTCAGCAACCGATTTGATCACATACACTTGCTTGTCGGCAGAATAAGCCTCCAATTTGAGACCAAAATCTTGATTCCAAAATTTAGGACAGAGTCTTAAGGTTTTATAACTTTGCCAACTGCCTTTGATGATAGAACTGCCCTCAGGCCAACCTTCAGGTTTGACAAACAAACCTTTGAGCAAGCGTTTGGTCACTAGCCAATAGCAGGTTGAATACGCCAGATCCACATAGATCAAGGTATCGGCTGCCGCCAATCTTTGGTAAAACGAACCCACTGGGCCAAAACCATCAATGATCCAAGCGTCAGATGAAACTATGTCTGCGTGAACTTGATCGTATCTTTCTCTTGGCACCAAATCACCATCGGCTTGATAGACCAAACTGTCCAATGGGTACAATGGTAAACCCGTTTTCTCTGCTAAGGCTTTGCTTAAGGTGGATTTCCCGCTACCAGGTTTGCCAAATACGGCGACTTTGTTCATGGTGTCTCCTCAATTTTTTCTATGAAAATGACCTTGAGGGAGTTTTAAATGATCATAAAAAACCCACCTCAAAGGTGGGTTTTAATAATTTTGCACACATCAAATCCCACCATTCTTATGGAATGATGATAATTCGAGCGGCTGGATATAATGGGTTCATATTCATGATTTTCATTCTGCAGCATGAGAGACGGTTAAGTCAAACGCCATTTAATGACTTGTTTGCGCTTCTTGGTCTTAATATTAGACAGCTTTACATTGTTTTATAAAGCTGTGCGATTGCCAGACCTGTTGTGCCGCTTGGTGCAATAAACTGTGACGCCAAGCTACCTTGTGCTCTTGTCGATCATAGCCTCCACCGATCACACAAGCCGTCGGAATGCCCAAGTCCAAACAACTTTCAATGACGTATTTGTCCCTCGCTAACACCCCTTGATCGGTGAGTTTTACATGTCCCAAACGATCCTCTTGATGTACATCGGCTCCCGCATCATAGAACACAAAGTCCGCTTGATGCTGAGCCAAAATACCTGGCAAGGTACGTTTCAATATGTCTAAATAGGTTTGATCATCCGCTCCTTTGGGAATGGCGATATTCAAACCTGCCGTTTGTTTCTGATTAGGGTAGTTTTCTTCACAATGCCAGGATACTGGCACTATCTTTGGATGATTGGCAAAAAAGGCAATGGTACCGTCACCTTGATGCACATCACAATCTAGAATCAGTATCTTCTGTGCTCTGTGCGTATCGAGCAGATTCAAGGCCGCCACAGCCAGATCGTTAAAGATACAAAAACCGGCTCCGTGAGCAGGATGAGCATGGTGTGTGCCACCAGCAAGATGGCAAGCCAAACCATATTGCAATGCCAATTGGCTGGTCAAAATCGTACCCGATACCGCCCGTAAGGTTCGCTCCACTAACCATTCAGACCAAGGCAAACCTATGTCTTTTTCCTCTTGCGCAGTCAATTCACCACGAATAAAGCGCTGCACATAAGCTTTGTCATGAGCCGCCATCAAGACGGACAAAGACAGTGGTTCTGGCGTATGCTGATTGTCGTCGGTAAGTATGCCCTGCTGCCGTAACGTTTCTGCCAGCAAACGAAATTTGTGCATGGGAAATCTGTGTCCGGCAGGAAAAGGGATACTGTAATGAGAGTGAAACACCAAAGGCAATAAAGCAGATTTCATAAAACTCTAGGCAGTGAAAACAGTCATTCGTTAACAAATAGTGAATGGGCAAACCACCCAAGATCTTATCAGGGATTCACTGAATACGCAGGTTTTCTTTGCGTGGTTTATTCTTTTCCTAACCCACTATTTGCGTTTGGCGACCAAGACTTTACGAATGGCAGAGTTAAAGGACTCAATCAAATGTGGTGGGAAACCTTTGCCACTTTCGAAATTCACCAATTGCACCGCTCGCATGGCACTTTTGTTGTATTCACTGCCCGATTTCCCCCATACAATGTCAATAAACATGACCGCCATGGATAAGATAAAAGCGCCTTGTGGAATCAAAGGACCAACCAAACCTTCTGGAAAGCCTGTCCCATCAAAGCGTTCTTTGTGAGACTGCACCATGGTAACGGCGTCTTCCCAACCTTCATGTTTGGACAGCAATTTCGCACCGACGCATGGGTGATTGCGTTCCGCTTGTTGCTTGGCTGCTTCATCATCTTTGCAGTTAAGAATCACCGCCATGCCCATATTATGCATATAAGCCGCCGCACTCAGTTGGCAGAAGTCTACCGGAGTTTTGGTTTCCACATTAATCAGCTGACAAAGTTTGAGTATACGTTCACTGCGCTCAGCAGAATAACCAAGCAAGCGGTTCAACTTGTGACTGAACCCAGCAAACAAGTCAATGTCCACTTGTTGCTGCTCTGTAAATTCCACTTTAATGATAAGAGCGGCAGCGTCCCTGTCGGCCTCATCCTCTTCTTCTACCCCTTGATCTGAACACTGCTTTAAAAGTTGCACGGCGAGATGAGGACGCTCTGAGTCCTCTTCATGAGCATAGATGGTATCTAAACCTTGTTGTAATGTGTCGCGTAATTCACTTTCTGCCACATGAGATTGATAAATTTCTTTAAGAAGGGAATAGACTTTTTCGATGACGACATTAATCAAATCCCCTAAATGAGAATCATATTTGATGTAACCGCCGCGCATACCATCGACAATTTCTTCTAACTTATGAAGCACCTCCACCAATGGATCAAGAAAGCACACAGAGCAGTTGCCTTTCATACTATGCAAAGAACGAAACAACTGATCCAATTTATCAAAGGAAAAACCTTCGCTTTCGATACTATTAACAATCTCTTCAATCTCTTGCTGTGCTTCTACATAGCATTCCAACAAATCATCTTTGAGTTCTTTTTCCAGCGCTGAAAACTCTTTACAAGCAAAATGGCTCATTCTTATCTTCCGAAATAATTCACCGCAAAACATTGAGGCCTATCATGACGTTAGCTATTTTAATAACATTGGGCTTTCTTAATAGGGTCAGACTTTTAGTGTAGTTAGAATCTGGCCAAGGGGAAACAAACAGAATGTTTCATTGTGCAAACAGAGCGAGATTATTATGCCAAATTATTGGTTAATGAAGTCTGAACCAAATGCCTTCTCTATTGACGACCTTGCAGAAATGCAGATTTCACCTTGGGATGGTGTGCGTAATTATCAGGCCAGAAATTTTATGAAAGAAATGCAAGTGGGCGACTTGGTTTTCTTCTATCATTCCAGTTGCAAACCTGCTGGGATAGTCGGTATAGCCAAAGTGGTTAAAGAAGCTTATCCTGACCACACCAGTTGGGACCCCAAAAGCCCTTACTATGATGCAAAGTCCACCCCACAAAACCCTAGATGGTATATGGTAGACCTTGCCTTTGTTGAGAAATGGCCGCGCTTGGTGACGCTAGCCGAGTTAAAAGCCGATGCCCTTTTAACCGCATTACCTTTGGTAAAAAAAGGCAGTCGTTTGTCGATTATGCCCATCAACAAGGCTCACTGGGAGCACATAACGAAAACCTATTAACATTTAAGACATGTCGCCATTAGTCTTGTCACAAAGGAAATATCATCTTGTTCATTAGGTTTGTTGTCACCTGCATTATTGTTAAGAAGATTTTTAGAGCCGCTTTTAGATTAACCCTATGCATTTGATGGTAAATACCGCTTTACTCGACCGCAACAAAATTCCGCCGCTGGCCCAAGCCTGTTTGCTGTGTTTATTGTCCTGCCTTGTCTTGGGCTTAGCCAGCACTAAACTAAACGCGCAAGCCATATACCCAACGTCTCTCCAACTGCTACTGCAAGACAATGATAGGGATGGTGTCATAAATTCTCGCGATCTTTGCCCCGACACGCCAGTAGGAAGCGCTATAGGCAACACAGGCTGCCCAACAATCCACACCGAGCATTATCGGATCCACTTGCAAATTCACTTCGCCAGCTCCGAAGCCCAACTACCGCCAGAACAGCTTCATCAAATCACTGAAATTGGGGAGTTTTTGCAACAACATCCACACAGTCGGATGTATCTAGAAGGTCATACGGATAATCAAGGAGCAAATTGGTTTAACCTGCGCTTGTCCTACCAAAGAGCCGATGCCATTGCCCAGTATTTACATCATCAATACGGCATAGAAGAGCAGCGCATGCTGCGTTTGGCCTATGGAGCAAATCGACCTTTGGTGGACAACACCAACGAACAAAATCGGTTCCAAAATCGACGTGTCAGCGGCACTATTTTGCTGCCTGCCCCACAGTCCACCAACCAATGGCAGATTCCCTTTGCTGTGAATCAATATCGGTTAACAAGGCAACAAAAAGACACTCTAGTCGAAATAGCACAACAAATGGACGCGAATCCATCCTTATTTGTATTCATCACGGGGCACACCGACAGCAGTGGTGAACCCAGTTTGAATCAGTTACTTTCAGAAAAGCGCGCCCAACAGGTTGCGCGTTATTTGCAGTCGATTCGCTCACTGAATGAAGCGCAAATAAAAGTCAAAGGTTACGGAGCAGAGCGCCCTATTGGCTTAGACGATTCGGTCACCAGTCGCGCGAAAAATCGCCGAGTCGAAGTGCAGCTTTTTGAAGAGCCTGCGTTATCCAAGCAATTTATTGCGGCCAAATGGACCATTTGGAGCGTTGATAATCTCGATCTAAGCAATGCTTCCAACATTCCCCCTCTTCCTTTATTTCGTCCTGTTCAACCGAAAAACTGACTAATAATAACGACGTTCACGAGTTTTTAAGCTCGCTTTGTAATCAAAGAAATACTGCAACATGACCCCTAAATAATCGTACTCTTCACTTGTCCTTAAAATCACTCCGACACTGGCAAGATCACGATATTTAAGAGGTTGATAGTATGACTCTAAGCGCCAACCTGTGGGCAAGCCATTAAATTTTTCGCGGTAGAGAGACACTCTGAAATTATCATCAAAGTAATAGCCCACACCAAAACGCGAGCTGGTAGTGTTGCTCAAAGAAGCGTCATTAGATTGAATATTAGCAAGGAGCGAAGCATCGCCCATAAAAAGATCTGCACTAAATTGACCTATCACTTCACGGTCAACTTGCAATTCTTTGTCCATGGGTTCCAGTTCACTGTATCCTAATCCCAATCCTAAGCGGCCCTCTTCATTGCCAAGATACCAATTGGAAAAAAACTCAGATTGCGCAAAGCTGCCGCTGTTAGAACCCACAATCAAATAATTGCTGTTCAATAAAACCTGAGCGGTTAAATAGTCGTTGATTGGCATATTGATTTTCATGTCTAGATTCAGTAATGACTTGCTATCCAATAGCCCATAACCTAAGCCCACGACAAAATTGGCTTTTTCCTTTTCCTGTTCTGCATACAGGTCAGCTGACACACAAAACAGCAAAATACATCCTAGCAACCCCTTCAACTCATCGCCTCCCGCTACTGACGCCAAATCAATAGGTATTGTGAGGTTAATCCCGATAAAGCGCCACCAAAACGTGCAAAAGAAGGTGATATTTGCATTAAATATGACGGGAATGTCTCTTCAAGTCTGGGATTCGGAAGCAAAGCCAAATATAATAGCCGCAAAGTCGAAATGACGAACTCTTTTTAGGTTTATAGGTTACATGGCAAAAAAACTCTTTATCCAAACTCATGGCTGTCAGATGAACGAATACGACTCTTCGCGTATGGCAGACTTGTTAGGCGAAAGCCATGAAATGGAGCTTACCGAAAACGCTGAAGAAGCGGATGTGCTGTTATTAAATACCTGCTCTATCCGCGAAAAAGCCCAAGATAAAGTCTTTCATCAACTGGGACGTTGGAAAAAACTCAAGCAAAAGAATCCGGATCTGGTAATTGGTGTGGGCGGTTGTGTGGCCAGTCAGGAAGGTGACAATATTCGTAAACGCGCAAAACACGTGGACATGATTTTCGGCCCGCAAACCTTGCACAAATTACCTGAAATGGTGAATGCCGCGGCCACGCACATTCCGATTACCGATGTGACGTTTCCCGAAATTGAAAAGTTTGACCACTTGCCCGCGCCGCGTGTTGACGGGGCAGAAGCCTTTGTTTCCATTATGGAAGGTTGCAGTAAATACTGTACTTTCTGTGTGGTGCCTTACACTCGTGGTGAAGAAGTCAGCCGTCCGTTTGACGGCATCTTACTAGAAGCCGCTCAACTGGCAGAACAAGGGGTGCGAGAAATCCATCTATTAGGTCAAAACGTCAACGCTTATCGTGGGGAAACCGCAGAAGGTGATGAAGCGGATCTGGCCGATGTGATTCAAGCTGTGGCGCGCATTGACGGTATTGAACGTATTCGTTTTACCACGTCTCACCCAGTGGAATTTACCGACAGTCTAATTGAAGCATTCCGTACTGAACCTAAGCTAGTAAGCCATTTACATTTGCCAGTACAAAGTGGTGCCGACAAAGTACTGAGCGCCATGAAACGTGGCCACGATCGTCAATACTATATTGATAAGATTAACCGTATTAAAGCCGCGCGCCCTGGCATCAGTTTGTCTTCTGATTTCATCATTGGCTTCCCGGGTGAAACGGACGAGGATTTCGTCGATACCATGAATTTAATCCAAGAAATTGGCTTTGATCACTCCTTCAGTTTTGTTTACAGTCAGCGTCCAGGTACGCCAGCGTCTGACTTAGCTGACGATACTCCAGAAGACGTGAAGAAAGAGCGTTTAGCTATTTTACAGCGTCGTATCAGCCAACAGGCGTTTGATATCAGTTTGGCCATGGTGGGAGAAGTTCAACGTATCTTGGTCAGCGGCTACTCACCACGTGATCCAGGTCAGCTTCAAGGTCGTACGGAAAATAATCGTATTGTCAATTTCCGCGCATCTGATCCACAATTAATTGGTAAGTTTGCTGATGTCATTATTACAGATGCGTATCCAAACTCTTTATTGGGCGAGTTAATCAGTTCAGAACTCGACAATGATTTTGTTATTCAATAAATACAGGTAGCCCTTGGAAACCACACAGACAACTCAACAAATCCGACTTGAACCAGCCAATGCAGCCGCCTTGGCGGGTTTGTGCGGACAACTTGATGAAAACATCAAACAAATCGAAAAGCGCCTTGAGGTTAACATTCGCAACCGCGCTGAGCTTTTCGATATTTCAGGTGACAATGCCGAACATGTCATGGCCACCAAAACCTTATTGCAAAATCTTTATCGTGAAGCTTTGGCTAATCCTCAGATTTCTCCCGAGACGGTACACTTGTACCTACAAGAATCGGCCATTGAATCACTGACCAGCAATAGGAAAGGTGACCAGAACCAAGTCGTCATCAAGACCCGCAAAGCCTTTATTAAACCCAAGGGCAAAAACCAACAAAGATACGTGACTCAAATTCGCAAACACGATATCAATTTTGGCATAGGTCCCGCCGGCACAGGCAAAACCTACTTAGCTGTGGCTTGCGCCGTCGAAGCCCTAGAAGCCGATCTGGTCGAGCGTATTATGTTAGTGCGTCCCGCAGTGGAAGCGGGTGAAAAACTGGGCTTTTTACCGGGGGATTTATCACAAAAAATCGACCCTTATTTACGCCCTTTGTACGATGCCTTATACGAAATGCTGGGCTTTGAACTGGTCGACAAACTGATCGAAAAAAATGTCATTGAAATTGCGCCGTTGGCCTTCATGCGTGGTCGTACCCTAAATAACGCCTTCATCATTCTGGATGAAAGTCAGAACACCACCCGCGAACAGATGAAGATGTTCTTAACGCGTATTGGCTTCGGCTCTACCGCCGTGATTACCGGAGACCGAACCCAGGTGGATTTACCTCGCGGCACCGCTTCTGGTTTGGCACACGCTATGCACGTGCTGAAAGACGTAAACGGCATCAGTATGACCACCTTCAACGCTGCCGATGTGGTACGTCATCCTTTGGTACAACGCATTGTGGAAGCTTACGATAAATACGACGACGAAGCCGAAGCCGAAAAGAAAGCACGCAATGAAGCCCGTGCTGCGGAAAAAATCCAAGCAGCGAATGTGGCGGCCGTCCCAGCGACTGAAGTGCAGAAAAACTGATGCCTGACTTAGAACTCGACTTACAAATTGCCTGTGAATCCACCGATCAGCTTCCCAGTGAAGCTGATTTTCGCTTATGGGTAGAGAAAGCCCTACCCAACTCTGGTGATCTCTATGAAGTCACCATTCGGATTGTGGACGAAGCAGAAAGCCAATCGCTCAATCACGAATATCGCGGCAAAGACAAACCCACCAATGTGTTATCTTTTCCGTTTGAGGCCCCAGCTGGTATCGAGTTACCTTTATTAGGTGATTTGGTCATCTGTCAGCAAGTGGTAGCAAAAGAGGCCATTGAACAAGAAAAAGCTCTGTTTGACCACTGGGCGCACATGACGATTCACGGCATCTTGCATTTACGCGGTTATGACCATATAAAGGAAGATGACGCAGAAGAAATGGAAAATTTAGAAACCGAATTATTGGCTTCTTTGTCAATTACCGACCCTTATTTGATAAAAGAGTGAGTTAACCCCCTAATGAGCGAAGACCGATCGAGCTTATCCAACGATCAACACAAATCTTGGTTTGAACGTTTCCTTCAAGCCTTCAATGATGAGCCGCGAAGCCGTGCTGACATCATTACCTTACTGGAAACTGCGGTACAGTCCGATGTTATCGATCGTGATGCCTTCACCATAGTGGAAGGTGCTTTGGAGGTATCCGAAGTACAGGCCAGAGACATCATGATTCCACCATCGCAAATGGTGATTATTAAATCTGAAGACGATCCAAAAACCTCCATTCGCAAAGTTATCGATTCTTCTCACTCACGCTTCCCTGTGGTCGGTGAAGATTCTGACGAAATTCTCGGTGTTCTACTCGCTAAAGATTTATTGCCTCTGTTATTCAAAGAGAGCGATATTACTAACGAGGATATTTTAGCTCGCCTTCGCCCCGCCAATTTTATACCAGAAAGTAAACGCCTCAATGTGTTACTGAATGACTTCCGTACCAAACGCTACCACATGGCCTTGGTTCTGGATGAATACGGCAGCGTCTCAGGTCTGGTGACCATTGAAGACGTGTTGGAGCAAATTGTGGGTGAGATCGAAGACGAAACCGACAAACATGAACACGAAGGCATTCAAGTCACCAGTGAGTCTGGTGTTTACCTAGTACCAGCCCTTTGCACCATTGAAGACTTCAATGAGTTTTTCAAAGCGGAACTTGACGAAGAAGACTTTGATACTGTGGGCGGGATTTTAGTTCAGCAGTTTGGTCACGTACCATTGCGAGATGAAACCATACTCTTTAATGATTTCCACTTTAAAGTGGTGAAATCCGATGGCCGACGCGTTAAAACCATCCAAGTCTCTAAATCAGTGAGCGAAGAGGTTGTTGAATAAATGTCTATGATTCGCCCCGGTTCCAGCAAGCCAGTAACGGGGCGAATCGCTCACTTTTTTGCCAATTTACCACAAGCTTATGCCCTCCCTCTTGGCCTAATTTTAGGTGCGGTTGGGGTTACCAGCTTCGCCCCATTGCATTTTTGGCCTGGCTATTTTGTTAGTCTGATTGCCTTTAGTCTGTTCGTTAGCTCAGCGAAAACCGCTAAAGCCGCGACATGGCGAGGTAGTGCTGTGGCCTTTGGCCTGTTTGGTAGCAGTGTCTCATGGGTATTTGTCAGCATTGCCGAGTACGGCCAAGTTAGCGACCTAATTGCCGCTCTCATTACTTTTGCCTTTATTGCCGCATTAAGTGCATTTTGGAGTCTTGCCGCTTGGCTAAGCTGGCGCCTCATGTCACGCTATGCATTTTTGCCGAACAACTTGTGGGTGGCCATTTGTTTATTATTGGCAGAATTATTACGCAGCGTACTTTTCACAGGTTTCCCTTGGCTGTTACCTGGCTATGCCACAGAGCACACTTGGCTGTTTGAATTGCTGCCGCTTGGTGGTATTTGGCTCACCAGCTTACTTGTGGTTCTCACTGCAACCAGCCTTGCTGGTCTATTGCTCAAACAAAACAATCAAACCATGCCAATACTTATCTGTCTGATTGGCTGGGGCGGCGGAGCTTATTTAAGTTATGTACCGGTACAATGGGTACAACAAACTGGACAGATTAAAACCACCTTAGTACAAGGCAACATTGAACAAGATCAAAAATGGCTAGCACAAACAGCAGCCAGTTCGCTTGCTTATTACCAACAAGCCACCAGACAACATCTTGACAGTGACCTGGTGGTGTGGCCAGAAACCGCCGTAACTTACGCCTATTCTCAGGTCAAACCTTATTTAGCAAGTTTCAGTGATCAACTTGCCGCTTCAAAGACGACACTGATTACCGGCATACCGGATGTGTTAGATGGCGGACAGCAGTATTACAACGCCATTTGGGCGACAGGCAATGGTTTTGGACTTTATTATAAAAAGCATTTGGTTCCTTTTGGGGAATATATTCCTCTCGCTCGCTACTTCGGAAGCATTTTAAAGATTTTTAATATGCCCATATCTAACTTTCAGTCCGGTGACGACAACCAACCCGTATTGCAAGTGGGCGATTGGGGCGTTGCGCCTTTCATTTGCTATGAGATCGTCTACCCTGAACAAGTAAGGGACATGGTACGTGACAGTGATTTGCTGGTTACCATCAGTAATGATGCTTGGTTTGGTACCTCCTTTGGCCCTTGGCAACATCTACAAATTGCACAATTTCGCGCCAAGGAGGCGGGCCGTTATGTCATACGAGCCACTAATACTGGCGTAACAGCCTTTATTAATGAACAAGGTAAAATCGTGGCGCAAGCGCCTCAGTTTACACGTACGACACTTACTGCTGAAGCCAAAACCTTTATCGGCAATACCCCTTATGTCACCTGGGGGTATTGGCCGAGTATAGTGTTGTTACTGCTGTGTATTCTGTTTAGTTCAGTCAATCATGGCTTTTCCCGCCAATCGCTCCGTTTTGCTTAGTTAGGTTTTGCTTAGCTAGCTGTGTGAAGACATCAAGCCGTAGTGGCAAATCTCACAGGTTGGTAGAGCTTGTGTCTTAAGCAGTTGATTAGTATGACCACAGGCCATACAAGTGTATTCACCTGCTGGCACTTGCGTACCGGCCACATGGCACTCCTCTAATGGCACTGGATTGTTGTTCACATGATTGATCAACCACAGCAAAGCGGCATCTTCTTTTTCATCCAGTTCATCCACCCATTCCTGACCACCGTCTAACACCAGATGCCAGTTAGCATCAATCCAAGCTTCGGTATAACCCATTTTATCGTGCCAGTAAGCCTGCATCAGTGCGACGTCTTCCAGCAACCAATCCTTTGCCCCTTGTAAGGTTTTGCGGGCTTCTTCAACTAAGTTCAAATCTGAATCGTGGTTTTGCAGATCTTTTTTCATAGAATTCATCACTCCTTCTCTATGCACCTTCTAATTAGAGTCCCATCTCTATAAAATAGCGAATATTTTCAGACTCTGTTGGCCTTAGCTCCCCTATTTTGAGTTAGGTCGGTATAATGCTGAGTTTTCGAATGACTGTTCATATTAAACTGTCCATATTAAAGAGAAAACAGGTCTCATGACCTGATGTCGATCACGGGAATTAAATACATCATGCAAGAGCAATATAACCCGCAGCACATTGAACAAGCTGCACAATCTTTTTGGGACGAAAACAAAGTCTTCAAAGCCGTCGCCGATTCCAATAAAGAGAAATTCTACTGCCTCTCCATGTTCCCATACCCAAGCGGTCGACTGCACATGGGCCACGTACGCAACTACACCATTGGCGATGTCATCTCTCGCTACCAACGCATGCAAGGCAAAAACGTATTGCAACCTATGGGTTGGGACGCTTTCGGCATGCCAGCGGAAAACGCGGCAATCAAAAACAAAACCGCGCCAGCCAAATGGACCACGGAAAACATCGAATACATGAAAGGCCAGCTAAAGCAGCTTGGCTTTGGTTACGACTGGGATCGTGAAATCGCCACCTGTAAACCAGAGTACTACAAGTGGGAACAATGGTTCTTCACTCAGTTGGTTGAAAAAGGCTTGGCATACAAGAAAACTTCTGCAGTGAACTGGGATCCTGTCGACCAAACGGTTCTAGCGAATGAGCAAGTCATTGATGGTTGTGGTTGGCGTTCTGGTGCCCCTGTTGTGCGCAAAGAAATCCCACAATGGTTCATTAAGATTACCGATTACGCTGAAGAATTATTAGACGACCTAGACAAATTAGACGGTTGGCCAGAAAAAGTAAAAGCCATGCAGCGTAACTGGATTGGCCGCTCAGAAGGGTTGGAATTCAGTTTTGCCATCGCTGGTAAAGACGAGCGTGTTTCCGTTTACACCACACGTCCTGACACCATCATGGGCGTGACTTACATGGCGGTTGCCACGCAGCACCCATTGTCTTTGGAAGCCGCACAAAACAACGCAGAATTGGCCGCTTTCATCGACGAAAGCAAACAAATGTCGACCACCGAAGCGGATATGGCAACGGTTGAGAAGAAAGGCATGGACACTGGCTTTAAAGCCATTCATCCAATCACTGGGGACGAAATCCCTGTGTACGCTGCTAACTTCGTGTTGATGGATTACGGCTCAGGTGCCGTTATGTCTGTACCGGCACACGATCAACGTGACTTTGAATTTGCTGAAAAATACGGTCTGCCGATCAAGCAAGTCATCCAAGCCAATGGCGATGAATTGATTGACCTAAGCAAACAGGCGTACACGGAAAAAGGCATTCTATGCAATTCAGGTGAGTTCGATGGCATGGACTTCCAAGCGGCCTTCAACGCAGTATGCGAATGGATGACCGCCAAAGGCATTGGTGAGAAGAAAATTAATTACCGACTACGTGACTGGGGTGTCAGCCGTCAGCGTTACTGGGGTGCGCCAATTCCAACCCTTAACCTTGCGGATGGTAAGGTAGTACCAACACCACAAGACCAACTTCCTGTGATATTGCCTACGGATGTGGTGATGGACGGTGTGAATTCACCGATCAAAAACAACCCAGACTTCTCAGCGACTACTTACCAAGGTGTGGCCGCCGAACGCGAGACCGACACCTTTGATACCTTCATGGAGTCTTCTTGGTACTTTGCCCGTTACTGCTGCCCAGACGCGGATGATGCCATGTTGACGGAAGAAGCCAATTACTGGCTACCGGTTGACCAGTACATTGGTGGTGTTGAGCACGCTATCTTGCACTTATTATACTCTCGCTTCTTCCATAAGTTGTTGCGTGATGCTGGCTTGGTGACGTCCGATGAGCCGTTCAAACGCCTATTGACACAAGGCATGGTGAATAAAGATGGCACCAAGATGTCGAAGTCAAAAGGCAACACGGTCGATCCTCAAGAAATGATCGAGAAATACGGTGCCGATACGGTGCGTTTGTTCATCATGTTCACGGCGCCACCAGAGCAGTCGCTTGAGTGGAACGATGCGGGTGTAGACGGCGCCTCACGTTTCTTACGTCGTTTGTGGGCCTTGTCTTACCGTCATGTAAATGCGGGTACAGCAGGCAAGTTGGACGTTGCAGCGTTGAATGGTGCGCAAAAAGCCTTGCGTCGTAAAACTCACGAAACCATTCAGAAAGTGACAGACGATATCGAACGACGCCAAACATTTAACACCGCCATTGCTGCCGTAATGGAATTGTGTAATGAAGTCAGCAAGTTTGAAGACACCTCTGAACTTGGTCTAGCGGTTGAACGTGAAGCCTTAGAAAGTGCTACTTTGTTGTTATCGCCAATCGTACCGCATATTGCTCACCAACTTTGGTCTGAGCTAGGTCATTCTGACAATGTAGTAGACGCGCCTTGGCCGGTACTAGACGAAGCCGCCTTGGTTAAAGATGAGCTGAGCATTGTGGTTCAGGTGTTGGGCAAAAAGCGTGCGGAATTAACCGTATCGGCCAGTGCCGATAACAAAACCATTGAAGCAGAAGCCTTGGCTCACCCGAATGTGACTAAATTCCTTGAAGGAAAAACCGTTCGTAAAGTCATTGTGGTACCAGGTCGCCTAGTTAACATTGTCGCTAACTAAGCCGCTGCTGTATAAATGATAAATAGGGATAACAATAGTCATCCCTATTTACCTCGTACCTTATTCACTTTTAAGAGATCACGGATATGACGATTCATTTGCCCAAAGCGACACGCCTGTTGTTATTTGCAGTTCTGAGCATCAGCTTGGTGGCCTGTGGTTTTCATTTAAAAGGCACAGTGCAAATTCCACAACGCCTCAAGATAATGACCCTGTCTTCGCAAAGCGGCTCGGCTGAATTTGATCGCGCCTTACGACTGACCTTAAGTAAAGCGGGTGTGCTCATAGTGGATAGAGCCAATGCTTCTGCCGATACCTTAGAACTGAAGGTAAACCGACTCTCTTCATCGGATACGGTATTAGCCCGTAATAACTCAAATGATGTCTCTCAAGTTGAACGTCGTCTTACTGGCGTGTATTTTGTACGTCAAGCTGATGGCAAATCCTTATATGGACCACGTAACATTAGCACCAATAAGACGTTAGTGAATCAAGATGCCGAAGAAAGCGCTAAGCTTTCTTACAACCAAACTCAAATGCAATCCATGTATGAAGACTTAGCTAAGCAATTACTATACGATCTAGGCTACGTGCCTCTCTAGTAATCGAGTTATGAAAGTCCGTGCCGATCAATTAACCAGTCAGCTCAGCAACAGCCTAGCCCCCATTTATATTGTGTCTGGCGACGAAGTCTTGCTGTGCCAAGAAGCCGCCGACAGTATTCGTCAAGCTGCGCAACAATATCAGATTGAAGAACGCTTACGCTTTATCGCCGATGCTCAATTTGATTGGCAAGACGTAATCAACGAAAACCAAAGCTTATCTTTGTTTTCTTCACGCCGTTTGTTCGACATTCAGATCGATAAGATGGCAGAAAAACACAGCAAAGCCTTAGCACAATTAGGTCAATCATTAAGCGAAGACAACATCATCTTATTGACCTTACCGAAACTGGACGCCAGAACGCAAAAAGCGAAGTGGTTTAGTCAGTTGGAATCCCAAGGGGTGTTTGTGCAAATCTGGCCAATTGATGCCAACCGCTTACCAGCTTGGGTCCAACAAAGAGCGCAATCACTGGATCTGTCTCTTACCCGAGACGCAGCTGCCATCATTTGTGAACGCGGTGAAGGCAACTTGCTGGCCCTCTCCCAAGAGCTTGAAAAGTTGGTCTTAATGCACGGCGCGGGCAGCAAGATTGACGCAGAAAAAGCACTGGAATCTGTGGTCGACAGCAGTCGTTATTCGATTTACGATTTAAGCGATCGTTTGTTAATGGGCAAAACCAAAGAAGCCTTACATTGTCTGCATCAGCTGCTGGGTGAAGGCGTCGAAACCAATATCATTTTGTGGCTGGTTAACCGCGAAACACAAACTCTAGTGAACCTCTTGGCGGCCACGCAAAATGCCAGTTTACGTCAAGCTTGCCAAGCACAAAAAATCTGGGACAAACGCATTCCTTTTTACGAAAACGCCCTGTCTCGACACAATCAGGTTACCTTGCCTTATATGCAAAACTATTTGGCCTTGATGGACAAAAGTGTCAAAGGCATTGAAGGGCCCGATCTGGAAATTGGTCTTAGAAACCTCGTTATGATGTTTTGTGGTTACAAGCCCACCATGACAGAACTGGATTTACCAGCCTCTTTCTAATCTAACGAATTTTTTCATAGCAACAGCTCCGCTCATGACTTCCTTTATTCTATTAGCCTGCTATTATGCCCAACTCAATTATTTAATCCTTACAGGCTACCATGATCGACACGGAATCCACTCAACCCATTCATATTGAACAACTGGATGTTTGGACAACACCCTTATTTGTGTCGCAGCTTGCGGATCATGAGTTTTTAAAAGACGCCTTATTGGAACGTGTCTATGCGCAGCAGAGCCAACAACAAGAAGCCATAGAAAGTGGTGTGGCACCCACTGCCAAACACGCACTGCATGAAAGCACATTGGATTTTCTTGACCAAGACGACGCCACTATCATGGAAACCAAACGTCAGCTTGAAGAGCTGATTCTTGAGGTAGCCAGCAATCTCAATCAAGCGCACTGGCCTGATGATGCTCATCCGGAAGCACACATTATTGAGTCTTGGTATCATGTTACACAACAAGGGGGCTACCATGATGCCCACTCTCATCCAAACTGTTCTTGGTGTGGCATCTACTACCTAGAACCTGGCGATGCGAGTCAAGCCGATGCCGGGGGGGTGAATCGTTTCTATGACCCTCGTGTTAACGCAGAACATTATGCGGATCCAGGGACCGCCTATTTGGGGGGACAAGGTGTGTGGGATTTCACTCCGGTAGAAGGCCAAATCATTCTGTTTCCTTCCTATCTTAAGCACGCTGCTTTGCCCTATTTTGGTCAAAAAGATCGTGTAGTCATTGCCTTTAACAGTATTATTGAGCTGTATTAAAAATACAGCTAATTTACTGATTATCAATAAAATACCTTTTAGTTTTGCTACGACGATTCACAAGTGACGGCATTTTGTAGTAATTTAACAAAGTGCCATTCACCATTGTGGGGAGAGTTATGCATTATCCGTTTGATCAACTCAGCGGCAGCGAGCGCTATCATCTGATCACACAAACCGTTATTCCTAGGCCCATCGCTTGGATCATGAGTAAAAATGACAATGCGACCTTTAACCTCGCGCCCTTCTCTTATTTCACC
Source organism: Marinomonas sp. ABL3_031 (assembly GCF_056161265.1). Lineage (NCBI taxonomy): Bacteria > Pseudomonadati > Pseudomonadota > Gammaproteobacteria > Oceanospirillales > Oceanospirillaceae > Marinomonas > Marinomonas sp. ABL3_031. Next base: position 268,700 of record NZ_JBSWYU010000002.1, read on the forward strand.
TCACTGTCTTCCGATCCTGCTTTATTGATCGTATCGATTGGTAATAAAAACCCTGAGAATATGAAAGACACCAAGCGTAATTTACTGCGTGAGAAGGAATGCGTTTTGCATATTGCTGATGGTGATTTGGTCAATGCGGTGAACGACAGTGCCGCTACTTTGGCCTATGGCGAATCAGAAGTGAATCAAAGTGATTTACAGCTGACCGAGTTCGTTGACCAATTACCGCGCATTAAGCAAGCTAAAGTGGCCTTTCATTGTCGTTTGTTTGACGTGCATCACTTTGCAGATACCTCTTTTGAAGCTGTGTACTTAGAAATACTCAACCTATATCTTGATGATAATTTAATTCATACACAAGGCGAGCGTACTTACGTAGACAGTAAAAAATTGAACCCTTTAGCACGCTTGGGCGGTAATGATTACGCTCTGCTCGGCGACACCATGACAATTAAACGTCCTGATTAGGGCAATACTGATTTGAGGTAATAATAATGGACGTGACGAAACATCTAACCGCTTTTCCATTTATGGCCAATCTGGATGGCGAACTTCACGATGAACTGGCCAAACTGGCCAATATCAAAGTGATGAAGGCAGGAGAAGTGCTTGCCAAACAGTTCGACATTGGACAGAACATTTATTTTCTTTTATCGGGTGAAGTCGCTATTTCGGTACCACTACAAGATACGGGAAAATCTTACAATGTCGGCGCCATTAGCAACAAGTTGTCGCCAGTTGGCTGGTCTGCATTCCGCCATCCATCTCGCTACGCCACCACTTTTACCGCCACCAAATCCACTAAATTGCTGGTTTGGCCTTTAGTGAGATTACAACAACTCTTGGACAGCAACTTGCTGTTTGCCAATCAGTTTTTGCAGTTTGTGTATCAGGAATCCTTACCTGTATTAACCAATATCCAAAACCAAACTCGTCCTTTCTTCTCTAACGAAACCTTAGCTTTTGAAGAAACTCGACCATTGATTCACCCTGAAACCCAAACACATGCTTTAAAAGAGGCGATCGATCTACTCAGCTACGCGCCCTTTTGTGAAACCTTCACTCAGACAGAAATTCATGCTTTAGCGAAAAAATCCTCTATTATTTTGGCGCATCAGGGGGACATTTTATGTCAGCAAGACCAACCATCTGATGGTTTGTATTTCTTAATCAAGGGCAAAGTGGTGGTCAGTTATCAAACCGACGCTGGCGACATCATTACCACACGATCCATTTCTCGTGCAGGCACTGTTCTCTCGTGGTCAACACCCAATACCAGCTTAAAGAACCGTACGTCTATCATTTCTTCTCGTGACAGTAGCATCCTTTACATCAAACAAGACGACCTGCTCGCCCTGTTTGCCGATAGCCATAAGTTTTCGGTGAAATACATGTACCGTTTAATTTGGTTAATTGGTACACATTTATTGGCCGCTCGCATGCGTTACTTATCGCAAATTGCCAATGACGAAGTGTTAGCCGTTAGCAATGTCATAGAACAAAATGCCGCTTTGCTGCCTGTCAGTTCACCTTTATATAAGGTTAGTGAACTGCTAAAAAGCGCTATCACCACGGACGAAGCCTTTGGTATTTTGTATAAGTGTCTGCACTTTGGCAGTGTATTAGAACGCACTATATCCGGCATGTGTTTGGACATATTGAAAGATTTACAGCGTGAAAATGCGTTTTATCGTTTGTTGCAAACCACGTACGATGTCATTAACGGCTTACCTAAAGACACACCGGCACTGGACGCGCGTCGCTTCGGTACTGAGTATTTCAAGCAAGCTTTCCAGCATGTGCCTTATGTGATCAAAGGGTTGGAAAACTTACCGAAACGAGCCGGTTCCATTTTCATTTATAACCATTTACTGGGCTCCCCAACCAACCGCTTACCAAATGGTTTCCGCTTCTCAATAGACGCACAATTCATTGGCTCTATGGTGATAGACAACGAGTACGGTATTTCTGGCCAGCGTGTGGTTCGGCGCAGTAAAGGCAGTGAGTTTTGGCGTGATGATTTTTATGAAAAATTCGGCAATATCTTCATCAGCAGTTGGAGTGGCTTAACCCGCGACACGCCTGAATATGAGACCTTTATTGCCGCCTCCCAAGAAACCCTGAAGCTGAATTTTCCTTTGATGATTTCACCAGAAGGTCAAAGCTTCCATACGACGCAATCGCCGGGGGCTTTCTTACCTCACGCTTTTGAAATCGCAGGCTCCATGGAGGAAGACGAACCTTGGATTGTTCCCATCGCCGTAGCGAACTTTGATAAGCGCGCAGACCACAATATTTATACCGTGGTCGTGAAGCCGGCATTCAAACTGTCCAGCCGAGTGGATTACAAAGACAAAGCAGCGCTGGATGCATTCTTGGTTGAGTATCAACAAGAGTACAAAGGTTATGTTGCTGAAGCCATTGAGCTATCGAAAGAAATTCGCCAATACCCTATTTTCAGTGGTAAGAGTGGTTATCGCTCCAATGTACTGAACTTGAATCAGATCGATTTGGAATTTGAGTCAGATGTACGTCAGCTGGAATTCCATTTATCTCACCAAGAATATAAAGAGCAACCAGTCGCCTTTTATGGCTCTTCTACTATGCGCCTGTGGGACAAATTTGGAGAGCATTTCCGCGATAAGGATGGCATCAACTTAGGTTTTGGTGGCGCAACACTGGAAGCCTGTGTGTATTACTTTGAGCGTATAGTGTTGCCTCACAAACCTCGCTCATTGGTCATTTACGCTGGCGACAACGACATAGGCAACCATTGTGATAGCAATCGTGTGGTGGAACTCTATATTGAATTGCTGCAAAAAGTGGATCGTTACATGGCTGGCACACCCGTTACCCTGATTAGCATAAAATGCAGTCCGACTCGTCAGCATTTACGTGATGTGGTGGAACAAACCAACTTACAGATTGAACGTTTGGCGCAAACCCGACCCAACACGCAATATGTCGATTTATTCTCAACTTTGCAGGACAAAAATGGCGCTATAAAAGACAGCTTATTTGAAGGTGATCGTCTGCATTTAACACCAAAAGCCTATGCTTTATGGACGAAAAAACTGCTTGAAACGGCGGATTTTATTTTCTGACGATACTGTTCTCAGTGTTAACGGAATACATTGCTGGCTTGGCAAGCTTTTTATTCCGTTAACCGAGATGTTTTGATGACGTGGGTTAAAAAATACCGGTCACGACTTTTGCCCCCAATAGAATCAACAAGCTTCCCATTCCCCTGTCTACCCACACATTATGACGCTTTAACCAAGCCAACACAGGGCCACCCGCCAACAATAAGGAAACAATGACGTACCAAACACTGTCAATAAAGACCACGGTGGACCATAACTGCAACTTGATGGAACTGGTCATATCATGAGGAATCACTTGGCTAAACAAGGCCAAAAAAAATAACGCGGCTTTGGGGTTCATCAAAGCAATCAATAAGCCATCTCGAGCCGCCTCAAAATAAGATGTGGAAGTCGCCTCTACTGTGTCATTTTGCGATCCCCCCGCATAACGCCAAGCCTTGATGCCTAACCAAGCAAGATACAATCCGCCCAACAAGGTTAGAATGGAAAAAGCTTGCTGGTATTGCTGCATTAATACCGCCAAACCTTGTAAAGTAAGAAACGCCCAGAAACCAATTCCCAAACCATGAGTGATGGCAGCCAAAGCACCATGCCAAGCGGATTGTGAAACGGAAATGCGTAATATGACCGCCAAACTTGGGCCCGGTGACAAAGCCCCCATGACACAAATCACCACCAAAGATAACCAGCTCGTTAAATCCATCTATGCAACCCTAAGCCCTTGTTCGCCGTCGTTGTTATTGTCTGTTGTCGCGCCACATTCTAACCAAATCCCTCCCAAAAAACGACGCACAATAAATTTTTCCCCATGTATTGACCTTTATTCGAAAACACGTCAGGATGAAAATACGTATCACTGATTATGTTTTTTAAATTATGAACCTAACTGTCTTGAATAAACGCAACGGCGATAAACGTAAGGCTAAAAAGCTTTGCGGTGCTGACGTGCGTATTTAAGATTTATTATTACCCGGCAGCATTCTCGCTGACGGTCCTTTCCCCGCTTTTCGAGCAAGAACTTTCAGCAGAATCTAGCCGGCACAAACGAGGCTAAAGTATGTTTCAAGGTGCAGTTACCGCTTTAATTACCCCATTTCGTGATGGCCAACTGGACGAAAACGCGTTACGCAAGATAGTGCGTTGGCAAATAGATCATGGCATAGATGGTTTGGTGCCAGTGGGCACCACGGGTGAATCCCCAACATTAAGCGAAGCGGAGCACAAGCGCGTGATTGAAATCACCGTAGCGGAAACCAACAAAGCGGTTCCGGTTTTAGCTGGCGCTGGATCCAATAACCCAGTGGAAGCGGTGACCTATTCTGAATACGCTAAGCAAGCGGGTGCCGATGCCACCCTGCAGGTAGCAGGTTATTATAATCGTCCCAATCAAGCAGGGCTTTATCAGCATTTTAAATACGTTCACGATAACAGCAGCTTGCCTATCATCTTATACAATATTCCACCGCGCTCTATCGTCGGAATTGATGTCGACACTATGGCAAAATTGGCGGAATTACCACGTATTATAGGCGTAAAAGATGCGACAGGGGATTTAACTCGACCCATTCGTGAGCGCGCGGTCATTCACAAAGACTTCTGTTACCTAAGCGGTGATGATGTCACCAGTGTGGCCTACAACATAGGTGGTGGTCATGGTTGTATCTCAGTCACTGCTAACGTGGCCCCTAAACACGTGGTTGAACTACACCAGCTATGTCGCCAAGGCAATTATGTGGCGGCTGCGGCGTTACAAGACAAGCTGTTCTCATTACATGCCGCGCTTTTCCTAGAGCCCAATCCAGCTGGGGCGAAATACGCTATGTCTTTGTTAGGTTTGTGTACTGAGGAATGTCGTTTGCCGATTGTTGCACTGCAAGACAGCAGCAAAGCAAAAATCCAACAAGCCATGACGGATTTAGGCTTGATATAACACTGTTAATAACCTTACCAAACGAACAACGCCTGCATGCGGCAGGCGTTGTTCAGGTCTTTCAAGTACAGATAGAAAGTTATTCTTGAACGTCCATGTATTTGTTTGCCCAAATACGATTTTCTTCTAAGGTCGAGTAACGAGTCGACAGTTCAGACGCGTTCAATTTACCTTCGGCGATACCACGCTGTTCACGCAAACAATCGTAAGTCGCTTTAATCGCAGCAAAGTAAGCCGCATGACCGTTTACCACAATGCGCACACCGTTTGCCGCCAAGCGATCAGAATCCGCCAACTCAGGATTACCGTAGGCAACCAACATCACAGGAATGGTAATGTGTTGAGTAATGTCTTCTAGATGATCGAAATCACGAATGCCTACCATGCAAATGCCATCCACCCCAACCGCTTGATACGCTTTGACACGCTCAATGGTTTGTTCTGTGGTCAATTGACCGGCATTAGTACGAGCAATAATGCTCATGGCTGGATCAATTCGCGCCTCCAAAGCCGCTTTTAATTTGCCTACCGCTTCTTCAAGCGGAATCAAATCCGTTGATTTATGGCCGTATTTAGCGGGTAACAAGGTATCCTCAATGGTCAAAGCCGCCACCCCAGCGCGCTCCAACTCAACAATGGTGCGGATAACATTCAAGGCATTACCGTAACCATGATCGGCATCAGCAATGATTGGCAAACGTGCCACACGACCAATTCGCGTTGCTTGTTCCGTAAATTCACTTAAGGTAATCAAGGCAAAATCAGGCGCCGCTAACACTTGAAGAGAAGCGACCGAACCGCCCAATATACCTACTTCAAAACCTAAGTCTTCTGCGATACGGGCTGACATGGGATCAAAAGTTGATGCCGTGTAATAACATTTACCACTTTGAAGAAGCTTACGAAAATCGTTTCGCAAATCGTGCTGCGAAGGTGTTGCCATGCGTGATCCTCCTGATAAAACTTGATTCACCTGATGAAATGGTGCGCATTATATCCTGCTTATGCGTTTGCTTCACCCGAAACCAACCATATGGTTAGGTTTTGAAAGTAAATTACTACCTAATTGCACATATAATTAGATTATGGTCAGTTTTTCACCCACTCTGGAGTGACAGCTTAAGCCGCTAGAGCTAATATAATCCCCCAGCATACCTCATGCAACCAACGCTATTTTTCTAATTTTGATAATAATAAGGTTCTGAATAATGAACGCTTGGTATCTTATCTGCTTTTTATCGGCATTAGCGATCTTAATCGCTTTCACCAATCAGTATGTGTTAAAAATGCAAACCACCATCGCCATCACTACTGGCTCTGTTGTTATATCACTACTATTGATCCTCGCCGTGAAGATGTTGGGAGATCAGACTGCCCTCTTCATTACTCAGGTGGTTTCTGGTATCGATTTTAATCAGTTGTTACTTAAGGGAATGCTCGGCTTTTTACTCTTTGCTGGCGCCTTGGAAATTGATTTAACGGCACTGCGTAAACAACGCTGGGAAATCACCATCTTGGTTTTATTCTCCACGATAGTATCCACTTTAATTGTCGGTTATCTCAGCTTTTATGTCTTTGGCTGGCTGGGATTCCCTGTACCTTTAATCTACTGCCTTTTATTCGGCGCCCTTATCAGCCCAACCGATCCGATTGCCGTATTGGCGATCATTAAACAAATGAGTGCACCACAAGGGATTTCCATTCAAGTCGAAGGGGAATCTTTATTTAATGATGGTGTTGGCTTAGTGATTTTTACCACCATTTTTGCTGTGGCTTTTTACGGCACAGAGCCCCACTTCATTGATGTTGCCGAGTTATTCCTAGTCGATGCCATTGGTGGCATTGTGTTTGGTTTAGTCATCGCCCTGGTAGGTCACTTTGTCATCATTAACTGTAAAGACATTAATATTCGCTTGTTGGTCACTTTAACCATCCCTTCAGCGGGTTTTGCCTTAGCCAATATTTGGGAAATTTCTGGCGCACTCGCCATGGTGACCAGTGGTATTCTGCTAGGCAACATTACACGGCAAAAAGCCATTAAACGTCGCGGTCCTGATGGTACTCGTTACGTAAAAGATTTTTGGCACGCCACTGACAGTTTCTTAAATGCATTGCTTTTCTTGATTATTGGTATGTTGATTGTCACCATGCCTTTTTCATGGGAAGTCATTGGCCTAGGAGTGGTGATGGTGCCAGTGGTGTTATTGGCACGCTTTATCAGCGTCGGCAGCCCGTATCTGGTGTTCAAACGTTTCCGTCAATATGACGAGCACTCCGTGAAAATTTTAACTTGGGGCGGCCTGCGAGGTGGTCTTGCCCTAGCCATGGCAGCGGCCATTCCATCAGAACAAATCATGATAGATGACTATGATTTACACGATTTAATTGTAATAGTGACCTATGTTGTGGTGATTTTCTCCATCATAGTACAAGGCTTGACCATTTCGCCTTTGATTCGAAAAAGTATCGCAGCAGCCCAGCAAAAAAATGCGGCATGACCTAATAAAAAAGGCTCTTTAGGCCTTTTTTATGGTGAAAAAACTCATCAAATAGTAGATCTTAGAATTTTCGATGAAGAGTAAAGTATGACATTCAATCCCTATGCACAGCATAGATGATATCGTTTTTGTAGTAGCCCAAAAGCTCACGAATACTCATTAAGGTGATCTGGGAATTATAATAGTCTGGCTGTGTGGCATTGTTATTCCTTAGGTCTTTGCGCACGCCTCGTTTGCCATCATATGCATGGGTACTGCTGCGTACTTCTACCTGATTCTCCACCACGGCAACGACCTTTAGGGTACCGTATTTGTATATTGGATCTTCATTCTCAAAAATTTTCGATAAGTCCACCGCATAGACATCATTAACCTTTGGGGTTTCCAAGTAGGCTAAGGTTTGTGTTTCCATTTCTTGTTGAAAATAATCGTATCCAAGGAAAAGACAAGGAACGATCACTGCCCATACTTCAATGGGCAAGTATAAAAAAGTGTGTGCCGGCGCCGTGACTTTTTTGCCCGTTTTGCGGTCCATTTGCCAAAGTTTATCGCGTAAGTTCATCCATAAGCCTAAACCAGCAACCACAATAGCCACAGCAACGAGAGAAAAGACCTGCACCCAACGATTGGCGTTGTAGAAGCCCTCCCCCATTGCCCAATCCACCAATAGTTGGACGTCGACAAAAGCCGCCAAGAAAATGACTGGGGCGAGCCAACCAAATCCTTTCCAAATGGTTAACATGGCAGGTTCCTTTAATGACAGGTTGAACTAGGGAAGTTACGAACAAGTTCACTGACTACGGCAACGTGCTCCTGCGTTGCTCTAATCCCCTACATCCATATAGGGTCAGCGAGTGGACCTTTTCACACCTGCCTATTATTAAATTTTAATTTCAAAGCAATTACAAGTAAGTGACATAAGGCAAAATGCCATCTTGATTAGTTATCAAAACTCTCTAAAATCGCCTCATATTCAAACATAGACTGGAAAATTTATGACTGACATCACTATTTTAGATGGCGGCATGGGCCGTGAACTTGAGCGTCTTGGTGCGCCTTTCAAACAACCTGAATGGTCTGCTCTGGCGCTTATGGAAGCCCCTGAAGTGGTCAAAGCAGTGCATCAATCCTTTATCAATAGCGGCTCTCAAGTCATTACCACCAACAGTTATTCCTTAGTGCCCTTCCATATCGGCGAAACCGTTTTTAAGCAACGAGTACGTGAACTCACTCGCTTGTCTGGTGAATTGGCTCGCCAAGCTGCTGATGAAGCCGAATACAAAGTAGCGGTTGCCGCTTCGGTTGCCCCCTTATTCGGTTCTTACCGAGCCGATTTGTACCAAGCTGAGCGTGTTACGGAAATTGCCACACCGATTATTGAAGAGCTGACCCCATTCGGTGATCTCTGGTTATTGGAAACCCAATCTTTAATCGACGAAGCCAGTCGTGTGATTGAGCTGATCAGAAAAATCGACCAACAACGTAAGCCAATTTGGGTATCCTTTACATTGGAAGATGCAGAACCCACCAGTGAACCCTTGTTACGCTCTGGAGAAACCGTGGTTGAGGCGGTAAAAGCCATGCAGGCTTTAAAGGTAAACGCCATCTTGTTTAACTGTAGCCAACCTGAAATTATTGGTGAAGCCATTGCATTAACAAAGCAAACGCTTGATCAATTAGGCACAGACGCAATCCAGATTGGCGCTTATGCGAATGCTTTCCCGCCAACACCAAAAGACGCTACTGCCAACGATGGCCTGGACGAATTAAGAGACGATCTGACGCCACCTGCTTACCTAGAATGGGTGAAACAATGGCAGAGCCAAGGAGCAAGTTTGATTGGTGGATGTTGTGGTATTGGTCCAGAGCACATCCAAGCCATTAAAGATGACCTAACATAAGCAACGTTAATTTGCTTCATGACAAGATAGGCTACTAGAAAAAATAACCTTCTAGTAGCCTTCTAACCCTCTAGTAACCCTCTAACCCTCTTCCTTGTTCAAGTCGATAGCAATTTGCTCAGCCATGGGATCAATCACTTTTTGTAGCCAATTTTTGGCCAAGGTTTGTGTCAAAGGCCCATAACCATCTGCACGCAAAGCATCCGATACATCAAATACTTGTGTCCGAATGATCTTGCCTTGTGCCGATATAAACTGCCAACGCCCCGTAATCTGCACCTTACCTTGTAAATCTGCATAAAAGCGATCTACCTCAATGTTCAATTGCGCTATGGCATAACTGGGTAAACGCTGACGAGCGAACCATGACACCTGCGGTAAAGCTTCCTCAAAACGTTGCTGAGTCAAGCGAGTCAGCTGCGGGGCCAAAGGCTCGGCCCACAAATGACTTTGTGATCTGTGCACGCTACCAGTATTAGTAACCAACACAATCTCATTTCCGCTTAAATAGTTCGCCACCACGACAGGCATCATCTGCACTTGTACCCTTGGGGTCTGTTTTGCTTCGATTGACTGATCCATTTGATCAATCAAGAGATATTCATAACTGGGCGGTGTTTGACTGGCGCAAGCTGTTAATAGGCTCGTCATCACACCATATAACCATACTCTTACTCGCATACAAGCTCTTACCTTATGTTATTGCGCGGCTTTAGGCTGCACGTCAATTCTGGGTTTACTGTCAAAGATCAAGCGATTTGGGTTTTCTCTTAACTGGCGTAAAAGTGGCTGTAATTCATTCAAGGCCCTGTCTAGAGAGACCAAATTTTGTCGCAATGGTTGACCTATTAATCCGTCTGCTTGATAGCTTTCTAACGTCAAACTGAGTTCACGAATGGCTGCCGAAACATCACCAGGAATTTGCTGGGTTTCCGATTTATCTAATAAGTGCCTCACACTGTCACTCATCCCTTGTAGGGCCTGCAATGTGGAGTCTACTTCAGCCATGGTATTAGCTAAATTTTCAAAGGTCTCTCGTAATGGTATTTGCGCGACATTATCCAATAGGGCTGCCACCTTTGCTTCCATATTGGCAAAAGAGCCTGGTGTGGTAGGAAAAATTTTGTGGCCCTCAAACTCTCGCCACGTGACAGTAGAAGCTTGGTCGGTGAAATCCAGGCTAATCACTTTGGCGGCATTTAGGTAGTTTCCTATCACCAAAGACGCACGCAACCCCTTGTCAATACTTTCTTCAATGAGCTGATTCCATTGCTGTAATGACTTCTCTTGTGAAGCCCCTGGGGCATTCAAGCGCTGAGGTTCAATGCGTGCCCGTACTGGAATAACAGGAATGTCCATGGCGGTTAAGGTATCCATAGAAATGCCTTGATATGGCACATCCAATACGGTTCCTATGCGCACACCACGAAACTCCACCGCTGCCCCTGGGTACAAACCGCTCACATTAGCATCAAACAAAAATACATAATCGATAAACTGGTCATAGGCATTATTGATAGCACTTTCTTGCGATGCAAAAAGAGTAAATTCAGTCATATCCGAAACCGCCTGTCCGGGACGTTCACCATTAGGCAAAGCAAAAGAAATGCCTCCCGACAAGAAGGTTTCTATAGAATCTAAACTGACCTCAAAGCCACTGGCGGAACTTTTAAAGGAAACGCCGGGAGTGACCCAGAATTGCACCGCAGAATTCACCAAAGCATCGTAAGGCGAACGTATTAGCACTTGATATAGAATGGCGTTTTGCTCAGCATTAAAATCCACTTGTTCCACATATCCCACCTCGTAACCGCGAAAATGCACAGGCACACCCACATCCAACTTTGCGCCTTGATGACTGATTAAATTCAATCTAATGCCTTCACTTTCTGTGGACAAGGGCGGTTGCTCTAGAATCGTAAATTGAGTTTGTAAATCACCACTCTCGCCCGGCGCCATATCAATGTAGGCACCAGACAGTAAAGTCCCCAGTCCACTTACCCCTTCTTTGCCGATACGAGGCTTAACAACCCAAAATTGAGCATCTTGTCTAAGCATTTGATCTGTGCCTTGATTCATCCGCACTTGAATAATAGCGTACTCATAATCTTCACTAAGACGAATATCAATTACTCGACCAACGTCCACATTACGAGATTTGAGCTTGGTTTTACCCACTTCTAATCCTTCTGCATTGACCGCAATTAGGGTAATAACAGGCCCTTGACTTGACCAGTTCTGATACAACATCCACGCCGCCACCAATAAGGCAACCAAGGGTACCAACCAAATAGAATTAAAGCGCACCTTACGCATGTTCTCGACCGGACTTTGTTCATCACTCACACTAGGCTTCCTCTTGCAAGCTATTATCCTGCCTATCTCTGTCCCACAGTAAACGCGGGTCAAAGGACATGGCAGCCAACATGGTTAATACAATCACCGCGGTAAATGACAAGACAGCAGGGCCTGGATAAATGGCCATCAAATTGCCCATTTGCACCATACTAGTCAACACCGCAACCACAAACACATCTATCATGGACCAACGTCCCACCAATTCCGTTAATCTGTACAATTTCATTTTTTGCTCGGTTTGATGTCGACTGGGAAAATAGCATTGCCAAATCAACCAACTCAATGCTGCAATTTTCGCTAAGGGAATGACCACACTGGCAAACAAAATAATCAAAGCCACAGGATAGGAGCCCAATGACCAAAGCAGAAACACACCTCCCATAATACTGGATGGCTCTGTACTGCCCAAGAATGTGGTTTGCATAATAGGAAATACGTTAGCAGGTATATACATCACAAGAGCGGCAATGAGTAACGCCAATGTGGTCGATAAACTTCTCGGACGACGACTGTGAACAGAGTGACCACAACGCCCACAATGATGAACTTCTTTGCTTAGGACAGCACCACAAAAATGACAACCAATCAGTCCTTCCAAGCGCGCAATACCAGCTTGCACAGAATGATGGTATGCCGGCCCCGCTACTTTGAACCAAAGCCAGCGCTTATCGACTAATGTAATGGTTTTGAGCAGCAGAAGCACATAGCCACAAAATGCCCAAAAAGAGAGTTCTAAGCGGATATCTGCAAGACTGTTGACCTTCACCAAAGCCACCAAAATACCAACCAGATAAACGTCTACCATTAACCAAGGTTGAACCACTTGCAACCAACGCACACAATATTGTTGAGCACTTTTTAGCACTGTCGGATGCTGAAAACTCCATACGAGAAATAATACCGAACACAAATACACCAGGGGAAACACAAATAAGGCCAAACTGATGGTGGCACCAAGTATTAAATAGCCTTGGCTCAACAATACCGTCAAGGTGTCCATCAAGGTCACGCTTCTTTCAACACCATTGGTCGCAAAGCTGAGAAAAGGAAAACTGATGGCTAACGTCAACATCAACAAACAAGAAAAGCCGTATGAAAGAATGCGTCTTGATGCATGAGCATGCACACTAACCAAAATATGCCCACAATGAGAACAACGTAAGCGTTCGCCTGGCTGCAACTCAGGCACAGGATTCACCTGATCGCATTGCTCACAAACGGTTAGAGGCTCAATAAACACCTGATGACGCATAACGGAAATGTATCCCCATCAAAAAAACGAAAAAGGGGTATCAAACACGACCCCCTTCCCTTAATGCAAGCTATCAAAGATATAATTTGTTGCTAACTCATTCTTATTATGAACAAGATCACTCTAGTCCAGTGCCTCCAATTGCGCAAAACTAGCTGGTAAGATTTTTTTAACAACTGGTGCGGTCAAAAAGATGTAAACCTTACCTAAGCGATTCTTAACATGCGCAACAGTCGTCACATAAAGCTTGAGCGAGTCCCCTTCCGGTTGCAAAAACAAGGACAATTTAATGTCTAAGTGCTTATCTTTATTCTCCAGAATCACTTCCTTTTCATCATTATGAAACACGTAAAAAATACCGACTCTGTCTCCAATTAAATAATCACATGCTTGCTTTGCTACTATGACATCACTAAATAAACCAACACTTTTTAGTCCGATTAAGGTCGCCAGACGGTTGCGAATCATCATAAATCGATCGATCCAACTGGGCGTCTTGTTAACCATTTCCAACCACACTTGCATCGCGGTCTGACCTTTGTTGGCGGTATAATGGATAAAATTATCGGCAAAATATGCGCCTTCTAAGTGCTGCTTTATTCTCGCTGAACTTGGTATATCATCCATCCTATTTCATCCCTAAAATTATTGATCAAATCGGCAGATAAAACATTTCATTACTTTTCATCTTAGCCAATCATCGCCCCAAGCGCTTTAGCAATCTATAATAAACATCCAATTTTTGGCAACTATAATGTGGGTAAGTAACCTTGTATGCGACTCGGTAATCGTGACACGATCAAATGGCGAGAGGCTTGCCAGTAAACCGATAACAAAAGCAGAGTCGCTCCCATGACAACACCAGTAAAGGCGATATTTGTCTCAATACTTCCAAAGCTGCCAAACAAAACCTGCAAAGCGTAGATGACGTATAACAAAGACGACACCATAAAAGCACGCCTGTCTACTGTGATGGAAATGAGTGTCATCAGCAAATACAAGATAACAATCACCATCATATTGCCAATACTGTCTTGCCCACTCAAAATACCCAACCCATTAAACACAGGATGAATAATAAGCGGGGCTGATAACAGGTGCAGCCAGAAAGCCACATCAGACTTACGACTAATACGTTGCCTATCTTGAGCATCCCAATACATGGCAAACACAAAACACAATACACCGCAGACAAAACAAACCATCATTAAGACTCGAAAGTTGTCGGGCAATATTGTCAGCAGTACGAACGCTGCCAATAACAAGCCAGCAGCCGTTGCCACGGCAATGGTCATAGGCACTTTGAAGCGGCGCCAATGAACATAAGCGGCCAGCAAAGCACAGGCCGTCCCCACAATTTCGGCGGTGTTATCCACGAACAAATGCTGACAAAAGACAAAAACGCCCCCCACAAAAGCCAGCAGCAAAAAGATGGCTGGCAGGGCCATATTACGTTGGCGGACAAAGATTTCACTCAACCACCAAGATAAGCCGACAAACAACACACAACTGATGATGGGCGACATACTATTCAGCACCCATGCGGAAGAAAACAACAATAGCGCACAAGCAATCACCACAAAGATGTCATTGAAACCATTGATCAAACGGAAGTTTTCTTCATCGACCAAAGATTCGTGTCGCGAAGAAGACATGAGCTGACGAAAGTCGTCAACAGATTGTTGAGAGAAAACCCCTTTTTGTATCGCGACGTTAAGATCTTCATCCGTATACATAACACGCCCTACCATTTTTAATTCAAATGAGCCCTAACGATAAAGCGCAATCGATAAAAATACTAGGGAAGGTTTGAACAAGTCCACTGACTACGGCAACGTGCTCCTGCGTTGCTCTAATCCCCTACATCCATGTAGGGGTCAGCGTGTGGATAACTCTCTCTTATTCGAGGCAAGATTCGCCCCATCTTATTGCTTTATGCAGAACCTTTTGAGTTGGATCTTGAAGGCCCTTTTGCTGGCGACTTACCGGGCGATCTGCCTTTAGCATTTCCTCCCCTGGTCGGTTTAGCATTGTCGCCAAACGGACGCTTACCTTTGTTTTTACCCGTAAGGTTGGGCTTTTTACCTTCTCCTCTCGGGTGTTTGGTATTAGGTTTAGATTTGAAAGCGTTTTTTTTCGGTGCCTGAGATGACGAGGGAGTTTTCTTTGCCGCCGGACGTGAAGGCTTACGATTGGATTTGGTATTGGGTTTCGCCTCAGAAGAAGAGTCTTCCACGGATTTGAGCAACACAGACAATTCTTTTTGCGTTAGATCACGCCACTCTCCTACCGGTAAACCTTTTAGATTCACATTCATGATGCGAGTCCTTTCCAGTTTCACCACCTCATAACCAAAATATTCGCACATACGACGAATTTGTCGGTTCAAGCCTTGTACCAAAGTGATGTTGAACACATTGCTAGAGACTTTCTCAACGGGACACTTTTTCGTCATGGTGCCTAAGATCGGCACACCACCAGCAAGACCTTGAATAAACTTCTCAGTGATGGGTTTATTCACCGTGACCAAGTATTCTTTTTCATGGTTATTGCCAGCCCGTAAGACCTTATTGACCAAATCCCCCTTATTGGTCAAAAAAATCAAACCTTGCGACTCTTTGTCCAAACGCCCAATGGGAAAAATTCGCACGCCATGACCGACAAAATCGACTATGTTGTTGCGTTCACTGCTTTCAGTGGTACTGACAATACCCACAGGTTTATTCAAAGCAATGAACACAAAATCCTCAGCATCCTGAGGTTCGATCAATTGCCCATTGACTCGAACGGTATCGCCGGAATTAACCTGATCGCCAACCCTAGCGCGCTTGCCATTAATAAATACATTGCCTTGTTCAATAAAACGATCGGCTTCTCGACGCGAGCATAAGCCACTGTCACTGATGTATTTATTGAGTCGGGTGGAGGTATTAAACATATAAGACTGCTTGAACTGATTCATTAAGGACGAAAAGCGCCCATTGTATAACAAAAAAACTTTATGATAAGAAACTGGTTACCACACTGGACACACCGGCAATGGCCATTTGCACACCAATTACCGCCAATATTAAGCCCATCAAACGCGTTACAATACTTAAGCCACTGTCACCGATAAAACCAATAATACGAGAAGAAAAAATAAAGCACACAAAGGTAATACAACACAGACACGCAAAGGCCATAATGGTTACCACAATATCTTGCCAACCTGCCGCTGCTGAATAGTTCATCGCCGTTGCAATCGTACCAGGACCTGCCAGTAAGGGAACGGCCAGAGGAGAAACAGCAATGTCCGCATCATCGTTATCTTGTTGTTGGCCAGTGTGCAGTTTCGAACTCTGGCCATGCAACATGTGATAACCCACCAAAAACACCAAAATTCCACCCGTAATACGCAATGCAGGCAAGGTAATACCGAAAAGATGGAAAATGGACTTGCCCAACAAAGCAAATAAAACAATCACCACAAAGGTAATAAACAAAGATTTAAAGGCAATGTTAACTTGCTGGCTTTTCGTCATATTGCCCGTTAAACCTGCAAAAACGGTCGTATTCGCAATGGGATTCATGATGGCAAAAAACGCCATAAACACAGTGATCGCATGCTCCATTAAGGGCTCCAAAAAAATACAGCAAGATCAGTAAGAATGGAAAGAATATTGAATTGTACCATATCTTCTCTGCCCATTTGGTAATGTCCAAACTGCCCCCACCTAAAGGTAAAAGGCAGCACTAAGGCTGCCTCCATCTAATCTGCTATTGTTACACTTTTGAATCCGCTCTTTAGCCTGTTTTAATGCGCCGCTTATTCGATAACGGGCGCATCAAAGTCTTCGCCTTCGTCTGTGTAAATACACACATTCCAGTCGGCTGCTAGGCCGTCTTCTGCCTGACAGTAAGTGGCAAAAAAGTCACTGATTTCCTGACGCTGGCAATGGGCTTCAAAACTCGCCATGTCTTGCCAGACTTCATTAAAAACAATCGGAAAACTCTTACCTTCGGCAAACGGGCTAGTCATGTGTCGAGTAACACGATAAGCAATACAACCATCCTCACGCAAAGTATTGGGTTCAAGAGACTGCAAAACCTTGAACAAGGCTTTCTCCTGACCAGGTTTAGGTAAAAATTGTGCGATACAATACACTTTCTTAGACATACACTTTCCTTAACGATTCAACGCGGATTTCAGTAACCCAAGGCCAGCCAGAGCAAACATGCCCGCTGCGGCTCGCTCTACCCACTGACGACATTTCTGGTAAATTTCCATGATACCTTTAACAGAAAACACCAGAGAATACATAATATTGACCAAATAACCCACCAACATACAGGTCAACAAAGCCAATATTAACGACAACAGATCATTATGACCTTGCATGCCCATAGACAAAGCCGCCATCCAAGCAACCACCGTCTTTGGATTTGAAGAATTTAAAATAAAGCCGCGCATAAACCACTTGCGGTAGCTAGTGGCTTGTACAGCAGTCATGCTTTGGTCATCTGGTATGCTCAATGACGCTTTAAAGGACACATAGGCCAAGCGTAATAAGTACAATCCCCCCAATACCTTAAGCACCATGAGTACGTAAACGGAGCTTTGCAAAACCGCTCCCATACCACTTACCGCAACCAAGCCCCACAAAAACATGCCAGAAGACAAACCAAAGCCATATACCAAGGCCACTTTACGTCCTTTGCTCATGGCGATAGTGGCATTAGAAAGGGTTGCCGGGCCTGGCGAAACCGCCACCACAAAAAAAGCAAAGCCTATTGTTAATAAAGATAATGCATCTATCATAGGGTTCTCCTTAACGATCAATAAAACGTATTAGTAAATCATATTAATAAATCGTTTTCTTCATATGTTCTGGGTAATGCTTGTCGTATTCTTCCGCACTGAATTCCGAGTTGTGCATATCCGCAAACACTTTCGCCATCTCACCAGCAGTAGGCAATTCAGCGCGATCAATAGGATGCTCTGCTTGCCATAACCCTGAACGAGCAATCGCCTTTTGACATTGATAAAAGGCTTTTTCCACTTGAATGGAAATCACCGAACTCGCTGCTTTACCCTGCATGGTGAAAGACTCACACAGGGCCTGATCCACTAGAATTTTAGCAATACCACTGACACGAATGGTTTCCCCCACATTCGGTACCAGAAAAATCACGCCGACTTTCGGGTGATGAATGATATTACGCAGGGAATCCAGGCGATTATTACCACGTCGATCCGGTATCTGAATACAGTGTTCATTTACCACACGCACAAAACCCGCCGGATCTCCCCGCGGAGAACAATCAAGACCGTTTTCACCATGAGTCGCTAAGATCAAAAAAGGCGATTTTTCAATGAATGCACGATAATGGGGATTGATATGATCAATCTCTTTCCACTGAGCCCTTTCAATAGGCTTACCATAATGCGCTTGCAAAGCATCAATCGACTCAATTTTCTGCATAAACGCCCTCAACTCTGTTTAATTAGGAACGAATTAATAAGGGAAGTATTATCAAAAAAAGCATTAACACACCCAGTGAAAACGCTTAGCTGCGTCCAAGGTGAATTGCCCCGTCACCAAACCACATTGGCACACCAGAGAAACTTTTTGTGTCACTATCATCCCTCCACATACCATTGGCTAAGACAGCATCCAACGCACGGCACTTTGCGCATGTATGTGAGTCGTATCATAAAGTGGCACTTTGGTGTCCGTCTGCTTCACCAAAAGCGCAATTTCCGTACAGCCCAAGATCACCGCTTGCGCCCCTTGTTGATGTAAATCTTCAATAATATCAATATACTGCTGACGAGACTCTGGGTTAATTTCGCCACGGCACAATTCATCATAGATGACTTTGTGAACAATGGCTTGCTGGGATTCATCTGGTACCATAACTTGCATAGCAAATCGATCAATCAAACGCGCTTTGTAAAAGTCTTGTTCCATGGTAAAACGCGTTCCTAATAAACCCACTTTGGTGACGCCATCCGCTTGTAAAACGTGACCAGTCGCATCGGCAATGTGTAATACCGGGATATTAATAGCAGACTGAATTTGATCCGCCACCTTGTGCATAGTATTGGTACAAATTAACAAAGCCTCGGCTCCAGACGCCTCTACTGAACGTCCTGCTTGGCTTAATATATCCGCTGTTGCCTGCCAATCACCCGCATGCTGTAACTGCTCAATCTCTGCAAAATCGACACTGACCATATTGATTTTCGCAGAGTGCAAACCACCTAAAGCATCCTTAACGCCCTGATTAAGAGCGGTATAGTAACTGACAGTAGACTCCCAGCTCATACCACCTAGCAAACCAATTGTTTTCAAACCCACACTCCTATGATCCGTTATACCCAGTTAAAAATTCTTTTACGCCCGTAAAAAACCACTAACGAAGCTCCGACTTTTCCTAACCCATTATATATTTTTTCTCAAGCTATAGCTTTTTATCCCAAAAGGCATATAGGCCGTCAAATTTACTCAAGCCCCTTTATTGATATACCTTATATTCATAATAAAACCAGAGTGACATAATTAAAAATGAAGAAAATGGGGTTGCTTTTTTAAGCGCGCCAGATCTTGAATGAAAAACACCCAGCTTCTCTCAATAGCCTATTTCGTTTTATTGCTTGTTCCTTCTCACATAAAGTGAGGTAAATATTTGTGACCACCCAGATTGCATGTGTTATTCAATACCCATCTTTAAAGCCTTGACGAAACAAAAGCTAACCGACGAAACGTTTCTTCCATCATAAGGGTTTAAATGGCACAAAAGTATACACAACCACCACATAAGATTGCTGAATTGTGTGTCACTATTCAATCTCAATGAAGGTGCTAGTGCTTCGATAACTGGCTGATTGCTTTGAAAGGAGCAAAATATGATTTCAATAACCTACATCAGTAAAGCTGAAAAGTGTTTTTCAGATTCAGAACTTACATTGATGTTAGAAAGTTTTATTGAGAAAAACCGAAAAAATAATATTTCGGGGGTTCTTTTATATAATGGCGCAGGTACTTTCATTCAAATTATTGAAGGCGAAGAAGACGTGCTTCTGCCAACTTATGAAAAAATAAAAAAGGACAAAAGGCATTCTAATATCGTCTGTTTAAGAAAGGTTAACATCAATCAACGAAGCTTTGAACAATGGCGAATGGGGTTTCGAAACCTTAAGAAAAACAGTATCAAAGCAGATATTACTACTTCTTTTCTAGAAGATGAGAATCTTGAAAATTTCATTTCAAATAACACGGACTTTGCTATTAAAGCATTGACAAACTTTAGAAATAAAACAAAAGAACTTATTTTTTAATAACTGTATCCATGCTGTAGGAGAACATCATGCTATCTAACTTAAAAATTTCTCATAAGTTTATTCTTATGAGTGTCATACAAGTTTTATTGATTGTTACGCTTGGTTGGTTCTCAATTTCTCAAATGAACAAAATTGGTAATGAAATTAAAGAAATTGCTCACGACCACTTACCTCTAAACAATACCTTAATCTTAATCACTGAGCATCAATTGCAACAAGCCATTGCCTTTGAAAAAGTCGTTTCTCATGCACTATTAGATAAAGTAAAAGGAAAAGTCCTTTCTACCGAGTCTGAAAATTTAATAAAAAACCTAAACAAAAAAATCAAACTTTTGCATGATGAAATTGTGGAGGCTGAAGCCACCATCATTCGCTTAAAAGAGGAAGTACATTCATCTGAAGCAAAAAAAGAATACGAACATGTACTCACTGAATACAAACTTGTCGAAGAAGAATTTTTTATAGTGGAAAGTATGATACTGCTGTTCCTCGATCAAACACTTAACGAGGGAATAGAAAAAACCCTAGACACGATTGTCGACATTGAAAAAGCCAATGAAAAATTAGACGATCATCTGGTTGCTGTATTGAATGAAGTACAACAATTCTCTCTCAACTCGGCAGAAGTCGCCTACCAAGATGAGCAAAACGCCATTAAGATAATTATACTTGTGCTCTGTATTGCACTAGTTTTAGCCATTATTGTGCCCACCTTTATTGGCCGCTCCGTGATTAAACCTCTCAAAAACCTCATTGCAAGCCTTGAAGAACTGGCGTCAGGTGAAGGAGACTTAACCAAAAGACTGTCAATTACCAGTAAAGATGAATTAGGGCGAGTTTCCAGAAGGTTTGACACTTTTATCTGCAAACTGCACAAAATAATCATTAATGTGGCTAAATCTACTGCTTCTTTAAACCAGAGTTCAGAATCCGCCATTGAAGTAGTGCAAGATACCTTGGCCAATGTTGAGCGTCAAAAACTGGAAACCGAATTGGTCGCCAGTTCCGTTGAACAAATGAGCATCGCCACTGCTGAAGTAGCGCAAAGCACCATCAATGCTTCGGAAATAGCCAATAAGGTGCGAGACTTAGTGTCAAAAGGAAAAACCGCCGCGTTAGAAAATCAGCGTATTACCTCTAAGCTGTCTGAAGACGTGCAACTCACTTCTGACAGCATTCGTGACTTGGTAAAAGAAACCGACAACATAGGTTCTGTCTTGGATACCATTCAGGGCATTGCGGAGCAAACCAACCTACTGGCACTAAACGCTGCCATTGAAGCAGCAAGAGCGGGCGAATCTGGTCGTGGCTTTGCCGTCGTCGCTGACGAAGTGCGATCCCTTGCGCAACGAACCCAAACCTCGACTGTGGATATTCAAAACTTGGTCGAAAGTTTGCAGAGTGGCGCCGAAGTTGCCATGGACAAAATGAACAAGGGGGTTCAAGCCACCCAAGAATGTTTGCAAATTGGTCAGGAAACCGCTGAACACTTCGACAATGCGGTAATGTCCGTCAATGAAATTGCCGATTTAAACACGCAAATTGCTGCTGCAACCGAAGAGCAATCTACCGTGGCAGATAAAATTCAAAGCAATGTTGACAACATTAAAAACATCTCACTGGAGACCACTCAGAATGCTAACAAGGTATCTGAAGCCAACGATAACATTGCCAAAAACGTCATTCATTTAAACTCGGATTTAAATCAGTTTAAAATCTAACGAGACTTATCTTCCTTAGTAAAAAAGGCCTTAAAAGGCCTTTTTTATGTCCTAAACGCATAAAGAAAAAATTCGCTTTTTATTCTTTTCAAAGTATCTTTATTATTTCTTAAATGCCTTAACTCCTTATTAAATATAGCAATTCTTTAATCTTCTCACTAATCGCTAAATCAAATCCATATTGAGGATATTGGCCAGTTATTTTTACACAGACTTTAAGTCATTAATATCAATATGGTTTTAAAAAAGATCGAATCTTAGAAAACTGAATTGTCGATCATTCGCTCACTATTCACCATACAAGCCTTCTTATAAGCCAATCTAAAATTTAAAAAGTACAATAATATCAATACATTAGAAAAGTCACTTACATTGGATATATAGCTACTAGAACAAAGATTAATTAAGAAAAAATTAAGCGATAAATATGCAATCAAAATATTGTTTTAACTTTTTTTCTTGCTAATCATAAAAAGTGGAAATTGAAACAATTTTCAAAATCTTTAATAAAAAAAATAAAATAGGTTTTATCATTATGAAAAAAAGCACTTTGTATACAGCCGTCTTCAGTAGTTTACTTTCTGCTGGCGTGGTGGCTTCTCCTTCATTTGATGCTAACTTTGAGATCAATACTGATATGATCGACAAAGACATAGGTGATACCACCTATTTAGAATCCGGTCGAGTCGAATTCAGTACGCTAGGAAAGCATACCTCAGGTGATAACTTCGTTGAAGGAAAAGGCACCATTGAAATAAAAGTAAATGGAACCTCTTCTATTGCTGATGCCTATCTAAAAGTAGGTAACTCGAACTGGGACATCCAACTAGGTCGTTTTGAAGCCATCAATCTTTTCCCCAAAGGTAAAGACGTTATCGTCGAAAATGCCGGCGGTGTCACTGTCTATGAAGCGAATAAAGCCCGTGGTCGCACCAGCGATGATGGTGGTCAAATCGCTTTGCACTTTAACCCAAACAATGTGGTCCACTTTGAATTAGGCACCATTTATGGCGCAGGTGACTCAGATGATGACACGGGCGACAACACCACAAGCATTGCTGGCATACGACCAGTGATCACATTCAAAGCAGGCTCAGCGACCATTACAGCTGGCTATGAAAGTTTGGACTACGATCTTACCAGTGGCAGTGCAGTCAGCCAGTCGGGATTCTCTCTAGGAGCCAATTTTGATGTCTCTGGGGCGAATATCAATGTCGCTGTGACTCAAATGGAAGACGACGAAACCGATGAAGAAGTCAGCTCAGTAACTGCCAATATGACCTACAACAATTTTGGCTTAGGTGTGATCTCTTCTTCGGTTGATGATGCCAGTACAGATCCGTCCGTCACCACATTATATACTGCTTATACCCTGCCGGTATTTGACATAGACAATGCTTCTATGACCTTGGCTGCTTCCTATTCAACCGCAGATGATGTTGCGGCTGATGTAAACGATACGGTTATGGCAACCCGTGTTCGTTTTAATTATACCTTCTAGCAATAGAAACTTAAGAACAACGCCCTTTTTATCCCCTTTTAAAGTGCGTTGTTCTTTTCCTCGCGCTAGGCTCTCATGAGTTGGCTAATGAAAGCCTCTGTTTACTCACCAATGTGCCAACCATTGGTAATGGGGTAACGACGATCACGACCAAAACCTCGCGCAGTAACGCGCACCCCAGTCGGCGCTTGACGGCGTTTGTATTCATTCACATCCACCAGACGCAACACTCGATATACCGTATCTCGGTCAAATTCCTGCGTGGCTAAAATGGCTTCCGCACTCATATCTTGCTCAATGTACCTATGTAGAATTTGATCAAGAATGTCGTAGCTGGGTAGCGAGTCTTCGTCTTTCTGATCCGGGGCGAGTTCAGCAGAGGGTGGACGCGTGATCACGCGCTCAGGAATCACATATCCCAAACTATTACGGTAACGACACAGCTTAAACACCAAGGTTTTAAACACGTCTTTTAACACCGAATACCCCCCCACCATATCGCCATATAAGGTGGCATAACCCACTGCCATTTCACTCTTATTGCCCGTGGTTAATACCATGTAGCCTTTCTTATTAGAAATCGCCATTAAGGTGACACCGCGCGTTCGCGCTTGCAGGTTTTCTTCTGTGGTGTCTTTGCCATAACCTTCAAATTCTGGCGCCAACACCTGATTAAAGGCGGATACCATGGATTCGATCGGCAAGACACTGTATTTCACACCCAATAAGTTAGCTTCTTCTTCCGCGTCTTCAAGACTGATAGACGAGGTGTAGGTGTATGGCATCATCACGGCTTGTACACGATCCGCCCCAATGGCATCGACGGCAACGGCCAGGGACAAAGCAGAATCAATACCACCACTTAATCCCAACACAATGCCTTTAAAACGGTTCTTCTCTATATAATCACGCAGCCCAAGCACCATCGCCTGATAAACGCTGGCTTCCACATCCAATACAGGGGCAATAGCACCAGCAACGGGAGACACCTTATGAGTCTGGCTGTCATCCACAATGAACTCTGCGCAATATAAGCCGGCTTCAAACCATGGGGCTTGCAGCACCTTTTCGCCTTTGGCATTGACCACAAAGGAGCCGCCTTCGTAAACCAATTCATCCTGAGCCCCCATGTAATTCACATACATAATGGGTAAACGAGTTTCCGTGGCACGCTTATGCAACAAGGTTTCACGTTCACCCATTTTTTCGATGTGGTAAGGCGAGGCATTCAAGTTCAAAATCAACTCCGCACCGGCGGCTTTGGCTTGGGCAATGGGCTCTGGGTGCCAGATGTCTTCACAAATGCTTAACCCCACCTGAACCCCTTTGATGGTCACAATCCCTGCGTTTTGACCGTCACTGAAGTAACGTTTGTCATCGAATACTAAGAAGTTTGGCAGTTTCTGCTTGGCGTACTCTACTAACAATTTACCCTGATGAATGACACCAGCGCAGTTGAATAACTCACCATCGATACGTCGTGGGTAACCCACTACCAAGTAAATGTCCTTCACTTGCTGAAAAATCTTATCGAGTGCCGCTTCAATGCGAGTGTCCAAGCTAGGACGCAGCAATAAATCTTCCGGCGGATAGCCAGTCAAGGTCAATTCGGGGAAAACCACCACATCCGCTTTTTCCTCATCACGAGCTTGAATTGCCGTGGCAATAACAGATTGGGTGTTTTTGGTGATATCGCCGACCAACATATCCAGTTGGGCCATTGCAATTCTTAATGTCATACCGTTGCTATCTCATCAACTCTGTTAGAATATGCCGTATATTGTCTGGAATTAGCTAACTTAGGTAAAGTGTATGATCGTCCGTTTAATCGTTTTTATCGCGATTTTCTTCATTGGTTGGTGGTTATATCGCCAATTTGTTGTTTTCAAAGGTCAGCAGACGTCCTCAAAAGACAAAAACAGCAAGCAACAAGACAAGTCTCAAGCAGATCAAGAAAGCATGGTGCGTTGCTTACAATGCAAAACCTATGTACCGCGTTCTCATGCCATTCATGATGAACAAGCACGTCCATTTTGTAGCGCTGAACATTTAAAAGAATTCAATCAGACGAACTGACCCAAGCCTGACTGTGTAAACGCCTTTCGTGCCACCACCAACAATGATACTGCTGTTGGTTACGGGTAGCACAAAGCCGATGATAAACACCTTTATCATCGCTTTGGTAAAAATGCCATTGGTAGGTTATGACTTGACCATCTTGCTCATACTGAGTAGGTGGTGCTTGCCATTGTGCTTCATGCAAGGCACAAAAACCCTGACACAAAGACGGTTCCGCTTGGCTAAATTGGACATGGTTCACTTTCGCCTGCATAAAACTCCGCCAAATGGATTCGGGCTTTGCTTGTTCCTGCAATTCGCCGCGCCATTGGTAGTCTGCCAATAATTGCGTTTGAGCCGCTGCAGACAAGCCTGCGACAATCAGCAAGAGGGCTAAAATAGGCAACCCCAGCCATCCGGCTTGCAACTTGCTGACCATATCAAAATCCCTGCAAATCTATGATCTGATTGGTCACTTGCTGACATGGCGGACGATAATGCCAAGTGTGTCCACGCATGGAGATATAGTCTTGTAATGCGCTGTCTTCTGCTTGCCATTGACAGTCTTCAACACGATATTGATATTCCACCCATAATGCCCGCACCGATGCCATAGAATACTCGCCATACTCTGTATTCAGACTGTCCACTAGGCTATCTTGTTGGGTGTCGAGCAATGGAAAAATAGACAAGTGTTCAATGCCACTCCACAGCTCTAACGCATTGCCAGTTTCGGCTGGCGTGCGCCACAAAGCGCTATTACCCGCTTTGCCTTCGGCTAAATACCAATAAAACATATCTTGACTGGCAATCACGCCTGACTCGCCAAGCAATTGATTATCAGCAAACCTCAAGCTTGCTTGACCACTGGACACAGAAACCACCTGTCCCTTGGTAATGCCTCTACAACTGGCAAACTCAATCTCATCGCCTGCTTGCCAATGACAATTCGCCGCTATTTTCATGGGATTACTGACCATTTTTGTCGACACTCGACATAAGCCAACATCCGTCGCCAACAGCCAATCTTGGTCAATTGCCAAGTCTTTATTTGCCAACCTTTGCGGTGCTTTATTGCCATTCGCAATAGTAATAGAAACCGCCGTATCAGGGAGACAATGGGCAGGTTTTAAACGTGACCATTGAGCACGCAAATGTGCATCGATAGCCGACTTTAGTAGCAAGCTTTGTTGATAGGCTTGACGCTGTATATGGTCTAACCTAATATCTCGCACACTGTTCAATATGAATGGCAAAATGAGGCTTAGGACAACACAAGCCACCAGCAATTCAAGCATAAGCCCTCCTGCTTGGCGTCGTTTTGCTAATGCCATCACTCTGTTTCCTTTACGGGCGCCACCCCCTTTTGCAAACTGGCTTTAAACCAAGTACGCAAGTTCTCTTCACGGCAATCCGAGCATTTAGGGTAATCCTGCTCTTGTGCAGACAATATACCTTCCATTAATGAAACATAATCTTCCCCCGTGAGTTGCTGCATAATCTGCGCTTTTTGCACATTATCCCATTGTGCTCGCTGCGCCTTTGACAAGTGCAAGTTTGACCAGCTGTTCTCGGTTTGTTGCATCATTAGCCAACTCACCAAAGCAATCACCACTAAGCAAAGAGTCAGTTCCAATAGAATCCAACCCGCTTGCTTGTTCAAGCATTCCCCTTTGCAAGGTCTCATAAGCAGTCTCCCTCTGAACGACGAGATTTCAAATGACTCAGATAAAACCGGCCACTTTGATTCAACACCAAGTCCATTTGCCATTTACCCAAACAAAACACAAAGGTGCCATTTTGATAGCCTGATAGACCATTGACTTGATATTCAATTTGCTTTTTCTGTGCGGGAAAGCCACGCCACTGCAAACTCAAAGATTCAACAAAAGTCCCATTGAACACCTCATAATCGGTATTATTTTGTGTTTGATAAAGACGAAAGCCACGTGACCATTCGCCAGAACAAGCCACACCACCGCACACATAACTGCTTTGGCCGCTGACCACCGCCAGCTCACGAGCTCGCGTCAAAGCCGACGCCAAACGAGCGACTTGTTCTTTTAAGCTCTGTTGGTCTTGTTGTTGCTGATTAAGGGAGAGAAGATTGGACAAGCCAAAGTGCGCGAGTAGGCTCAAAATAGCCATCACACACAATAGCTCAAATAAGGAAAAACCCATTTGTTGATGCATAGAACACCTCCTTGTTCTATAGAATCACTCATGTTTTTACCAAGCTTTTATCTGACCTGCTTTTTACCGCAATGCTCTTTACATCGATGCTATTAGACAGGTCACAAGTTGTCTGCACGACACACTGACTTAGTTAAGAGAGCATCCTGCCCTCACCAACCTATCCTAGCGCAAGCTTATGGCGAGGCAAACCACTTATTGAGATGATTGGCAATTTGTCTTGGTTTTTGAAACGGTAATGAGTGATCACAAGCACTCATTACTTTATGCTGCCAAGCAGAATTACCTTGACTGAGTAATTCATAATGTTCGCGTAACCCCTGATGACTCAATTCACCAGAAAACAAAAATACCTCTGGCGCGGCATCGATCAAGCCTTGTCGAATATGATGTTGCTCGGCCGCGTGTTCAACAAAGTCAGTTACCGCATCCAGTGCGTAGGCAAAACCAAAAGGACGATGAGCCAAACGCGATTGGGTGGTCGCTTCTGCCACGGGATGCTTACGACGATTCGGTGATACCCCATCCATAAAAAGCGCGACCCCCAATTCCACATCGCCGGTTTCGCGAATCAAATGCGAGGCATGACGATATTTCTGACGCACTTCTTTTAATTGCGACAAGTCTTCTCTGTCCAATGACGCCGGTTCTAACAAGGCCATTTTCAATGCAACATGACCTGCTTGCTGTCGCTGCTGATTAAGCTGTAAGGCCACCAAACCTCCTAAAGAATAGGCCACCAGATCAAATTTCTGCCAGTCTAAATGGGCGAGCAAGGCAGTCACATCCTCACTCAGTTGACTAATGGCTACTGGCGCTTCTTCGCCATGATGGTGAAATGACTCTCCCATGCCGACGAGATCTGGCACCAGCATCCAGCGCCATTGGGTAAGATAAGGCAACATAGGAGAAAAGGTGATTTCCCCAGCAACGCCAGCGCCGTGCAACAATAAACAACAACGATCCCCTTTGGCGTCAGGGTTTTCATAAAGACGGTACGCTAAACGAGCATGAGGCAAAGTAAGAAAAAAAACGTCAGACACTTGTAATTAACCTGTGAGGACCCTTATTAAAAGAATACAATATTCGCCATTCAGTAGGCGGTAACATATTACTAGGTAATGATACACAATGTCAGAAATCAAACAGGTAAATCTTTCTTATCAATCCAATTTACTGGCTTTTTACTCAGCCATACGAGATTTACCTTACAAAGCCTTGCTCGATAGCAACCACGAACACTTCCGTGATACACAATTCGATATTATGGTGGCAAATCCATTGGCTCGAGTGCGCGCCCATCAACACCAGACAAACGCCAGTGCGATCGAATGGTTCAGCACGCCTTTGTATGAGTTGGCAGAACAAACCAACCCCATGACATTGCTAGACGAGTTAATGACGCGTATCTGTCAAGAAAAATGGGCTCAAAACGCCCCCAAAGACTTACCCTTTACCGGTGGATTATTGGGTTATTATGGTTACGAAAGTGGCCATTTTGTCGAAAAGTTGCCCGATACCGTCAACCATGACATTGCCCTAGACACCTTGCATATTGGCCTATATGGCTGGGCTGTGATAACCGACCATCAAACCAAAAGCACACAATTGGTTTACACACCTTGGTGTCAGGAAGATGAAATCCGCTCGCTAATCGATCGTTTTACCAGCGCCAATGACCATGAATTGGGGCATCATGATTTGTCGCAGCCACAGGATTTCACCCTCACATCGAGCTTTCAATCCAACATGAGTCGGCAAGAATACGCGGATAAATTTGCTCAAGTTCAAGCCTATATTCAGGCGGGCGATTGTTATCAGGTCAATCTCGCTCAGCGCTTTAGCGCCACTTATGAGGGGGATACCTTTACTGCTTATCAAGCCTTGCGCGATGTTTGTCCAACGCCGTTCTCGGCGTATTTGGAATTGCATGAACACGCCTCTATTTTGAGTCATTCGCCTGAACGCTTTTTGTTGTGCGACCAAGGTCGAGTGGAGTCTAAACCCATTAAGGGCACCATGGCTCGAGGAAAAACCGCAGAGGAAGATAAAGCTAATGCCGAGCGTTTATTGGCGTCTGAAAAGGACAGAGCGGAAAATTTGATGATAGTGGATTTATTGCGCAATGATATGGGCCGTACCTGTTTAACCGGCAGCATCAAGGTGCCCAAACTGTTTGCCTTGGAAACTTATACCAATGTGCATCATCTGGTATCCACAGTGGAAGGTCGCATCGACCAAGCGGAACAAAGCATTCGGGTGTTTCAACAAAGTTTCCCCGGCGGTTCCATTACCGGTGCCCCAAAAATTCGCGCCATGGAAATCATCGACGAGTTAGAACCCCATCAGCGTTCTGCCTACTGTGGTTCCATTGCTTACTTTAGCTGCAATGGACAAATGGACTCTAGCATCACCATTCGCACCTTGGTTGCAGATAATGGAAATTTACATTGCTGGGCCGGCGGTGGCTTAGTCGCCGATTCAAAATGTGAGGAAGAATATCAGGAAACCTTTACCAAAGTAGGTAAATTAACTCATACTCTAGAACAAGATTTTATGAAGTAGGTCTTTTCATGTCAGACATAGAGCAGTTTTTAAATGCTCCACCCATTGACCTAGGTTTAGATGATATTCGTGCAGCATTAGACAAAGAACCTTATCGCCAAAGTATTCATAACCCAGATGAGGAAATGTTCCCAGCCGGCTACCAACTGGAATATCGCTCGGCTGCCGTGTTGATCCCCATCTGGCAGGAACCTTCAGATGGCGAGCTTTATGTCTTACTCACCCAACGGGCATTACACATGCGTAATCACCCTGGTCAAATCGCCTTCCCCGGCGGCAAACACGACTCAAATGATGTCAGTATTCAATACACAGCGTTAAGAGAAACCTTAGAAGAAGTGGGCCTAGCGCCGGATTGCTTCGATTTATTAGGGGAGCTGGGTGAATACTGTACCCTGTCTGGCTTCTGCATCAAACCCATCGTGGCCGAAATGACCCGAAAAAGTGAACTCAGCTTGTGTGAAGAGGAAGTGAAAAGCGTACACTGGGTACCCTTGCGCCATTTACTTACGCCGCAAAACTATGCTTTCAAACAACGCAAACTTGACTCTGTGTCCCGTGGCTATTTTGAAATCTATTATGACGACATTCGGATCTGGGGAGTCACCGCTGGCATCTTATATGGGCTTTATCAAACCCTTGCTAGACACACTTTGGCTTAACAAGCCTCTGCAGGATGCGAAACAGCTTGCCACGAGGCCATAAACTCTCGATAACAACCTTCCAATTCATCAATGTGTTTTAACAGCACCTTGCCCGCTGGTGTCAATTCAATACTGCGCCCATGACGAATCAATAGGGATTCTCCCAACTCCTTTTCCAGTTTTTGTATGTGCTGACTGATCGCTGGTTGGGTCAGACCCAATTGCTTAGCTGTGCGAGTAAAACTCCCAGTTTCCACTAAGGCTTTGTATGTCATTAAGTGTTGAGTATTTAGCATAACGATTCCTTATAATAAGGAACATTATGCCTAAGGCATTTTCACGGAACATTGACCTAAATCGTGTTTTGATGAAAGATTGGGGTTTATTTACCTAGATCGATGACCCCTATGACAGTTGCAAACGACGCTTTTCAACCTTGGTACGAAAGACAATCTGGCCAACACACTGCTCGCGACAACGATTATCGAACCCCTTACCAAAGAGACAGAGCACGCATCATTCACAGTGCTGCTTTTCGTCGCTTACAATCCAAAACGCAAATATTGGCCATCCGTCAAAATGACTACAGCCGCACCCGGCTTACCCATTCTTTGGAAGTGGCGCAAATCGGCAGCGGCATAGTGCATCATCTCAAATTTAGCTCAGCAGAAACGGCAGAGTTCCAGCCTTGGTTAGCCGACGATGCGCTCATTGAAACCGTGTGTCTGAGTCACGATATTGGTCACCCGCCTTTTGGTCATGGAGGTGAAATCGCTCTCAATTATATGATGTTGGATAACGGCGGCTTTGAAGGCAATGCGCAATCATTACGCATCCTTGGCAAGCGTGGCTCCTATTCTGAACGTTTTGGCATGGATGTGACTCGCAGAGCCCTACTCGGCATTTTGAAATACCCAGTGCAACACCATCAGGTGGTTGGACAATACCCCAGTAAACCCGATAACTTTCGCCAATTTAAAGCCGCCAATTGGACGCCACCTAAATGCGTTTATGAAGACGAACAAGCCTTATTGAACTGGATCATAGAACCTTTTAGCCAAGCGGATAAAGACGCCTTACAAAAGGTTCAGCGCAGCTCGCCAGAAGCCCACGGTAAAGTCGCGCACGCCAGTTTTGATACCAGCATCATGGATTTGGCAGACGACATTGCCTATGGGGTCCATGACCTCGAAGATGCCATTGTACTTGGTATGGTCACCAAAGACATGTGGCAAGAACATTTGGAGCCAAAACTGTCTGCTTTAGCCTCGCCTTTCTTCAAAAACAATCTTACTAGCTTGCGTACCCAATTGTTTAGTCGTCAAAGTCATTTACGCAAAGAAGCCATTGGTAATTTGGTTAGCTGGTTTATTACCTCTTGTCAGGTGGTGGAGAATCCGAAATTTGAGCATCCGCTATTACGCTTTCAAGTCGGTTTACCAGAAGGACAACGACAAGCCTTAGCTTTGCTCAAGCAATTTGAAATGCAACACATTATTCAGCGTCCAGAAGTACAAATGCTGGTCTATAAAGGCCAACAAATGTTATTAGAAATGTTCCAAGCCTACAGTGCCGACCCAGCCAGACTCTTACCCCAGGAAATCGCTCGCGAATGGCAAAGTAGTTGCGATCAAGGCGATAATGGTCTGCGCATCATCTGCGACTATATGGCATCCATGACAGACGACTATGCAAGCCGAATGTACAATAAACTCTTCGTGCCCAGTTTAGGCTCGGTTTTTGAACCCATGTAGACAGTCCCTATTAAATAGCCCCCACGTAAAGTTATTAGGTAAGACGCATTAAAGAAAGTGCGTCTGATCAAATATCATGACGCCAACCAAGCTTCAGCGTCCACGTTTTGGTCTAATGAGAAGGCTTTGATTTCCAACCCAGGAATCAACAAACCTTCTATTTCACTGACCTTTTGTAGCCACTTTTCATCGGTCAATACCGCCGCTTTGCGGAACTTACCAATCAAGCTAAATAAGGTTGGTAATTTAGATAATTTAACGGCAATAGCACTGAATGAAGGCATATGAAAAGCGGCGATTTCATACAACATGGTGCCCTTTTCAATGCCCTGCGCCAGCAAAATAAACTCATTCAGCGCCACCTCCATTTGCAATGAATCCAACTGACCATCAAACGCAATGTACAAATGATTGTCTCCCTGTTTTTCAACATGGAACATGGCTTTCTCCTTAGGCAGCAATAGGCTTTAAAGGTAAAGTTAGACCTTTTCCAT
Source organism: Marinomonas sp. ABL3_031 (assembly GCF_056161265.1). NCBI lineage: Bacteria > Pseudomonadati > Pseudomonadota > Gammaproteobacteria > Oceanospirillales > Oceanospirillaceae > Marinomonas > Marinomonas sp. ABL3_031. Next base: position 302,000 of record NZ_JBSWYU010000002.1, read on the forward strand.
CAAACTGTCAGTTTTTTACAAGACTTAGATGACGCCATTCGCTAAGCTGGACATAAAGAGTAATTGGTAAAACAGTTCAAGTAACCGCCTTAAAGCAATAGTAACCTCATGGATAAAGTACAACACTTCACCTCAGCGGATCCGTCAGTGAACTTAATAAGCGGTCACTTTCAATCCTTTGAATTTGATCGACACTATCACCTCGATTATCACTTTGGGCTTATCGTGGAGGGCTGCCAAACTTTTATCTCACAAGGCGAACGTCAGCATGTTGGGCCAGGTGAATTGGTTATCATGCCGCCTGATGTGTTGCACGATGGTCGTGCAATGGAGGCTAATGGATACACAACACATGTTTTTTCTGTCGAGCCCGACTGGTTTACAGCTTTAGAGGAAAACGCCTCTAGCGAAAACACTTTTATCTTTCCTCACAAGGTCATTCAAGATCCTGTGGTGTTCCACTCTCTTTCTCAGGCTTATTTTGCTTTGAGTAAAGGCGATTTAAGTCAATTAGCGCGCGACTGCTTACCTTACGAAAGCTTCTCACCTCTAATCAACAGGTACGGGCAGAGTCAAGCTTTCAAAACAACTTATTCATTAGGCAAAAATGACCTGCAAAGCTTGCGTGAGTTTTTACTGGCCCATTTAGCTGAGCCTGTTTCTTTACAGCAGCTAGCGGACTTATGTGACCTCAGCCCAAGTCAGTTTCAACGTCAATTTAAAGCCAAAGTTGGCATGACGCCCTATGCTTGGTTTACTCGCTTACGTCTTGAACAGGCAATGAAGCTACTTAAAGCCAACCATTCGGGGACAGAAGTCGCGCTACAAGTGGTTTTTTACGATCAAGCACATTTCAGCAAGGCCTTTAAACACAGCTTTGGCGTATCCCCTTCAGAAATTCGTTAATTGTCAATATTTTACAAGCCCAACCATTCAAGAATCATGATAATTGCCATTAATCTTGTCACTAACAGAAGGCTATTAACATGAACGAAGTATCCATCTTATTTACCCTAGCATTGGTACATTTTGTGGCGTTAATCAGCCCGGGGCCGGACTTTGCTCTGGTGGTACAGAACGCTTCACGATATGGTCGCCAAACTGGCTTTTACATTGCCCTTGGCTTATCCCTTGGCATCTTAACCCATGCGGTGCTGAGCATTACTGGCATCAGCTTGTTGGTCCACCAGCAGCCTATTTTGTTTCGTCTATTACAATGCTTAGGCGCAGGCTACCTTTTGTATTTAGGCGTTGGCGCGTTAATCAGTTGCTATCAAAACTGGCAGCAGACAACGAGCTTAGCCAATACACAGGACCAAGCCTTATTGAGAAAAAAACAACAGGCCTTTTCAAAGGGCTTTTTAACCAATTTGTTCAACCCCAAAGCCTTGGTGTTTTTCATTAGTCTTATGTCCAGTCTGATCCCAGCAGGCATGTCGTGGGCTGGAAAAGGCTCGGCTTTGCTGATTATTTGGGGATTATCGCTTGCTTGGTTTAGCGCGTTAGCTTGGCTACTGACCAAAGCCAGCAGCCAAGCCTTGCTAACGCGCCTCAGTCGTTATATCGATCTGCTATGCGGTATGCTATTTTGCCTACTCGGAGCAGGCATTTTGTGGCGTGTGTTATTGGCCTAGCGGAGCGGCTAAATAGACAGCCTTAGGAAAAGCGGCCCAGCAATGCAGGCTATTTCTCTGCCGCCCAACCCCTTGATTCATGCAGTACTTTTATAAACTCAGGCCAATTCAACAGGCTTTGTTGATATTCACCAGCGCGCCCTTCAAACACCACACCATAAGCCTGTAAGCGGTACGCCATTAAGGCATAAAAAGCATCTACCGCGCCTGCGCTATCAAACATAAAAGGCAATCTCGCCTGAGAAAAAATTGCCTGTAAACGGGCAATATCATTACTAATGGCCGGAATGCTTTGATCCACATTTACCACCTCATCAAACAAAAAAGGACAAAGGGTTCGAATCGCGACAAAACCAGAATGCAGCTCAGCACACAAGCTCCTCGCCATGGCTCGGTCAAATGAATTTACTGGGTACAAAACACCATCAGAAAGCTCATTAAAATACTCTACGATGGCTAACGAGTCATGAATGGTCACCTGATCGGTTACTAACACGGGTACCAAGTTAGAAGGTGAATAGTACGCAAGCTTAGTCTCGTAACCTAGCTCACCTAACGGCACAACCACCAAATCCAATTCTATTTCAGCGATACGACTGCATAACCAGGCTCGCATCGACCAAGTTGACAATGACCCAACCACTAATTGCATTGACATTACTCCCCATTCCCTTTTTTCATCTTCCGCCATTTTGTGCGATCAATTGAATACAAACAATGCCTTTGCAAAGTATGACCATCAGGCAATTTAGGGTGATCAAAATCTTGCTGACAATTGATCATAGACAATTTTTGCATCACTCGTTGTGATGGCATGTTTTGCAACGAGGTAAAGGCATACATTTGGGTTACCGCTAATTGCTCAAACGCATAATCTAATGCGGCAAAAGCCGCTTCCGTGGCGTAACCTTGCCCCCAATAAACAGATGACAAGCGCCAACCGATTTCCACCAATGGTGCATTGGGAATACCACTGTCTTCATCTTGATAATGCAATCCCACAAATCCCATAAATTGGCTCGTGGCTTTTAATTCGACCGCCCAAAAACCCCAGCCTCGCTCAGTAATCAAGCCTTTTAGACGATCCGCAAGAGCATGGCTCTCGGCACTCGTTAAGCGCGCGGGGAAAAATTCCATCACTTGTGGGTCAGCGTTCATTTCAGCAAAGACAGAGTAATCACTCGCTTGCCATTGCCGTAAAATAAGACGTTTGGTTTCCATTTTGCTCTATTCCATTACCAACGAATAATCAGAGGCAAGTGAGGACGAAAATCTTGCCATTCACCGCGCTCTTCATTTCCTAATGTTAATTCAACAAGGTGTTCTTGTGCCTTGATAAATGACAATCTATCAACCGATGTAAGACCCTCTAAGGTGTCTGAAAACGACTCTTTAGCCACCGCTACAGTCACCTTTGAAATGGTGCGAATTGGTGCTTCGTCTTCAACACGCTTAAGCGGCGACATAAAAGGCACGTAGACACACAGAGGTTCTGCCAAAATAAGCGAATTTGCGCCAACATGAAAAGCATTTGGGGCAGGAAAATAGTCCGGTTGATAAGACCAACCTTGAAAAGGCATGGAAATTCCCATCTCGCAGGTTCGCGTCAACACCACGCCAAAAGGCGATGCGTCAGTCCGCTCTACTCGGTCAACCAAATGCATCTTTTTAGCAGGACCATTACTGGCTTCCATTGCATCACGCAGATACAAAATTTCCAACATACCATTGGTAAATTGAAAACGACGATTCGACGTTCCTTGCCCTTTGTGGTCGCGACGAAAGCTTTCTTGCAAGCCAAACTCCACCAGCTTATCACCAGCTTGCTCAGGTTGTTCTGTAAGAATAAAAAAGTGGTCTAATTCCAATGACATACTAAATGGCCCTAACAACCTTCATACTCTTTATGAAAAATGCATCCTACTCAACGCCTCGTATTAAGGAGGTCAATTTATCTTCTAAATTTTGTTTCACTCCAGCCCACTCATTAGCAATAATACTGAAGACAACTGAGTCTCTTACCCTACCATTTGGCATCACCATGTGATTACGCAAAATACCTTCTTGTTTGGCACCTAAGCGCAATATCGCGTTACGCGATTGGGTGTTTAAATAATCTGTCAGAAACTCAACACGATTCAACGACAAAACATCAAAGGCATGCGCCAACATCAGCAATTTTACCTCGGTATTAATATGAGTTTTTTGAAAACGCTGGCCAAGAAAAGTAAAACCAATTTCGACCCGCTTATTAGCGAGGTTGGCTTTCATAAAGCGAGTTGAGCCGGCAATTTGATTCGTCTTTTCATCAATGGTGGCAAAGGCTAAACCGTCACCAGATGCATGAGCCATCAAGGCATTATCGATAAAATCGTCAATGTCATTGACATGCGGCACTATGGTAACAAACAGCTTCCATAATTCACCATCGTATATCGCTTCACATAACCCCGTTTTATGCGCTTTCGACAAGGGTTCTAAACGAACATGCTCGCCTTGTAATACCACAGGTTCGAAGATCATGACTTACCTCTGTTAAATGGATGCTCATGCGCCTGATAAAGGCCGTCTTTTAAGCTTATGATATTTCAATGCCATTAGGATACCGTCTTTTAATTCAGCAATAGGAATGGCTTGCGATTTCATTAGTGTTGTGAAAAAGGCAACAGACTCAGACAACCCAAACTGGGTGCCACAAAATCACTATTCTCATCTAGGAAAATCCCTAGGCAATGAGGTTTGCCAGCAATGGTTCGTTGCCATGCCATTGGATCAGGCAAGCAACTGCTTGTTAGTCATAATGCTGTGGCAGACTTATTGAAAAAGTTGATGCCAGAAAAAACCGTTAGTTGTTTAAATTAAAAAAAGAAATCACAAGCGCATTCATTTTATTTAGTATTACGTATTCCGTTAAAAAAGGCTTTCCCTATGATACGTTTCGTTATCTTTCCGGTGATGCTGTTGCTCGCCCTACAAAACCTGTATGCCGCCAATGCCACCTTCACATTACAAGGTGCTAAAAACAATGAAGAAAAGACCATATTAGCCGTCTTAAAAGACCGCCAGTGGTTTAACAGAATGTCGACGATTATCGATGAACAATTCCATTTTAATGAGCCTATCTCCATCATTTTTGGGAGCGATGAGGGACCACTATTTGACTCTCAGGATAACAGTATCTTGATTCCCTACTCTTTTATTCTCGGAGCAGAGCGCTACTTTAAGCAGAACGCTTATCAAAAAAACTACGGTGTCACCAGCACAGATGCGGCAATTCATACCCTTATCCATACGCTTTTTCATGAACTGGCTCACGCTTATATTCTGGATCAAGACATCGCTATTCTTGGCAAAGAAGAAGATGCGGCTGATAATTTAGCCACCTTACTCATTCTTGAAAACTTTGATCAAGGTGATTCCATTGCCATCAGTGCAGCGGACATGTTTGCTTTCGAGTCAGAGGAAGGGCCAGAGTATTACGATAGTTTGGATTACATTGGCGAGCACAGTTTTGATCTACAACGCTACTTTTCCACTCTTTGTTTAGTTTATGGCGCTAACCCAGAGCAACATCCCAACCTTCTCAATGAAGTCGATTCTGAATTCATTACAGAAAGGCAAGAGTACTGCCAATACTATTTTGCAACCGTCCAGTACAACTGGCACAGGTATTTAAAATAACGCCGCGCCACACATGCAGAGAATTAAGCAAGGTAAAGTAGATAGGGTTGAAAAATAAAAACCGTTAGCCAGTCACTTCACCTTGCTACGATTCCAAGATTATCTCAAGCTCACAATTGGCCAGCCTTTTTGTGTGGCAATTTGTTTCAAGGTCGGATCGGGGTCAACCGCCACAGGATGAGTCACCTGCTCTAACAAGGGCAAATCGTTGTGGGAGTCACTGTAAAAATAAGCGTCTTTCATGTCATAGCCGTGTTGTTCAGCCCATGCCAAAGCCCGTGTCACTTTACCTTGTTTAAAGGTCGGAACCCCCACCACCTCACCGGTAATCTGTCCTTGTTGGATATCTATATCCACACCTAATGCGTGAGATACCCCTAAATAATTCGCAATGGGGGCAACCAAATGTGTCCCCGTTGCCGAGATAATGATTACTTGGTCTTGCTCATTCAAGTGTTGCTCAATTAAGGCGTTGGCTTTAGGCAAGGCCATTTTCACAATCACTTCGTCAATAAAACTTTGAATCAATTCCTGCACTTGTGCCGCAGTTAATGACATTAAGGGCGACAGGGTATAACGCATATAATCGGCTAAATCCAAGGTACCCGCATCGTACTCATCCATGTAACTGTGATTCTTGTCCAAAAAGTCTTCAGGTGTCGGTATGCTTGGATCCTTATCTATGTATTCTGAAAAAGCTTGTGCTGTATCCCCAGCGACTAAGGTGTTATCGAGATCGAAAAATGCGAGTGCCATTCTGGCTCCTTATTGATACATAAAGGTTTTCTTTAGCCTAGTGCCACGGCCACTAAGCCAATAAAGGTGATAAATACACCGATAATTTTGGGGCCTCGAAGGGATTCTCCAAAGCCAATAACGGCGAATAAAACGCCCAATGGAATACTAAATTGCCGGAATGCCACCACATAGCTGACATTATCAACATAAGCCATGCTTAAAATCACCAGTGAGTAGGTACCCAACATCAGACCACCAGTGAATAAAGCGGCCTGCCATTGATTATTGAGCAAATTTTTGCATTCCTGTCGTTGTGATTTGGTTCTCAGCACAAACCAAATCATCCAAATCACAGCAAAAGCACTTTGCAATGTCACATACACCAAAGCCACTTCACTGGCGGTTGCCAGTGCTTGTCCCGAGTCATCTTGAAGCCGACGCATCAAGAAAGTGGCTTGATTGTCCACTAAGGAGTATCCCGCTGTGGCAAACGCCGCCACCAAGGCAAACAAGGTGGTTCGATTGGCATAGTTACGCCAGGTAAACGCCTGAAAGTTTGGTAAAGGAATTAATAGGCAACCTATCACTATCATGCCCATACCAAGTACGGCTTGCACAGAAATGGCTTGCTGCTGCCCTAACAAAAAGCTCGAAATACCCACCATAATGAGAGGAGACGATCGAGCGATGGGGTAAGCAATTGACATGTCTCCCGCTTTATAGGCTTCCGCCAAGCCCCACAGATAAATCGACTGAAAAAAACCTGTCATGAACAAGAGTAGAATTATCTCGTTATTAAACGCACCAATAAACGACCACTTCAGCACGACCAAAGGCGAAAAGAGTACCGCCCCCGCCACCATGGTAAGAAAAAAGAAAGCCAAAGTGGGGCTGGTTTTTTTACCAAAAAAATTCCAGCCCGCATGCATGATGGTGGAGATGAGCACCAAGATAATGGCCGTAATTGTCATAGCACAGCCATCTTATCTTTGACGCCATGTTTGCGTGTGTTTCAGCAGCACGCTGCCCAAGAACCAATGTAGGATGCGCGCCAACATGCAAGTCAGCATGATCATCACCGCCATGGCCGCGGCAGGGGCAATGTCCCCTGCGTCATCCATGTTTAACACCGCCACTGATGCCAAACTGGTATTGTAGGAATACAAGAAGACCACTGCGGATACTGTGGTCATGGCATTGACGAAAAGATAACTGGCTATGTCCAGTACAGCGGGCATACAAACAGGCAAAGTAACTCGCCAAAAGGTTTTGATTTGTGGCACTTTTAACGACGCTGATACCGACTCAAATTCACTGTCTATCTGTTTTAACGCCGTCGTTGCGGTCAGGTGACAAACCGTATAAAAGTGGCTAATAGTACAGACCACCAAAATGGTCATGGTGCCATAAATGCTATTCAAAGGATTATTCGGCGCATTAAAAAAGAAAATATAGGCCAGACCCAACACCAAACCAGGTACCGCCAAAGGCAAGATAGCGAACAAATGAAAAAACCATTTGAGGACATGAAAGCCAGGTAATTTCGCCACCAGATAAGACTGGAAGAAAATAAACCCTGTACCAATCAGTGCGGTAAAGGCGGCCATCTGAATCGAGTTCCAGTAGGACTCCCAGCCGCCGCCGTCCATGAGATCAAAGTTATAATTGTTGAAAGACAAGGCCAAATTATAGGGCCAAAAGGTCACCAAAGAGGCGTAAATCGCCATGCCAATAATGCTGAGTATCACGCCGGATACCAACAACATTAGGATAAGAAAACCTCTGTCTATCCAGATACGTTGTGGTGCCGTCCAAGGTACCGCTTTCGAGGTCAATAACGCCGACTGTTTGCGTTGCAACCAGCGATCGGTAATAAAGGTTAATAATGCAGGCAACAAGAGAATCACACTGACCGTCGCCCCCATTTCAAAATTCTGTTGCCCTATGACCTGTTTATAAATGTCCGTCGCCAATACGTTAAACTGGCCACCAATTACTTTGGGCACACCAAAATCAGTAATGACTAGGGTAAAGACAACAAAGGCCACACTGATAATGCCGTATTTCGCCGCAGGCAAGGTTACGGTAAAGAAGGTTCGCATGGGCGACGCGCCCAGCACTTCTGCAGATTCGTACAAACGCGCATCGGTATTAGCAAGTGCCGTTAGCATGATCATCAGAGCATGAGGAAAAGTCCAAAAACAAGACCCAATCACAATACCAATGGGGCCATAAATGCTTTCGCCCATTAATAATTCTTTCAATATTCCCTGATTACCAAACAGATACACCAAGCTAATCGCGGGCAGTAAAGAAGGCGCTAAAATTGGTAACACCAAAACAGTCTTAAAAACGCCTTTCAACGGAATGCAGGTTCGACTGATGCCATAGGCAGCTAAGAAAGATAAGCTGGTGACGATAATAGTAGACAAAAAAGCGATCAATAAGGAGTTACTGATCGAACTGTACAAACTTGGCGTCTCAATGAATTTAGCAAAGTTATCTAGGCCAATAAAATCACCCGCTTTACTCTCTACACTCTTCGACAACAAGGTGTACAAAGGCATCACAACACAAACAAAAAGCGCCAAGACACCAATGACTAAAACACCGCCTAAACTCCATTCATCGAGGCTTCGGCGCGACAACCAGCTTGGCTTAGGCGCCGCTTGCAAAGTCAAACTTTGGCTGGATTGACTCATGCCTCACCTCCAAAGATATGCAAACGTTCCTGTGGCAACTGGCAATGCACCTGTTGCCCTTGTGTTAGCTGTAAACGAGACATTTCATTCATCGAAATGTCCGCCACAATGGTGTGTTGGTGATCTTCCGGTTGCAATAAAGAACGTACTCTAGAGCCAAGAAATTCCAGATGAAGCACTTTCGCATTGACTAAGTTTTGCTCCTCGTCCCCTGTGCTGAAACGAATGTCTTCAGGTCGAATCGCCAACTGAACTTGTTTCCCTTCTGCCATGCCCGTGGTGTTATCACAGTGTAAACTCAAATCATGAGATTGCATCAATCCATTCCCACTTACTGTCGCATTGAGGAAGTTCATCTCTCCAACAAACTCCGCCACGAAAGGTGTTTTCGGCTGAGCATAGACTTCTTGCGGTGTGCCAATTTGTTCAATCACACCCTGATTCATCACGACAATCTTATCTGCCATGGTCAAGGCTTCTTCTTGATCATGGGTCACCATAATAGTAGTGACGCCCAGTTTCTCTTGTAGCTGCTTTATTTCTTGTCGCAAATGCGCCCTGACTCTTGCGTCCAATGCGGAAAGTGGCTCATCCAGTAGCAGCAAACCAGGCGAGGTAGCCAAAGCTCTCGCCAACGCCACACGTTGTTGCTGCCCGCCAGACAATTGTGCTGGGTATTTCTCTTCGCTGCCGGATAAGCCAACGGTGGCGAGCAATTCAGTGACTTTGGTTCGACGTTCACTGGCACTGACCTTGTTGGACACCAAACCATAGGCAATATTATTGGCTACCGTTAAATTGGGGAACAAAGCATAGGATTGGAAAACAATACCAAAGTCACGGTGTTTAATGGGGGTATAGGTATTGTTTTCTCCAGCCTGAAATAGATCACCAGATACCGGTGTGTCCAAGCCAGCGATGATTCTTAGTAGACTGGTTTTACCACACCCTGATGGCCCCAAAAAACACACAAATTCCCCTTCATTAATATGAAGAGAAATGTCTTTTAGCGCCTGATGTGAGCCAAATGTCTGATGGATATTTTGAATTTCTAGATAGGCTTGGGTCGACATGAGATCCTCTGCTTTGCCTAGTGTGTTTGGTAATGGCCCGCTCATAACACCCTGAGCCATGACAAAACACACTGAATAATGGTTGAGTTGAACACACAGGAAATAGGGCGAATGCCCTATTTCCGCTTAGCTTTATTTATTTGGCTTCACTCTTGTTATCGAAGCGCTCTTGCCATTGCGCAAGGATCTTAGTGCGGTTGTCTGCAGACCATTCAAAATCATTATTGATAATGAGTTCTTCAGCGTTGGCAGGGAAAAATTCAACCGGTTTTGCCACACCTGGCATAGCCACTACAGCATAACCTTCGTTGTACATTTCATTAGCTTGTTTCGACACCGTCCAGTCAACCAAGGTCTTAGCCGCAGCCAGCTTGTCCGTTCCTTTAACAATCGCCGTTGCTTCCATGTCCCAACCTAAACCTTCTGTTGGAAACACTATGTCCAGTGGCGCGCCCTGTTTCTTAGATTTAGCTGCACGGAAGGCAAACGAAATACCAATTGGAATTTCGCCCGCTGCCGCTAACTTACAAGGCTTAGAACCTGAATGTGTGTAACGGTTAATGTTTTTATGCAGGTCATCCATGTAAGCCCAACCTTCTTTTTCACCAAAGATCTGCAACCAACTACTCACGTCTAAGAAGCCCGTACCGGAAGAGTTCGGGTTAGGCATAATAATGTGATCTTTGTAAACAGGCTTAGTTAGGTCCTTCCATGAAGTTGGCTTAGGTAGATTATATTTTTTGGCTTCTACCGTGTTGAAACAAACGGCCGCCATCCAAGCATCCATACCTGTCCACACTGGCTTGGCATCCCTATCTTTAAATTTGTCAGACAGCTTGTCATAGCCTTCTGGCTTATAAGACTCCAGCATGTCCTCATTTTTCAGCAACATTAAACTGGTTGCCGCCAAGCCCCACACCACATCAGCTTGAGGATTTTCTTTTTCGGCCAGCAATTTTGCTGTAACGATACCGGTTGAATCGCGTACCCAGTTAATTTTGATTTCTGGGTGCTCTTGATTAAAACGCTTTGCGTATTTTTTAAGGTCTTCTGCTTCAATCGCAGTATAAACAGTCAATTCTGTCTTTGCCGCATGAGCTGCTATCGAAATCGTGGTGATACCTGCTAAAACAGCCAGACGTTTAAATAGGGTCTTCTGAGTCATCTCTTTATCTCCATGCATCGGTGGTTGCAGTCTGGTATATACCAGATTGCTTTATGCAAAATAACAGCCAAATATTTCAAAACGATGACGAAACCGTGATGACGATAACCTAGAGAATGGAGTTGATAAGCCTAGATTCAGTGCTAGTCGCGCACTGAGATATGGATATGAACGGCATCATGACGCCAGTATTCATAGTCTATTTCTAACACTTCTTTGGCGCTGGTATAATTGATGCGTTCAATCTGTAAACCCGGTTGACCCGCTGCAATGCCTAGATCGTTGGCAGCATTCGCAGGTAAAGAGGTGGAATTAAAAGACAGATCCATGTCGCGATATTCTTGTTGATACTTCCTTTTTAATATTTGACTTAACGACTCGGTGAGATCTTCATTTTCAATCCCCGGCAACAATTTATGATTGATGTACATTTTTTCAATTAACACCGGACGCTGGTCAATATAACGACGGCGATGTAAAAAAAGCACCGGATCACCTTGTTGAATGTTCATTAATTGCGCAATTTTTTCACTGGCTGGTTCAATTTGTTGCATAAGCTTTTCGGTACTTGGCTGGCAGCCTTGCTCAGTAACATACATGTTAAAGCTTAAATGGCGGGCTGGGTTATAAATCACAGCGGGAGGGGAAACAAACCAGCCACGACGATTTTGCCGATAAATCACTCCTTCCGCTTCTAGATTTTTCAATGCCTGACGAATAGTGACCCGAGTAAGATTAAATTGTTCGCCGATTTCCCTTTCCGAAGGAAGCTTACTGCTAGGTATTAATTGTTTACTATCAATCAGATCATGAAAGTATTGCTGTAAATGATGATATTGCGGCGTCGACATACTCAGCGTTTCCTAGACGTTAGACTCTTAGCACTTGATGATACAACGAAATGAAAGATGGCTCACGGCCACTTATCTTAATTTAATTGAGTTCGGATAGTTGAGCGGTCTGGCAAGCATCCATAACGGTTTGAATTAGCTCAACTTGCTCTTTCGAGTCAGACACATCACTGGAAGCACGTATTTCATCTCATGTCTAATTAAGCCCAAAACATGCACTGCAAAACCTCATTTAAACGATAACGCACATAGATGCGCACCAATTAAACTCAAACTCGCATTCAAACGCACCAAATCAGCACAATCAATCTTACTCAATAAGCGAGATCAATGCTTTCTTTCAGGGTTAAATTTGAATTCACAAATATAAGACACGCACCATGACTCAACATTTTCTTAAAATTTTTCATTCACCATTCACAAGATACAAATTGGCACAAGAGATGCTATTGCTTGTGTCTCGAAACTTAACCTTGTAGAAATGAAATGACCCTAAGTAGATCCCCTCTAAAAGTAATTATTACCCTTTTTATCAGCCTCTTATTTGGTACTGCGATGGCAAAAGAACAAATCCAACCTTTTAAAGTTGCCTCTGTAGAATTCAATCCTATTTTTAATGAACTTGACCAAAATCTAGTGTCATTGAGCAAAGACATAGAAACCGCTCTAAAAAACGGTGCTAAGTTAGTGGTCGCCCCTGAAATGGCGACAACAGGCTACCTATACAATAGCCGTGAAGAGATCAAAAACTTTACCGACACTATTCCTGGTAAAACAACTGACATGCTCGGTGCTCTGGCCAAAAAGTACCATGCCTACATAGTCACCGGCATGGCCGAAGAGGACAGCGAGACTGGCATTTACTACAACTCTGCGGTACTGGTCGGACCAGAAGGTGTTATCGGCTCTTACCGTAAAACTCACCAATGGGAAGCAGAAGAACATTGGGCTGCCTGGGGTGATTTAGGCTTCCCTGTGTTTGAAACAGAGCTTGGAAAGATTGCCATTAATATTTGTATGGATTCTGGCTATTTCGAGAGTTCGAGAATTCCGACTCTTAACGGTGCGGACATTATTGCTTTTCCGACTAACTCATCGATTCAAGCAATTTATTACAACCAAGCACGTGCCATGCAAAACGGGGTCTACATTATTGAGGCCAACCGTAACAATACCGAAAAAAGCTTTCACATGGTTGGAATGAGCGCTGTTATTGATCCTAATGGCAACATCATCAAGGAAGCTCCATTCGTATCTAAAGACGACGAAGAGTCTAAAGAAACCACTATTGTTTACGCTCAAGTAGATCCTAAAAACTACTCAACCAGAGAGGACAAACTCAAAGGTCGTCGCCCTGAGTTATATCAACCTTTGATGCTACACATTGCGCCATGGAACTACAAAATCGACAACACTGAGCGTGAAATTCGCAGTGTTTCCCTTCAGTACCAACCTATCCTAGGTGACAAAAAAGCAAACCTTTCAAGCATCAAATCATTGGTTGCAGACCTAAATGACACGGATCTTGCGGTGCTGCCTGAATACAGCTTGACTGGTGAACACATGCAAATGACGTCAAGCATTGCAAAGAAATGGGCTGAGCCAATTAATGGCGACACTTTCAAAGAAATGAGCGCTTTGGCTAAGGCAAAAGGCGTTAACCTTATCTACACGCTAATTGAGCAGGACAAAGATGATCTCTATGTTAGTGCAGTGGTATTGGATAAATCAGGCCAGCTAATTGATACTTATCGCAAAACCCACCTAAACGCGAACGAAGCAACTTGGGCCACTGCTGGCAATACGATTAAAACCATCGATGTACCTGAAGTCGGTAGAGTTGGCGTAATGCTTGGAGAAGAAGTGCTTTACCCTGAAATTGCGGGGATTTTAAGTGGTAAACGTGCTGACATCATCGCCATTCCTTCCTCTTGGGCAGGCGAGTACGGCGGTTACGTACAGGTCAATCAACAAGCTGTCGCCAACCCTTACCCTAAAAATTCAATGGTGTTGTGGGATGCCGTAGCCTTTTCGGCACAAGCCTATACTGTCGTCGCGAATTTCGTTGGTTCTGAGCAAAATTATAAGGGAGCAAGCGCTTTGTATGGCTTGGATCCGCTTTATGGCTTAGATCAAGCGCAAGTGGCTTCAAACGACAAAGAAGAAGCGCTTTATGTGAACTTTAAGACCAAAAATCACGATTGGTGGCTAAACCAATTTAACATGGTGTCATCACGCAGAACGACATTCTACACACCTCTCGTTCTACAATAAGCACACCGAAAACTGGCGTCATACGCTTTGCTAGCAAAATGGTGACGTCAGTTTCTCGGAGTAGTATCACAAGGAAGGATTACTGCTAAGCACGGATGCTTTGTTTTCTTGAGTTGCAAGCTTAATATTGCAATCGTCTAGCCCAATTGCCCTCATAAAAGCGCTCGCAATTTTCTTCCGTATCGTAAGCAATATGCTTTTGAATCGTCTTGATTCGAATCCCCAAGGTGTTTAATTCATCTTTGAATTAAACTTTGCTTCTTATCCATCTTTGAAAAACGATAAATCGTCGCCATTCTCTGTAAAAAGACAAAGAAAATACTGGACCTAGACTTAAGATCGCTCACTCAACGCCAGTTTCACACCAAGACCAGCAAAGCTAGCCGCAAATAACTTTTGCAATCCGATACTCAGCTTTACAGAGCCAATGATGTAGTTTCGGAACACACCAGACAGCAAGCCATAAACAACAAACACTGCGAATGTCATCAACATAAAGACAAGCCCGAGTAATAACATGCACTGCTAGGCGCTTTGGGTGCCAGCAGGAATAAACTGCGGCAGAAAAGCCAAAAAGAAAATGGACAATTTGGGGTTTAAGATATTCAGCAGAAAGCCTTTCGTGACAAAGCGCTTGTAACCTCGCAGCGAGGTCTCTGCCTTCACTTCTAAAGACGAAGAAGCACGCCACATTTGCCATGCCAAATACAACAAATACGCTGCACCAAGGTATTTCACCACCTGAAACCCTAAGGCACTGGTATGAAAAATGGCCGCCAGCCCCAAACTACTGGCAAGCAAGGCTGGGATAATGCCCAAGGTACAGCCCAGTGCGGCAAACAAGCTAGCACGCTTACCAACAAACAACCCAGTAGCAACCGTGTATATCACCCCAGTGCCGGGAATCAGCACCACAATGAGCGAAGTAAGTAAAAATTCAATCGTCAACATAGCTTCCCTCCTTTTCCATTTGCGTCAGGTGAAGTGATGACGCAAACAAGATAGTCAAAAATTGATATGGCGTTACCGCAAACACAGAATTGAAACGCCGCAACCAGCCTATGGCTGCTTATCAAACACCTTAACGCCGTCGGGTATTTGATACCAGTCTTGCTTTTCACTCACCCACACATGGGCAGTTGGTTGTATAAGACGAGTGTCGGATAAATTACTTGGCTTGAGCTTTAATTTATCTGGGTCATTGGGATCAAAGTGATAAATACGGTTGCCACAAGTCGGACAAAATTTGGCTGCGCTGGTGTTACCACTGTCTGCCACTCGGCTCCAGCTTTTCATTTCACCTTGGAAACTGATACTGTCTGAAGACACCATGGCGGTTATGCTAAAAGCACTGGTCGACAGCTTTTGACATTCTTTACAATGGCAAGCCACCACCATAAGCGGTGGTGCTAATAGCTGATACTGAACGTTTCCACACTGGCATGAACCGGATATCGGATAGGTAATGCTATTCAATTTACTCTCCTTATTTACTTCACCACGAAATGATCAATTGTGATGCTATTAGGACACTTAAAGCTCAACCATCTTGCAATCGTCTGGCCCAATTGCCCTCATGAAAGCGCTCGCAATTTTCTTCCGTATCGTAAGCAATATGCTTTTGAATCGTCTTGATTCGAATCCCCAAGGCGTTTAATTCATCATGGATCTTCTGTTCCAATTGTTGCCTTGCAGCAGACTCTTTAAAAGCCTCAAGGCTGGCATTGGTATCAAAAATACAGGTCACTCGTAAACTGTCAGGGAAACGATGGTAATGAGCACTGTGGGTGAGCCACTCAAAACCACGAATGCTTTTTAAAGCGGACTCACACACATCCGTCAACGCCAAGCGAATTTGATTATCGAGTTTTTTATCGGATTTACGCATGATAATTAGATGTCAAAAATACCTCTTTCTAAGCGCTACCATTCTGCTGTGAACAAGCGCATTGTTATGATTTTTCGGGAATGCTAAAGGTTTGCCTTTTAAACAAATTTATCATGACTATGTTACCCAGTGATTAAGTGAACACCATCATTTCTGCGATGTAGATTACAGCAATGGCACTTGCCATTGCTGTAGTAACAAACTTCATTTCTCCAAAAAAGTAATATCTATCGCCTTTTAGAGCATCGTATTCAGATTACCCCAACTGGCGTAATACTTACTCTTTCCCTTCATCTTTAGCTCTGGGTGGATACAACTCAGGGTATTGCAACGTAGACATGCTTGCTGTATCGAATAATGAGTGAGGTATCTCCCCATACTCACCTTTGCCCACGAAAGCAAAGTAATCTCGAATAGCAGGCACAGCAACCTCACCGAAGCGACGCATGTCTGTTGGGCTAATGCGGTCTGGAAAACCCGCCTTATCGTAAGTTAACTCCATAGTCATCGCCATGACGGTATTTTTAAAATTCGCCCACCACCAACTCTCAGGATAAGGTTTATCGACAAATTCATCTCCCCCCTTATCAGGTACAGGTTCAAACTTATCCGGCCCATAACGCAATGTTAACAATGATATGAAAGTTAACTGTTTATGCCACAGATCCGCTTCAATGTCAGAAAAACCCAAATTCTTCGGGCCAAAATGCGGATAGAAAAAAGCACCAGTATCTGGCTCACTGTTTGAGGCGTGTATATTAAGCGCGAAGGAAATTGGAGGCCCGGCATCCTCCATTAAGCTCTTAGCATAGCCATGCAGAATTCTCACCTCAATGGGGATGTTCTCTTCTAATTCCAGAGGATTCCCCGGCTTTCGTTCCCAAAGGACTTCTAAGTTTTCTGAGTTAGGTGTGGTTCGATAATTGCCTACAACGACCCCATCCACATTATGCATAGGGAAAATATGGAACTCATGGGTATTTAAGATTTCCAACATGCTGGTGGATCCATTGAGCAAGGTATTAACCAGTCCCTCAACGACGAAGGATCCCGGAACTTCTGCCGGATGCGTTCGAGCGTGAATCAAAACGCGTTTCTTATTCGCCACTGGCGCAGCAAAATTGGTCACTTTTATCAGATAGATAGGGCGATTATTCTGCGAAATGCCCGGAACAAGAACCTGCACATGAGGACGCTCTTTTATACTAGCAAGATAGATTTCTAAATCAGTCAGGGTATAAGGATAAAAACGCGCCAACCAAACTGTTGCATTGGTAAAAACAGTATTAATAACAATTTCTTTATTGGCATTAAGGGTCACATCGTTTTCATCAATGCGTAACCAATTTTTCTGATCATGACTATAAACGGGGACATAATGACACGGCCAACCACGGTTTTTGATGGTAATGGTAACCGGTTCTCCAATAGGCATATTGTCTGCTCGTATATACCACCAAGAGCGAAACTTGTCTGGTAAAGAAGGGTCATTATTGTCATCCGCCAAATAAAAGTCCCATGCCCTTTCGCCAACTTGGATGATCTTCCCCATACTTCCCGATTCGAAATTCGTGGAAAAATACGTTTCTTGCAAATGCTCAATAGCGAGATTAGTGTCCCTATTTAATATATTCATCTTTTTCCTTATATTATCCATAGCAAATAATGCTAATTAAGATAGGTACTAAGTAACTATCCCTCTAAATTCCAAGTCATCCTTATCGAATCGATGCTACATAAATATGCAGAACTCAGAATAAATATTAAAATTTTTATTTTTATGAATTAGTTAGCTCCATATTCAAAAAAGTAGATTTAATAGATTTGAAAACAAGCTCGAGAAATTCCATCCTTAACGCTGAAGACCTATTCAACACCTATTAACGTCAAAAATTGACTCTACTCTTCCAGTACGTTCACTTATTACTTTTTGAAAAACGAAGGCCAGATAAAATTTAAAAGAAATAGCTTACTACTCTGTTTTGTTATCTTTTTCCGCCTGATTATATTTTGCTGTGAAGACAGCGACACAGCCTATTACCTTTATCTCAACATCATTAAAGTATTCACGCAATGATGATGACAACTCGTTCAAACTGTCGCTGCGGTTATCAAAAATCCCTTTTTTATTATAAATTGACATCAATTTTCTACCCAAAAAGCCAACCTTTACGTCATCACCCAATATAGTACTCCCAAAAACAATCGCATTATCATTAAGATAGGGAGTCAAGTGTTTAAATACCAAGGATTTTTCTTTGAATGAGCCAGGAAGACAGTGCAATAAATAGTTCATACTCACTGAATCAAATTTATCGCATTGCAGATTTAACGTCTCTAATACATTCGCACGATACACTTCCGTTTTAAATCGATTCACTCTTGATGACGCCATCTCTAGACTATTTACATTTAAATCAACCAATGCTAAACGGCGATCAGTATCCACTAAGCATTTATCTAGGTAATAACCTGTTCCTACCCCCATATCTAAATGGTTGGAGCTGGCATTTTTTATGAACACGGCCCTCAATAGTTTCGTTGGGCATTTCCATAAAAATAAATTTGAAAAACCTAGAACAAACAAATCATAAATTAACAGTACTTTTTTACTATATACAGCTTGACCAGCCTCTGCAGACTTTAAATTATTCATTTAACCTCTCTTAAAATTTAATGAAATTTATCTGGATACCTATTAAGAAACCGTAAAATACTAACGTCTTAAGATACCTTTCTTATTAACATTGCAAGAACAGACCCGAGTTAAGGAAGATACATCGCTTGAGTCAATATATCGTTACCATAAATTTGGATCATTTAATGCCTCAACACACTGAGTGGGGCCAGACAAAGGCCGGATTTCACTGCTATCCAATGATTGAGCTAGCCAGCCAATCGGCTGACTTAAAGGACAAGGGGCTTTCACCTTATTTTCACTGATTTGTTCGAAACCCGTTTTGGCATAATAACTAGGGTCGCCATAGGTAAAAACCAAGTTGACACCCAAAGACCTGAGATGATCTAAACCATATAGAATGAGGCTCTGACCAATCCCCTTTCTTTGAACCTCAGTAGCAACAGCAAGAGGTGACAAAATAAAGGCAACTTGCTCACTAGGAATCCAGAAACGACTGAAAAAGATACAGCCAACAAGGGTTTCGGCTTCTTCTGCGATGCAACCAATCAAATCTTCCGACTTGGTCGTTGCCATGAGAAGGGTAACAAAATCCGCAATGATCTGACCTTGCGTTTCCCCTTCAGAGTCAGAAAAGACACGCTTAAAAAGATCAATCACTTGTTGGGATTGCGATTCAGAAAACAATGAAAATACCATAATGATTCCTTATGCAGAGTAAAGGATTATTGAGGTCAATAACGTCAACAGGCTGAGGTTGAGATAGATCCTTTTGCGGTATGGCCTTTGTTTAATGAGGAGTTATAAAACTTCCCCATGTTGTAATTCTTTAGGTCTAAAGGCGTATTTATTGTTAGATTTAAGTATTAAAAAGCCAATGAAAATTCAATGAATTACGAATTTTCTCAGGAAGACTCACTGGTTAAATAATCACATGGGGCAAATAGCGGCTCATGTCTTGCGTAATGGGGTTACTGTCCTCACGAATCGAAATACCAGCGGCTTGGTTATCCACTAGCCAGCTACCGATTAAGGTGTAAACATTTCCAAATTTTGGCAGTATATGGGTTGCTTGGTAGATGAAGCCTTCTTCGCCATAGGGGCCTGATGAGGCCTCTACTTCTGTATTTTCACCGAGAAAAGAAATATTGGCTCCTTCACGGGAGAAGATGGGCTTTCTCACTAAAGCCTTTAGGTCTGTAGCCAGATGTAGCTCATCTTCAAAAAATGAAGGCAGCAGATTTGGATGATTGGGAAACATTTTCCACAACATGGGCAAGAGTGCCTTATTGGATAAAATACTTTTCCAAGGAGGCTCTATCCAGCGTATGTTGTTTTTGCCAAGGTTGCTTGAGAACTCTTCTTGAAACATGAATTCCCATGGATACAGCTTGAACATTGAATGAATAACCTGATCCTTCATGTCAGTAAAGTAGCCATCTGCGTCGCGTCCAATGTCGTCTATAAAGACAAAGCCAGTCTCGATTCCCGCTTCTTCAGCACAATCTTCTAAGTACTGAACAGTTCCCCTGTCTTCAGGAGTGTCTTTGCAGCAAGCAAAATGCAAAATACGATCTGGTGTTAGATATTTGATCTCTTTAAAGCGATTGACGAGCTTCTCTTGCAAGCAATTAAACTGATCACAGTGGGGTAATAATACTCCTGCATCCACGTTGTCTTGTAGCCATAACCATTGCCAAAAGCCAGTTTCATAGAGGCTGGTTGGTGTGTCGGCATTATTTTCATAAAGTTTGGCATCGCCTTTGCCAGAATAGGCAAAATCCAAACGAGAATACAAACTAGGATCGCCATTTAGCCAAGATTGACGGATAAAATCCCATTGCGCTTCTGGCAAACAAAAACGGCGCATCAACTCATCATCCTTAATGACCTTGTCTACCACTGCCAAACACATTTGATGTATTTCTTCAGTGGGAGCCTCGATGTCTCGTTCTATTTGTTCTAGAGAAAACTGGTAATAGGCACTTTCATCCCAATATTTTTCGCCATACATGGTATGAAACTCAAAGCCGAATTCCTCAGCCTTCTTTTGCCAAAGAGGTCTTTCAGCAATGGGAATGCGTAACATCTATCCCCCCCATCCTTTTGATTTACCGCCGCCCCAACTAGATTTTGCAGAGGCAACTGCTCCAAATCCCCCTCGGGAAACGGTACGAGTCACTTTGGGCTTTGGCTTTAATTCGGAGGTGGGCACACGATAAGTACTTTTCCCTGAACGACCAATAATAGTGCCGTCTGCTGTCATCAGACTATTGCGAGAAGATGACCTTGAATTACGGTATTGGTAAACAGGGTTGTAGCTATATTCTCTATTATTCAGGAGGTTGCCTATCATAAAACCGGTC
The DNA here is from genome assembly GCF_056161265.1 of Marinomonas sp. ABL3_031. Lineage (NCBI taxonomy): Bacteria > Pseudomonadati > Pseudomonadota > Gammaproteobacteria > Oceanospirillales > Oceanospirillaceae > Marinomonas > Marinomonas sp. ABL3_031. Next base: position 323,010 of record NZ_JBSWYU010000002.1, read on the forward strand.
AACATAGGCATAAAAAAATTAGAGGATTGAGGGGCTACGCATTGGTTATAGCCAAAGTCTTCTTCACACTGCCACATGGAGGTGTATCTAGGGCCAGTACGAACCGCTTCAGCAACGGCTTTTTGGTAGGCGACTTCACATTGCTGTGCAGACAGTGAGGTGTTAGCGATACAGTCATCAACCGAAGACACGACTGTGACTTCTTCCTCAGTCTCTCCACAAGCGGCCAGTGTCATAGAAGCAATAGCTAATGCCAGTGGACGAAACAGCGGATGCTCGGACTTGCCTTTGCGCATTTTATCAAGGTTAATATAGCGGCTTCTTTTCACGATAGGCTCCTCAATAAGACATACAGGCTGAATTCAGTACGCCGACGGCAAGACTGATAGCAGCAAGGATGATTCCGGCACTGACTTCATTGGCAACAATACGAGCAACAATTTTGGGCATGAAAATGAAGCGTACCATTGCAAAAGCAAGTGATTGTGCAATGAGAGCAACGAGGCCCCAAGTAGCAAAATCTATGAAGGAAACTGAGTTTGTAGCGGCACCGCCCAAGGCGATAGAAAAACCAATAATCGCACCACCCAGACCAATGGATGCGGCGGTATTTTGATCGTTTTTAATGAGTTTCCATTCGTCATGAGGAGTCAGGAAGGAGTACACAAAGATAAAGATAATAACGAACAGTAAAGAGAGTCCAAAGTAGCTGCCAAAATTAGCAATGCTGATCAGAAGGGCTTGAAAGTCCATAAAAATTCCTTGTATTGTTTAAATTGTTAGCCGTGAATGGTTAACTGTGAGGGGCTTAGTGTAATACCAGTACTTATTACAAAACAACGATTTAAACCACCCTCTTGCTCACTTTCTTCTGCCGAAAGGAAAAGCGATTCTGTATTACCACCTGGTATTTCTCGTTCAAATAACATCATGAACTGATCGGTTTCAGATGCTTGCTTGCTGTCTTTATCATAGGTACGTTCTTGCACGTAGACGGGATTATGATAGTCACCAACCGAAGTCCAAACCCGGTGATAAGTATGCCCTTCAAGCTGGTAAGTGGGTGTGCCAATTTGTCTGTATAGCAGCTTATCCCATATGGCTTGCGAAGCCACATCTTGAGTGTCATAAAAATGAAAGAGTTTCACGTCCACAACATCTTCAGTGTTTTTTCCGCCGTTGCTGATGACCTGTAGAAAAGCATCGTCATCGGTGTAATAGCGAAACATCCAAGTGCCATCCATTTCCGCTATTCCAGCAGCTTGTATGATATAGCTAGTAGCTGCGTTATCAATGACCAAATGCTCTTGTGTCATACGCATTAATAGAGGGTCTATTTCAAAGCTACAACCGAGACGTAAGCCCATAATGGAAGGCGCATTACTGGATGATGATTCGGGTGTTTTCTTGTTAAAAAAAGAAGTAAACATAGTCTCATTTATGTCCTTAAGAGAAAAAAGTTTAACCACTTGTGTTCGATACTATAACAATAAAAATGGCCGCTGCATTATTGCAGTAGCCATTTTTTACCATAAAAACACCATTTAACCTTTTTTGGCGGCCAATAGTTGAGCAAGCTTATCGTTACCGCTTTTTTTCGCTCCAGATTTAATGCCTGCCGCTTTTAGTTTGGCATCGAGTGAGTTACCAGTTTCTTCGGCGGCTAATTCTTCAGCCGCTTCAAGTTCTGCACTGCGCTGACGTTGTTTTTCTTTAATACGATCAAGGCTGCTTAACGCGGTTTTAACCTTGCTATTAGCACCCACATGCCTAGTTGAAACCGCTACTTGTGCCTGTTGCACTGATTCTGTAGCTTTAATTTGCTCTATTTGCTGTTCCATCATACGAACATTGGTTTTGGCCTTCGCAATGTTGCTTTTTAATGACTTCTCAGAGGAAAGAAAGCTATCAAGAATGCCTTGCTCGATCTCCAAAGTGGCCTCTAACTCACTGACCCTATCAGCACACTCGATGGCCAAAGCCTCATCTGTTTCACTGGCCGCGATGGCATGATTAGTATAGGTTTCTATATCCTCTTTTAGTGAACTTACCTTGCCTTCTGCCAGCTTACGTTTGGCCATGATACGGGTTAAGCTTTCATCGCATTCTTGCAATTCTTTTTTGGCTTCTCGCATTTCTTGATCCAATATACGGATCGCTTGAGTATCTGCTATTGCCTCGATGCCTTCATTGGTTGCTCCGCGCAACGCTGTCCATAGTTTTTTTAGACTCATACCACTATCTCCAGATTTAAGTGATCAGTATACAAATCAAGAAACTCAGTCACATTATTGAAAAGTGTCTCAATTTCTTCTATGACAACGCTTTCTTTGCTGTCTGTAGATAACGCGCCAAAGGCAACGTAATAGTCGTCATCCGCTATTTTATTAATGCATATAGAGGTTAAAGGTACTAACTGATGGCTGCGCAAGATCAAATCATTAAGGATACTTGTATCTTTAACGCTAGTTGTTGAAAACAGTGCTGCTTCAACCAATATTTGCTGATTACCCACATAGACAAAGACATCAACGCCTTCATCATTAGAGATATTTAGGCATTCACCTTCTGACTCTGCAACCCAATTTGGCTGAGATTCAATAAGCGCTAATAATGTTTCTTTGTTCCAAGACATAAGGCTTTCCTTTTTAAATCAACATATGAGCGTGTAACATAGGTCACAAATATAGCATTAAGATAATCTATGTCAACTATGTTTTATATTTGTTGTCATATAGCATATGCATATGTAGTATAAGATATACTTTATGTAATATGAGTAATGCTTTTAACATTCAGTAGTAGCGTCAACAATCCTTATCGTATGGCCAGGCAAATGAGTCAAGACCAAAACATAAAAAATCGTCAAGTATTATCGCCTTATAAGCTCGCTATCACTCGGTATATCCGATCATCCCTAGCGTTAAAGGGAATGAAATATGAGGATTTATCCGTGGAGTTGAGTAAAAAAGGTATCACTATGACCGCTGAAAATTTACGCAGTAAAACCCATAAAGGGATGTTTTCTGCGGATCTTTTCATCGTCATTATTGACGTACTGGGAATTGATGATACGGCATTAGCGGAAATATTAAAGCAGGTAAAAGATGCTTAAGCGAATTATTCCTAAAGAGATACTTTGGTTTGTAATTGCTATCTGGGTTACATACCTTGTTAACAAGGTTTTGCTAGGGGGAAATTTAAATCAATTCGGTATTCGTCCGCGAACACTAGAGGCTCTACTGGGCATTTTATGGTCGCCATTTCTTCATGCAGAGCTTTATCACATTATCTCTAATACTATTCCATTGCTTATTCTTGGCAGTTTGCTAGGCGCTTCCGTTGGAGCATTAAAATTACGTTATATTATGATATTAGGAGCCATCGGCTCCGGTATAGGTGTTTGGTGTTTTGGTAGCGGAAGCATAGTTATCGGTGCTTCAGGGATGGTTTTTGCGCTACTTGGTTTTTTATTTGCTGACGCAATATTTAATCCTAGTCTACGTAGTTGGCTGATCGCTATTGCGGCATTTTTTGCTTATGGTGGAACCTTATTTTCTTTAGTAAGTTTTTTACCTTACATATCATGGGCAGCACATTTTTGGGGCTTTTTCTCTGGTGTTTTACTATCTTTTTTATTCACGCGCAGAAAGCCAGTTTAATAGCGGTTATATATTTTGTTAGCTTCTTGCGTCTTAAGATATATAAAAAAATATATAAAACCTCCCTTATGGTTATAAAAGCAAAAATAATATTTTTTATTTTCTTGAGTTGCATTTTAATTCTTAGAAAGATAAATTAAATTAACGAGTTAGATGAGTTTTAAACATTTTCTAATATGTTATAAGAGTATTTTTTTAATACTAAAACTCGGCTTTTTCTCGTGACTAATTTTTGTATTTTATATATTCAAGGAGAGACCATGGGATTGTTCAGTAAGCTTAAATCAATCAAAAATGCCGTCACTGGTGGTGCTGCAAAAGTATATATTGAGAGTGAGGCCTTATCATTTACCGAACCTTTTAGAGTGATGATCACAGTAAAAACAGACGATGCCCCAGTGAAAATAAACAGAGCTTATTTGAAAGTTGTAGCTTGCGAGGAAGTTGAAGTACCTGATGTTGATGTTGAATACGATAATGACAACGATCAAGCTTATCGTAAGTTAGAAACAGTTTGGGCTTCAAACGATACAATAGATTTAGACCTTACAGTAGCTGATGGTCAAGAGCTAGAAGCCAATGAAACCTATAAATGGGAAGTTGAGGTAGAACTGCCACAAGGGGCTCCAGCCATCTACAAAGGGCATTATTGTCAGCATGTATATAGAGCTTTTGCGGGGTTAGATTGTTTTGGGAACGACCCAGATTCTGGTTGGGTTGAATTAGTGGAATAGCTTAAGGAAGGTAGGTGTTGTTGGGTAATGCTTAATTCATTAGGATTTTTGCTGGTTTCTGTTTATGACTAAGCTTTTATTAGCCTTGTTGTAAAGTAAGCTTCTTTAATACCCTATTATTTTTCGGGCGGTATTTAAAACAACCTCTCACCTAACCTGATAAAAAAACCGAGCGCTTAGCTCGGTTTTCTTTGGCTTAATTTTCTTAAGCTTTTTTATTAGGTAATGACGTTACTTCTCAGCCAAACACTCTATTGTGCTTTACGTGGCAGCGCATCCGATTGATACATGGATATTTGATGATTGTCAGGGTCGGCAATTTCTGCCGACCAGCCACCCGGTGCGTGGCTTACTGGCGTCACAATCGTCACCCCCTTTTCAGACAGGGCATTGACTGTGTCGTCAATCCCACCATCTGGAAGGTCAAACACAATAATAGGCGAGTTTCCTGGTCGCGACTCTTGTTTAAAAAACAGCAGCTCTATTTCATTTGCGGTTTTGGCTAACAGCCAATCGTCACTCCCGTCCCCTTCGCTCATTCGCTGCACATCGAGCCCAAGAACGTCTCGGTAAAACACCTCCGTTCTATCCACATCGCTGATGTAATAACAAATGGCGCCAATTTTACTCTTAGTAAACATGTTTTCGTCCTTCTTTAATGATTAGTACAGCCTTATGTTGCCGTGGCAGACGAGTTTGTGAGCTCACCATAAAAAGATGTCCATCAGGATCGTGACTGGCCAATATGGCGTCATGATGACGAGACATGTGCAACAAGGCTTGCCGGATTTGCCCAAAGGCCAACTGCCCTTTTAAATTCGACAGGCCGAAGGCATGCCGCCCATCAAATTGTTGCCAACGTCGCTTAATTTGCACAATACGCTGTCGCAATGTCGCATCGGATACACGCAACAACCAAGTAACCTCAGCCCTGGTATGTCCAGCTAATGCCAGCAAGGCCGTTGTTCTAAGACTGGGTGGCAATCTATCAACAAATTCGTCCAGTGGCACCTGACGATCAATTTGGGATTCAAAGAAAAGAGTAGAAGAAGCTTCGCGCTTTTGTCGTCGCATTGCAGATCGCGCATCAAACGCAGCACGTTTTTTTAAAGCACCAAATAACCAACGGCGATTTTCACTGGAAGATAAATCCGTGCGCCCCGCCTCAACCGCCGCGAGAAGAATAGCCTGCAGAAGATCCTCTGCTTCATCAACCCGTCGAGCCACTTTGCGAGCATAATGAAGCAGCTGAGTATAATAGGCTTGGCTATTGTGCATGCTGTATCACACTCCTCAAATGATCATAACCTATGCCTGTTGCTTCCCATTGCCAACTAAGTAGACTAAGAAGATCAAAGCAACGACACTGTCGAAGGCAATCGTCAACATAGCGTTTTCAAGGTATTGATCACCAAGCGACACCACCAAGCCAATGAAGATTAGCTTGCTCACGGTGGCAACTATGAGAACCAATTCACGATGTACTGGCCGAAAAGCAGCGAAGACCAGCATGGCCCCAACCAAGGTGATAAGCGCGCCCCAACTGCGCACCACCAGCTCAGCCAAAGGATGATCCACTGTCTGACCGAAGGTTTGCATTAGCGCCATTTGCGGGGAAACCAACGCAACTACCATAGTGCAGGTCATTGCCCCCGCAACCAGCATGATCCATTTGATGTTGTTTTCAATGGATGACATTAGAGAAACTCCTTTCGGGTGATGACATAACAATGGTCTTTATTCCTTATCTGTGCGTTGGTTCGGACTGTTTTTCAATTTTACTCTGACGCTAATTATTAAGTTTAGGGCTAAGGGACAATGATGTTCATGCCTAAAAGCCACAAAAAATACCTTATAATATAGGCACTCATTAACGCTAGGACAAACAATGAAGCCCGCTGCCACACCTAAAAATGCCATCGACAAAAACATGCTAGGTGTGTTTCGCTATAGTCGTCGTGCTATTGAATTAGTGTGGCAAACCTCTCCAGCGCTAACCATTGGTTTGGCAATAGCCACCTTGATTGCGGGTGCTGTCCCTGCCGCTATGGCCTATGTGGGGCAATTAATTGTCGATGCGGTGGTCGCCGCCATGGCAATGTACCAGCAAGATCAAATTCTGCATTATCAAACCGCACTTAACTATGTTGTCGTTGAGGGCATTTTGGTTTTAATCATTGCCGCTGCGCAACGCTCGATCACGGCTCAACAAGCTATATTGCAAGGTTTACTAGGGCACAAGGTCAACATGTTAATTCTGGAAAAAGCCCAGACATTAACACTTTCACACTTTGAGGATTCCGAATTTTACGACAAGCTGGTTCGCGCCCGTCGCGAAGCCTCTAGTCGTCCACTCGCGCTGGTCAAAAAAACTTTCGCTCTGATCCAAAACGCCATCTCTCTTACAAGCTTTGCCATTTTATTATGGCAATTCTCTCCTTGGGCCTTGGGGTTATTAGTGCTCGGCGCATTACCCGCTTTTGTGGCTGAAGCCAAATTCTCAGGAGATGCCTTCATTATGTTCCGCTGGCGCTCACCAGAGGTTCGTCAGCAAAATTATCTGGAAACCCTGTTATCTAGGGAAGACAACATTAAAGAAGTACGTCTCTACCAATTAGGCGAGCGTTTCTTACAGCGTTACACAAAAATTTTTCTTAAGCTATTCAAAGAAAGTAAGCGTTTAATTTTACGACGTGAAAGCTGGGGATTCGCCCTCGGCATCATCAGCACTTTGGTGTTCTACGGTGCTTACGGCTGGATTGTCAGTGACACCATTATCGGTGCCATTACATTGGGGCAGATGACCATGTACCTGTTGCTGTTCAAACAAGGGCAAGGCTCGGTATCCGCTTCGTTAACCTCGATTAGCGGCATGTACGAAGACAATCTTTACCTGTCTAACTTGTATGAATATTTGGAACAAGAAACCCCATCATCGCAACAAGGCTTATTGATCGGCCCAAAGCCCAACGATGGCATTCGCTTCGAGAATGTCAGCTTTCAATACCCAGGTAGTACAAAACCCGCCCTATCCGCAATCAACCTGCATATTAGACCCGGACATAGCCTCGCCATTGTCGGTGAAAATGGTTCAGGGAAAACCACCTTAATTAAGCTACTTACTCGTCTTTATAACCCGACTGAAGGGCGAATTTTGCTCGATGGCTTAGATTTGCTTGAATGGGACGAAACGACCCTGCTAAAACGGGTTGGTGTGATATTCCAAGACTTCGTACGCTATCAATTCATTGTCGGTGAAAACATAGGGGCTGGCGACAATGACCGTTTCAACGATCAAACAGGCTGGCAGAAAGCCGCTGAACTTGGCAAAGCCACCGACTTTATCGACCAATTAGAAAGCGGCTATCACACGCAACTAGGCCGCTGGTTTAAAGACGGACAAGAACTGTCAGGTGGCCAATGGCAAAAAGTCGCCCTAGCTCGCGCCTTCATGCGCAAAGAAGCCGACATACTGGTTCTCGATGAACCCACAGCAGCCATGGATGCCCAAGCAGAGGCCAATATATTCCAGCACTTCCAACAACACACTAAAGACAAGATGGCGATTTTAATATCCCATCGTTTCTCTACGGTTCGCCTCGCCCACGAGATCATCGTCATGGGTCAAGGTCAAATCAAAGAACGCGGAACCCATGAAGCCCTACTTGACCAACAGGGTCAATATGCTCACTTATTTTCCTTACAAGCACAGGGCTATCGCTAAAGGAAATATCACTAATCAGAAAAGATTCAATAATCGAGTTAAAAGTTATTACAACAGGTTAGATTCTTTAGTCATCACGAAATAACTCTTTAAACATCGGCTCTGGGTTCTCCAGAAATGCTCTAGTCACCTCGTAATGCTCCGTATCCTTGTAATTTATGGGGTATATTCCTGAGCTGTCTATTTGATAAATAATCGCACCGGGGTACGCCATTAATATGGGGGAATGAGTCGCCATTATAAACTGAGATTCAGCTTTAATGAGCTGGTGCATCCTACTTAAAACCGCCAGTTGTCTGGTCGGCGACAAGGCAGCCTCAGGTTCGTCCAGCAAATAGAGTCCTTGTCCGCCAAACCTCTCTACCATGAGAGCCAAAAAGGATTCACCATGGGACTGCTCATGCAAAGAAATGCCCCCATACGAGTTTTTGATAGGCGGCCCAAAACTTGGGGCTTCGTCTAATTCATCGATGTTAGTGGCAACATTGTAAAAACTCTCGGCACGTAGAAAGAACCCATCCCGATATTGTTTAAAGGATTTTGATAAACGAATGTAGCTGTGAAGACTTGAGTGTGTATGACGCGTGCCGAAACTAAAATTCTTTGAACCACCCTCAGCATTGAAACCAAGCCCAACCGCAATAGCCTCAAGTAATGTCGACTTGCCGGAGCCATTTTCTCCGACAAAGATAGTGACTTCCTTACCAAACTCAATGGAATCAAGCTCCTTAACGGCAGGAATGCAAAATGGATAGGCATCAAACGATTCAATGAAATCCCTTTTGAGAGATATTTCTTTCAAATACGGCAATGCGTCCATTGTGATAGTCCCTTTGGAAAAAAGCGGTATTTACAACGCAAAACGCCGCCCCCCTTTAATTGATGGTTAGCGGCGCTCTGCTAATCAGAAGACCCCAAGCGCTTTAAATTTGATTCACTAAGCGACGTTCGAGGTTTCTATATATGGAGTAACGACGGACATACTATGTGCTACTGCGGATTCTTTCTCTCCAACAGGCGCGACATAATGAATGGCTGCCTCCGCTGCAGCATTCCCTGCGAGCTTGGCAATGATCCAAGTCGCCAGATATTGCGATGCCATACAGCCACCCGCCGTTGCAATATTACCTTCAGCAAAAAACGGCTGGTTTAACACATTAACGCCTGACTCAATTACCCAAGGTTTAGTAGTCAAATCCGTACAAGCAGGTAAACCATTTAGCATTCCCAAAGCGGAAAGCAATAAGGTTCCCGAACATTGCGCGCAAATTAATTGTTTCGATGGATTCAGATTAAGTCGACTTAAAATGCTGCTATCTTTGGCAATATCTCGAGTGTAGATACCGCTACCAACAAGCACTACATCGGCATGCGTGGCAAACTCTAAAGGTTGTTGAGCGGTAATCTTTACGCCATTCATCGAGGTTACCTCTTTAGAAGGGCTGGTGATTTGGACCTCCCAGCCTGAACCTTTCATGCGATTAAGAATTCCAGAGGCGATAAATGAATCCAGTTCATTGAACCCCTCGAAAGTAAGTATGGCGATTTTCATGTATCACTTCCTCTAAATTAACTAAATAAAAGCAAATGCTCGCGTTTTTGGCGGGTAAACCATTCCCGCTTCAAGCTTGAAGGTATGGTTAGCGGTTCCCTTCTAATTAAACTCCGAGCATCGGCATGTGCTTGATGAGCTTATATTGCAAAGCCAGTTGAAGACAATGCCTTACCGCCTGCACAGGCAAATTTTCAGAAACAGCCAATACAATAGCTCTATTTCCCTCAAACACCAAAATATCCGAATACAATTCACGAAAGGTCGCCACGAGTGTCGTCTGACAATGAAAAAATAGACAGTAGTGATCCGGGCTTTTATCTTTCCAATCCATGCGAATAGGACTGCCCGTTTTAACAGAATACGTCGGCTCGCCCCATTTTAAAGACTCTTCAACCTCACCCAAGGCCAGGTCATTAGCCGTATCCAAAACCAGGGCTCTGAGCTGACGCATTAACGACTGAACATGGTCAGGGTAACTCGCGAACTTTTCTTCAACTTGCCGATTCATGAACCCGTCCTTTTTTTGGGATAGGAGTTAGGGGAAGTTGAGTCAGAGTAACACTGTGTTTCATTTTACTCTGCCCCCAATTATTAAAACCTGTATAGCTCGTTAGAAGACCTACACAGGGATCTGGACGAATGGATGATTTACTATAATAATGACAAAACTCGTCAGGGCAAAAAATGTTGTGGCAGAACGCCATTGGAAACATTGCTTGATGGGAAATCGATTTGGGCGAAATGAATTTAATTTAAATCTAGACTGACAGTCACCGGTTGAAAAATGGGTAACTGTCAGATCAAGTCTGGACTACTACACTTAATCGTAGTTTCTCTAGAACGTAAACCGTTCCATTACTTTTTTCATTAATACGGTTTGCGCTGTGAGTTCTTCTGAAACAGCCACACTTTGAGTTGATGCGGCCGCATTTTTTAGCACAACCTGATCAATATCAGTAATACTCCGATGCGCATTATTTACCCTTTCAGCTTGTTCTTCGCTTGCATGCGCAATTTTAGCTACGAGCGTTGATGTATTTTCGATGCTATCAAATACCTTTTCTAAAGATGTAGCAGTGTTTTCAGCAATCTGAACACCATTGATCGTGTTATATTGAGAAGTTTGAATCAATTTGTTTGTCTCCTCCGCAGCTTGTGTACTTCGTGAGGCTAGACTGCGAACCTCATCCGCTACAACGGCAAAACCACGCCCTTGCTCGCCCGCTCGCGCTGCCTCAATCGCAGCATTCAAGGCTAACAGATTTGTTTGTTCGGCTATTTCATCTATTGTTTTTATAAACTCAGATATACTTTCGCTTGAGTTCTTAATCTCATTCATTGCATTAATCATTTCCTGCATATGAGATTGCCCTTCCGAAACCGCACTTTGAGCATTTCCAGTTAATTTGTTGGCTTCGACCGCATTTTTTGCATTCTCTTGTGTTTGTAAAGATAAGTCGTTTAGTTGAGCTGATATTAGCTCCAAACTATCTTTCTGCTGGTTCGTACCGACGGCAAGTGATTGATTCGCTTCTGTCATTTGCGTACTTCCGGAAGAAATAAGATCGCTGGAGCTTTGTACCTCTTGCAAAATATGCTTGAGCTGTACTTGCATTTCCCCTAGAGACGTACCCAAGGTGTCTTTCTCTGATGCCAATTCCAATGTCGATGACAAGTCACCCGATGCGATTTTTTGTGCAAAATCCGCCTTTTCCTTAAGAGTAGAAACCATCTTCCGCACCGAAGCATACAAACTATCTGGTGCTTCATTATTATTAGGTAGCGATACATTGAGTTCACCCACTGAAACTTTGCGAACAACCTCAGACACATACCTAGGCTCCCCTCCCAACTTACGAAGTGTAATTCGGGTAATGATCATGGCAACAAATACACCAACGACAATCGCTATGACTACAAGGACACCGATCAATATTTTTCCGGAAGTATTGCTACTTTGTAATTGAGGCCCTAATGTGTCCTGCTGTTTTTTAACAGAGAGCTTGATTCCTTCTATTTGAGCCGCAACATCAGGGCCAATACGATCAAGTTTGTCTCTAATAACAGCGTTACGTTTTGTAATAACCGTAACTAGCTTAGAAAAGGTTTCCTGATATAGAGAAACGTCGCTATTTACTTGCTTCAATAAAGTCCGCCTCTCAGGGTTTTGCAGAACCTTATCTAATTCTATTAGCTGCGCGGACATATTTTTAAACTCAGAATTAACACGCTCTACAGCGTCGATTTGGTTATGTTCTAAGAACTTTGCAGCATATAATCTCGCCAGCAATAAGTTTCTCGTTGCGAGAGAAGCTGCATAAGCAGCCTCCATATCTTCATCTTCTTTAGCTGTAATAAGAATTCTCGTTAATGCTTTTTCAATCAACGGACCTTTAACATTTAAAATTTGGTCTACATATTCACTTCGCTGATTTTTGTATTCTGAGACAGTTTTTACTCCTTCGCTATATTCCAAGATCAGCCCGTCTATAGCTGTAATAAGAGCATAACGCTCAGGACTTTTAACGTACTTCTTCGCTTGCTCGATAAACCCTTCAGTTTTATCGAAATACAGTTGAAAAGCCTTCTTATCAGCGTCCTTTGAGCTGATAATAAAATTTTTAACATTCATTCTCATCAACAAAATATTTGCTTGTATACGACCAGTAATGTTGGTAGTCCTCGCTAAAGCACGATATTCAGTGAACCCAGATGCAGCTCTCTCTATTACTTTGAATGACGTTACACCGACCACCAACATGAGTACCAATACAAAACCAAAGCCTAAATAGAGTGATTTCTTAAAACTCATAACTGTCCCTTATCGAAATGCCTAAATAAAAACCATTATATTTTTTAAAAAAATAACAGCATACTTCAACATAAATATAGTTGATTTCAAGATTTTTTCTTCAAATAGCCGTATAAAAAAGATACCTAGATGTTCTGTTGGAACGTTTGCCCAATCTATTGTTTGAAAAGGTATATTAGAACCTGTCACTTTAATCTCCATAGTGAAACATAATATTTAAATAGTGCGCATGCGCGTTTAGAAAACTCAAAGATATTATCAAAATAACTAGGGTCAGTAGGGTAAGAGTGAAATTATAATAACTAGGGAAAATCAAGATTAGGGAAAGTGAGGATGAGTCCACTGGCTACGACAACGGCTCCTGCCTTGTTCTAATCCCCTACATCCATGTAGGGATCAGCGTGAGCTTTTCTTAATTAAACAGTTCCTTTCTTATTCAAGGCAAGTTTCGCCGTCCAATATGAACATATTGGCAAAGAACTTAACAAAGAATAGGAAGTGTTTAGACCGCGCCTTAAGGTCTTGCGCAGAAACGGCTCCCGCTTACTAAGTGTGATTGAACAAGGTGATGACTCACTGCGCAGACTGATTTTTCCCTAATTACCCGTTTCTTAGACAAGACTGAAGCTCAGAAGACTTGTCCGTGTTTTCCCTCAATACCCATCCGAACCATCGCCTTCAATTTTTTTCACTTGCTTCTATTAAAAAATCCTTTTTGTTAGTTTTCTAAATTTTTTAAGAAATGTTTAATATTTAAAATACAAAAACTAAAAATTAGGCTTATCAAACTTAATTAATCATCTCCCTGTGGGTTCGCAAGATATGGCATTATCTAAAAGATCAACTCTACACTTTTGCTCACTCCATGGAGCTGCGATAACAACATCTAGATAAGATCCAAATAGAGAAAACCTACTAACATAAATTGAAGGATAAGTTTCTTCTAAATTGCTATTAATGTTCTTTATTTCGCAATACTTATGAACATTGTTATCTTTTATATATCCACCATAAATACAATGATCAGATTTTTTTACATATGCCACATATGAATCATTATTAGCATAAAACTTGTAGTTACTTATATCATCTGCATAAACTACAACAGGAATTAATAAAACTAACCATAAAACTACTTTCATTCCAGTTCCTTTTGTCTTTTTCTAAATCGATTATCATCAACACCAAATTTATTTTGCCATAACAAGTTATCTCTCATAACTCTATAAAAATTCGATCTAACACCACTCAAACCTTCCTGCAAATCCTTATAAATCGCTGGTACAATCTTCTTCCTTGTATTCCCTCGCTTATCATCTGAACCGGTATAATGCCCTACATAACGAAGATCGGTGATCACTTCCCTAACCTTCACACTCAATGCATCCCAATCAAGCTCTGCCCCATTGATGTAGTCATTTCTGACATCCAGTTTGGTGGTTAATCGTTTCGCTTCTTGTTCATAATATGCATACAATTCAAGGAACAGGTAATGCTGCATTTTTCGCGTAATTTCTTGCTCTTCTTTTGGTACTTCAGTGTCTAGGGTTAGCCAGTAATCATAAGCCGCCTGTTTTGTTTTACCCGCTCCCTTTTTAAGCCAATCCAATAATTTGGGACTGATTGGCTTACAATTCATGGCGGCGGCATTGAAGTACTGCTCAACCTCAGCGGCAAGCCTATTCCCTATGTCGAAACCACGACCAATCGTAATACCGGAATCCTCAATCACCTTGCCAGCATTATTCGGCACATGAGGCTTGCGGGTAAACATGAAGCTGGATTCCACATCCGTTCCTTCTGAATCAAAAGTAAGTTGCCCATTAGGCACAGTGAGCCACTTTTCATCCATTTCATCATCAAAGGTATGAATCGGCCACCAATTCCACACCTCCTTTGGCAAGCCTAAGCCACTGGCGTCTTGCATCCACACCAGGTTATCCACTCGCTCTTTTTCGTGTTCGATCAGTTCAGCAAAATGTGGGCTGGTGAATTTGCCGAGCAAAGTCTCCCAAATGGATTCTTTTTCCGGCGCTGTGTCGTACCACTCGCTGGCGTGTTTATGGTACATGTATTGAGCACTGTCCCACTTGGAGAGATTCTTAGCAATCTCAGTGCCCGGCACATCGCTTTCATCTAAGGTCACGGCTTGATGGAAGGCTTTAAAGAAGTCATTGGGTTCTTCAAGGTTCAGGTAGCCATCCGAACCATCGCCCTCCACTTTTTTCAATTTATCAAGGTTAGCACTACCAAAAAATCGCTTTAAAAACGCCTCTGGCGGTTCTTCTTTGGAAAACAGCTCAAAGTGAATCTGGTAACGAGGATCGACAACCGGCGTGTCGGCTTCAATTTGTGTCGGTATATGAAATTGCCCAAGGTAGCCAATGGCATCGCCGCCTTTGATGTCAATTTGGTCTGCGCCACTTAACTCTACCAGAGCCCCTTCTGTGACAGTGTTTGCATCGATGGTTTTGACCAAGTCATCGTCCACACACAGCCACGTCTCTGTGATGCTACTGCCACCATAGTTCAATGCGGGATCTAGGGTACAACGAGCAAAGTGTCTCGTTTTGTCACCAAACACTTTGCTTTTCAGCCGTCTGGGATCGTAGCGAAAGGTCTGTTCTTTGCTAACCGCAAAACCAGCTTCCCCCAGGCTATCGGTACGGCAACGCAAGCCATTCGTCGAGGTCACTTCGGCGGTTTTTTCAGTATAAAGCCAGTTTGGCAGCTGAAAATTTTCCACAAGATCGGATAAGTTTTCTTCCGTAGAAGGGGCCAAATGCATGTACAGGGAGTAGAAATCAAAGTGTTTCTCTTGCTCCCCTTCCTTATAGGAAAACACATGCTGTACCAAACAAAAGTCCCCTGAATAGGGCAATTCGAGACCACGAAATGTCGAGGTTGAATAAGTATTATTGATGCGGTAAGCCACGATTTTACCATCGGCGATGGCGATAACAGGATGGTCTTTCTGACAATGTGCGGCATTGTTCAATGAAAAATGCATACCACCGTGCCATGAGGAATTCCCCGGATTGTAACCATATTGTCCGGCCACCTCTTGCTGAAGTTGAGTCTGAAACGCATTGCCATCTTCATAAACGAGGCCATTCGGTTTAGGTACGGGATAAATAAACTTCATTCACAACATCCTTATCACTAACCTGAAAAACTGAAGTCACTGGTGGTAATCATATCGGCAAGTGCTTCCGCTTCATAGCTTTCCGCGCCAATATTCACTTCTGGGCCCACCAGAATACAAACAGAGACAGTGGGCAAATAGAACCTTTACTTTCTTAGCATCATTTCTTCCTTAAAATTGAAGCAAAGAATTAACTTATCACGATAACAAGTACTTGGGTATCAGATGAAGGGGATTTGTCTTTCCTTTTAATTGGTTTTTATTTGTTATGTGTGCGTTGGTTCGAGATGTTTTTTTATTTTAGTCAGATCCTCATTGCTACCAAAGTGATGATAAACACCACTGGCCTTGGTGCTAAATTTTCGCTACAGAGGTTTAACTTGATCTCTTTTCAGATTGATATTTTTTTATGCTCTAACACTGCCAATAGCGGCCGAGCAAAGCAAGGTCCAGCGTACGAAATGCGTTATGCTGCTTGGCCTTGTTAAATTTTTGAGCCGACAACTTTTTCATGATATTAATCTATAGCCTTATTGACCTCTCGAAATAACTAGAAATAACTAGGGTCAGAGTTAAATTAAATTTAATTTAACTCTGACCCTAGTTATTTGAACTCCTTTGACACTTAACGCCCGCATTAAGGTGTGAGTAGCGCTTGGCTATACTTGAGCGAAGCGAAAGCGCCAAGCGTTGCGAATCACTCTTAAATGCTTTGTTATGAGTAATTACGCATCACTCGAACGACCAAATACCACCATAAAAATGACAAATATAATCGTTAGAAAAAAGAAGCTAACCACTAATAAACTACCTTGCAAGCATAAAGAGAGCTGCACTTGCTTGATTAAGTGATACATCATAAAAGCAAACCAAATAAGACACGTGAAGTCACTTAAAGCTATCGTAACTTTACTTACAGAAAACTGTCTTGAAGTAAGCCAAGTACCTTTTTTCTGTTGGGACGAGCGATATTTAAACAATTCACCTGTTATTTCGTCTTCTATGTTAGCGACAATTGATTCCCAGTTTTCTTGCCAATATTTGCTACCTCGATTAACGAGACTCCAAGCGATAGAGCAGACAAAACCGAAACAAGCGAGTGCAAAAGCAAGTACTGGACTATCTTTTGCAACGGTGGCATAGCCGACAAACGCCGAAGCAATAAACCCCCAAAAAAATACTGAACGTTTCCAGAATAGTTCAATCTCAAAATTACGTGTAGCCAAAGCAACATCATATTTTTTGAGTTTCATTTTATCTTCAGACACTAGAGCCTCCATTACTCATAACGCCAAGCTAAGCGGCGCGCGTTAGCGCGTCCTTGCTTGAGCGCCTTGTTATGCTTTTTCTATATTTCATCAAACAACTGCAATAATCTAAAAACGGTATTATGATTTCTGATAGTGACCTCTTGATAGACTGGCAAACTGGCTAGCTTCATATACGATGTTTTAGTTAGATTTTTGTTTGATACAGACCAAAAGATTATATTTTTTCCAAGCTCAATACTCTCAATTTCAGGCTTTTGCTGCGGCAGTTCTTTGAATATTTTTTTTGGCGTATTATCGCCAAGCAAAAATAGTGCATTATGCTTTTGCTGATCATTTTTACCCCAGTTCTCTGATGCTGACTTCACCGCAGATTTATATTGATTGTGAGATAAAACAACAGCACGAGCATCATAGGAAAATCGCTTTGATAACTCTTCTTCTATGCTCTTTGCTAGTTTTTTTGGACTTTTTTCGCTGCTTTTAAAAAGGATATTGCCACTTTGGATGTATGTTCGAACACTTTCAAAGCCTAGATCTTCAAATAGCTGGCGTAAGTCTTCCTTCGAGATAACATTTTTACCTCCAACATTGATACCTCGTAAAAGAGCTAAAAATTTCAAACTAAACTCTCCTTAAAGCATAACGCCTTGCTCACCGGAGAATTAAGAGCGTAGCGAGCAATTTTTCCGAGTGCAGCAACTTATTATGCCTTTGTTGCCAATTGTTCATAGCCAAGAAGTACTGAAGGGCTAAATGAATCAAACTCCCATCTTGGCAATCTTTGGCGATCAGTTTTGTAGGCCTCCATCAGTTCACTTAAGTCTGAAGGTTTGTCTATGCCGAGAATGCATTTAACTTTTTCAAAATATGACCTAGATGAAGACCTCGCAAATACTTCAAATGCACTGTGAAAACGACCGACATAAAGCAATGTATCTGGAAACCAACGTGCATAAAAGTCAGCTTGCTGCACCTCTGCTCTCATAAACAATATAAAGTCAGCTTGCATTAGGTAACGGAACTCTATGCCAGAATACTTACTCCTTTGCTCAAGTAAATCTGCATGCAAGGATAAACGTCTTAACTTCAACCTATCATTTCTATGCTTTAAGGATCGCAAATATTCTCGGAAAGACTCATATCCGACCATTGTCTCTTTTCCATAATCGGATCTACCTGCAACATAGTACTGTTGCGTCAACAGCAGATTAACCTCTGTAAATCTTTCATGTTTCGTGAAAATAGCAATCGCATATAGAAAAAGTTCGTGAATAATGAATTTAAAATTATCAAAGTCCCACTCACTCCAACTATTAACGTTTTCTGGCCTGTGCATATAAGGGATTAAGGATTCAAAAAAACGATGGATCTTTAATACATTTTCTTCTGTTGGTGCATATTGTGCGATTGCAATAAATAGCGAAATTGCTTCGTTTCTATATGGAATGAACTTCTCTATATTATCAATAACTTGATCGTCAAACTCCCCCTCTTTTTCAGCAATCCTGAACTTCTCAAGATTGCTTACAAAAGTGGATAAATACTCATCCATTGCACCAGACGCAAATGGCTTATTTTCCTTGATAGCTGAGATAGCCCTTTTTTGAGTAGCAGTTGTTCCTAGAGATATCCCATCGGATTCATCCAAAAATGACGGCCGTTTACCTATCTCTGGTCTCGTATAGAGAGGCTTGTCATATATCCAACGTAATAACTTTTCAAAGTTATCTGAATAGTTATCGGGTTCGCTTAAATCTATATATATTCGTGATTTATAATATGTGGGTAAGTAAGCATTACCTTGTGAGTCTCTTTCAGGAATTATGGCTACGAATTTTCCTTGCTCCTGATTTTCATATACCTCACGCGAAATGATTTGTGTCTCAGTGCCGACGCCACCAGATCGGCCATCCGCTTTTGAAGCGTATACTTCGTCACATATGATTGCTACTTTAGATATTTGTGGGTCTGTAACCATTTTTTCCATGAACGTGACAGAATCATGGCCTTCCTTTAAATCCCACTTATCAAGAATTACATGCACACCAGATTCAGTTAGCTCATTAGCTAAATCGATTACCCACTGCTCGTGTGTTGGGTTAGACCAACTATAAGAAATAAATAACTTAGGGTTTTCCATTTATACGTAAATCCTTAATGAGGCATAACGCCCAAAGAAGCGGCGCATTTATGCGTCCGCCTTACTTTGTTTGTTATGTTAAGGTGGTAGCAGGGGTTGCATGTTATCCATTGATATTGGTTCGAGTTTTTCAACCAGACCATCCAATCGAGCAACCATCAATCCCAATGTAGTACAAAAGTCTGCTCTCGAATCATCTACACCATCAAAAAACTGTTCCCTGAGCCAAGAAACACCACTAGCATTTTTGATTGGCGCATATAAGGACTTTATCCTATCTTTATGAGAACCGTTGTTTAAACTTGCTCCATATACTTCATGAGCAAAACTGTTCCTTATTCTTCTAACTAAATGTATGGCCTTACAAAATTCTGAGTCAATAAGGCCGAGCCTATGACATAGATCGATTTTTGCGCTAAACGTGCCTAGTGGACCATTATTGGCAAAAAGCTGATCTGTACTATTAGGACAGGGTAGTAAAAAGCGTTCTAAAACCAAGCCTAACATTTGGTCTAGTTTTGATGCTCCTAAAACCACCGCAGCCCTATCACTTTCTTCCTTAAATTCATTTACAAACTCACAGAAATCTTCGTACTGTCGATTCGAAACTGATTTCTCGTCTTCATTGGAAGTTTTTTCTAATTCGGTTTTTGCTTTACTCAACTTTCATTCCTTGAACATAACATCTATGGACACCCCGATTTTTGCAAGCAAAATCAAGCTTTAACAAGAGTAGTTTTGCAGCCATCTATTCGGATTTTTAGTAAAGCCTTTTTAGCTTTTATCCCTGATGCTTTACTAACTCAAAATGGCGCCGACTTGGTTCTAATCATTTTGGCGTTTTCAACGAAACGATGTTAGTCCCAGAATTTCCAAGTCACGGTCTTAACTATCTTGTTGTCACTCTTTAAAGCAGCAAAAATTGAGGTTCGTTTTATAAAAATAGGATGTGAGTATCAATTAGGCTGGAAAACTCCTTCTCAATTCATTTGTACATCCCTTACTTGCATTTCATGTTAGAACAGCGTTTTGGATTTTGCCAACAAGAAAATTTTATTTTTTAACCAAGGTATAAATTGGTGAAAACGAGAAGTTTAATGTCTGATGGCGCTTCGCTTATCATACCTACATTTTGTAGTTTACTCTTCGTTGATGTGAGGTTGCCGGGCTAACCCCATCCTCACCTTCCCCTTGAAGACATAAGGGGAAGGAACATGAGATTTTGTCAGATATGAAACGCTTTAAACGTAAAAAGAGATAATTCGCTTCATGAGTCAATCCTCGACACGTTCCTGAATGTGCGAAAGGACTCAAAAGATTTTTTGGTTACTTTTGCATCGTTTGGCAAAAGTTACCCGCCTAGCAGGGCGGAATGAAGCTCCCCAACCAAAAACAATGAGAGGAATCCAAAATAACCTCAGGAACACGAGCAAAGAGCGGAAGCTAGAGGGAATCCCTCTTAAACTGATTCTCTTTGGTTTCAAAGTGAAACCCACCGCTTTTGAGGCGTTCAATGAGCTTTTGTTCCTCAATTTCAAAGCTGGCGCACAATGACGAGAGACTGGAATAATCATTGCGCAGTTTGAGGTTGATGATGCTAAACAGCATGTTGATGTCCATGGTGGCGATGTTTTGCTTGGTCAGGTTCATTGGCTCTCGTTCTCCTCTTGGTGCAGATGCTTGTCTGACAAAGGATGGAATTCGCGACCAAGCAGGTAAACGTCTTCGATGCCGTGGGCGCTGCGGGCGATGTTGGGCAGTTTGCCCCATTGCTCAAAGCCATTGGCGGCGAAAAAGTTCAGGCTATTGCTATTAGAAGCGTAAATGTAGGCCACTAGATGGACAAATCCGATCTGCGATCTTTCGTCTAGTAGGGCTTCCAATAAGGCTTTGCCAACGCCAATGCCTTGCCAATCAGGCAGCACGTATAAGCTTACTTCTGCCGCTTGATCAAATGCTGGTAGGCCATAAAAAGGTTCTAATGAACACCAGGCGAGTATTTGTTGGTCTTGTTCGGCAATGAGTATGGGGTGGGAATCTGTCATACTTTCCAGCCAATCCATCACGTCCAGTAAGCAGATATTGGCATGGCGCTTGGTAGAAAAGGAGTGTTGATCGCAAGCGCGCAAGATCTCAAGCATGGCAGAAGCGTCTTCAAACTTAGCAAGTCGTACCTGACAGTTTAAAGCCACTTCTGTTCTTCCTTATGCTATTGGCGGTTAGCCTTGTTCCAGCAAGCGGCGCAAGTCGATGATGGCGGTGTTGGCGCGCGAAATGTATGACGCCATGACCAAGGAGTGGTTTGCCAACACACCAAAGCCGCTGCCATTAAGGATGAAAGGCGACCAAATGCTGGTTTGTGTGGCTTCCAGTTCACGTATGATCTGGCGTAGGCTCACCAAGGCATTTTTGTCTTGCAGGGTAAACACAAAATCCACTTCGATAGCGCGAAGAATGTGGATCAAGGCCCAGCTCGCGCCGCGCGCTTCGTAGAATACATCGTCGACTTTTGACCACGGGGTTTTGACGTATTGGTATGCCCCCGAATCGTTGCTTTGGCGCGCGCTGCTGTCACCCGCAAGATCCGTGTTTTCACGTACGTTGGCGACGCTGGCCGACAAGCGCTGTGACAAGCTACCCAAACGCGTACTGACATCGGATAACCAATCAGATAAATTATCCGCACGAGCGTAAAAGTTGGCTTTGTTATTGCCCTGCCCTGCTAGACGATCAAGGTATTCTTGCAGCTCTTGGTTACCACGGCGATATTCACTTTCACTGGAAGGCAAAGCCCAACTGTGATTATCAAAGTTAAATTGTGGTTCGGCGATTTTTAGATTCACGTCTTCGGTGGATTGCGACTGGGAACGGCTAAATTCTTTGCGGAAAGCGCGGGCCAAATCCCTTGCTTGCACTAAGACGCCAAATTCCCATGCAGGCATGTTGTCCATGAAAACACCCGGTGGCATCACATCGTTACTAATAAAACCGCCCGGTTTTTCCAATAAGGTGTCGACTAAGGTGTGTAACGTGCTGCCCGTGGTGTAACCCACTACGAGTTTTTTGCTGTTGTTTAGGTAGCCACGTTCTGCGGCCATGTCTTTGGCGCTGGCCACCACGTCAAATTGTTCTGGCTCGTTACTCCAATACATGCCCAAAAAACTCAGCAATATTGCCAATACCAAAAGGACGATAGCAACCACTTTACCAATACCGGTGCCGATAGCGGAGAAGTTCAAACGCTCTTGCAAAGCCTGCCATTTCGCTTTTAACCAAGACATCTTTTTTTACCACCTTAATCCTGTTTTAACTCTACGTTGTATCGCGCTCTATGATAGATCATGGCACGCACACGAAAGTCAGTTCGACTGTTAATAATCTGGTAGATCAATCTGGCCTGTTTGTCGTTGGGCCAATTAATATCTAGCCTACTTTGAGTTGCCGTTACTACCTCTATAATAGGCTGTATTTTGACAAGTATTTCGTCTTCACTCAATGTAAATAAATCTTTTGGTAAGGCGAACACTCCTGGAGTTAGGCTTGTATTAGCGGCGCCCTCAAGAGACAAATGATCGCTGCTATGAGCTTGATTTGTCTGCCCAACTGTACTTTGAGGTCGCTGTGTTGGCTCTTTTTGTTGTTTGCGTTTGAGACGTAAATCCGCGATGCGAGAAGCGAATTCATCAATTAAGGGGTCTTGCGGGTTCACTGAAGAAGCACTTTCCAAGTACTTCTGCGCACTGACATACTGACCTTGTAAGGCTTTTTGCCATGCCCAATCTGTGTAAGTTTCGACAATTTTCGCTATGCCTTGAATGGCATCAAAGTTACCGGGGTCTCGTCCCAATGCCGCTTGGAAATACAGATTGGCATTGTCATCAGCCGGAGTAAGTAGACGGTCGACCAAATAGGCCTTGCGACCTTTTTCAATAAGTGACTGAGTAATCTGCTGAGCTGGTGTAAGCTGTTGTTGTGCCGCTGTTGGCTGGAGTGTCTCGACTGGCGTGATGACTTCTATTTCTTGGGCATCAACTTCGGCACTGGAAGCCAGCTCAATGCTGCCATCAAAGCCAGTTTTTTCAGTCTGCTCATGGGGTTCAGCAACAAGCACTGGTTCTTCCTCCAAAGGGCTCACGCTGCCGTTTGGTTGCACCGCAGTTTGCTGACACGCCGTTAAAAAAACCGCAGCAAACAATAAAGATATTTGCTTTTTACTCAATTTCGCCCCTTACATTTGGCAACTTTCGGGTAGATTGATAGTCTACTCTCTTCATTCGAGGTGATAAACGATGACTTTATCACTATTTGTCTTTCTCTATTTATTGAATGTATTTATGCGTCTGATCCTTGCTTGTTATGCTCTACTGTTTCACCTGTCTGCGTTTGCCTTTACGTTTGCTCCAACCAGTCCATTTGAGCAAGCGCAATTTTTACCCGCCGAGCAAGCTTTCCAATTGTCCGTCAGCGCACCGAAAGAGGGACGCTTTAACGCCACCTGGGAAATTGCCGACGGCTATTATTTGTACCAGCAACGTTTTCAGTTTTCGGGACCACAAGCGGATCATTTGTATTTTGCTCCCTTTCCTCAAGGTGAGGCTCATGAAGATGAATACTATGGCAAGGTGACCATTTATCGTCAGCACATCAGTTTACCCATTTATTATGACATTCAGTTACCCGCCGGCACTCAGATTCAGGCCAACCTGCATTTTCAAGGCTGTGCCGACAAAGGGCTTTGTTACCCGCCACAAAGTATGCCGATAAACTTTACTGTACCGGATAATGACAGCACACAAGCCGCTAACAAACAGTCCTTCGCTCAGCAAGCTTCAGCAATAGCACCAGTACCGACAACCGCCTCCAAAAAGGACTTTACGCCCTCCAGCGCCCAGCAAGTCATTCACGCTTTGCAACAGGATACCTGGTTTAGCAGTCTGTGGTTAATGTTCGGTTTGGGATTGTTACTGTCGTTGACCCCATGTGTCTTGCCTATGGTACCGATTGTCAGTGCCATTGTGTTAGGCAATCAAACAGACCATCAAGACAATAAAAAGTTCACCGCCAGTCTGCGTGGTTTGTTGTTGAGCGCGGCTTATGTTCTGGGCATGGCGCTGACTTATGGGGCCATTGGCGGATTAGTCGGTTTGCTGGGATTGGGCTTTAATTTACAAGCTCAGTTGCAAAACCCCATTTTGATTGGTTTTAGCATTCTGATATTTATCTTATTGGCGCTGGCCATGTTTGGCTTTTATGAATTGCGTTTGCCCACGCGATGGCAAAATACCTTACAAGGCTCACGACTTTTTTCTACCAATCAAAAACAAGTCTCTGTCAATCAACAACCGGATTCTGTGAATCATAAGCGGGCTAGTTTGGCCGCTTTTGTGGCGGGTATTCTGGCCACATTAATCGTCTCCCCTTGTGTTTCTGCTCCGCTTGCTGGGGCGCTTTTGTTCATTAGCGGTCAAGGAGACGCAAGCTACGGCGCGCTTATTCTGTTTGTAATGGCCTTAGGCATGGGCACGCCTTTGCTGTTAGTTGGTCTGTTTGGTGCCAGCATTTTGCCCAAGCGCGGCGCTTGGCTGGAAGAAGTAAAAGTCATCATGGGCTTTGGCTTGTTAGCGGTGGCGATTTGGCTATCACGGGCTTGGCTGCCGAGCGGAGGCGAACTCTTGTTATGGGCCTTGTTCGCCCTTACGCTGAGTGGCTACTTTATACATCGCGGTGTTAAAGTGGCATCTCACCCATTGCGTTGGATATTGGCATTGGTGTTTTTCTTATTGGGCAGCATACAAATGGTCGGCGGATTAAGCGGCGCGACCTCACCTTTACAGCCTTTTAGTCGCTTTACTTCCCATTCCGTTTTTAAGGACACCTTGTCTACAGATACTGCCTTATTAGCATCCCACGAAAGTGTGTTTGATGCGCAGATTGGCAGTTTGGCCGAACTGGATCAACTGATAAAGGACGCGGACCCACGCCCCATGGTATTGGATTTGTATGCAGATTGGTGCATCAGTTGTCGCACCGTAGAAGCCATTTTGGCATCCAATGAGGCACAACAACATCTTGCGCAGTTACGTTTGATTCGTGTTGATGTCACAGACAACACAGAAGACAACCAAGTGCTAATGCAAAAATTCCAACTTTATGGGCCACCCTCCTTGATTTTTTTGGACAATCAAGGAGGTTCCTTAGCAGAGCTGGCTTTAATAGGTGAACCCAGTCGACAAGAGTTGATCGAACGCTTAGCCGCTTTGGTCGCTTTACCTGAAGGATAACGGCTTTTTTTCACCAAAATCCCTCTCACAAAAGACATCGGTTTACCTTAGGTTGCTTTTTGACCTAAAGTGGTTTTTTTCTGTTTTTTCCCCGAAGAACTGGACAATATTCTGCTTTTTATTGATAATCCGAATCGGTTACAAGCTTTAACATTTCTATTTTTTCATTCGAGTTTTGTCTAAAGCCGTTTTTACGTTACCTACAATTTACAACCCTCAGTGTGCAAACACTGAAACACTAATACAAACAGAAGAGAGTACCCATGGACATTCGTAAAATTAAAAAACTAATTGAACTTTTAGAAGAGTCAAATGTATACGAAATAGAGATCAAGGAAGGCGAGGAAGCCGTTCGTATTAGTCGTGGTGGTTCACAGGTTGTTACTTCAGTTGCTGCTCCAATCGCTGCGCCAGCACCGATTGCCGCCCCTGCTGCGCCAGCAGCAGAAGCAAGTGCACCTGCAGCGCCAGCCATTACAGGCCACCCTGTTAAATCACCTATGGTCGGAACTTACTACAAGTCTTCAGCACCTGGTGCTAAGCCATTTGTCGAAGTCGGCCAAAAGGTTAATGTCGGCGATACTATTTGTATCGTTGAAGCCATGAAGATGATGAACCAAATCGAAGCGGATAAAGCCGGTACCATCGGTGCCATCCTAGTCGAAGACGGCGAGCCTGTTGAATTCGATCAGCCTCTCGTTACCATCGTATAACCCAACACAATAGGTTTCATCATGCTTGATAAGGTATTGATTGCTAACCGAGGCGAAATCGCGCTGCGTATTTTACGTGCGTGTAAAGAACTCGGTATCAAAACCGTTGCGGTTCACTCGAAAATTGACCGCGACTTATTACACGTTCGCCTTGCAGACGAATCTATCTGTATTGGTCCGAACCCATCCTCTGAAAGTTATTTGAAAATTCCAGCCATTATCAGTGCGGCGGAATTGACAGACACTTCAGCTATTCACCCAGGTTACGGTTTTCTTGCTGAAAATGCGGATTTCGCAGAGCAAGTGGAAAATTCAGGGTTTACTTTTATCGGTCCGAAAGCGGAAACCATTCGTCTAATGGGTGACAAGGTTTCTGCTATCAAAGCGATGAAAGAAGCAGGCGTTCCTACGGTTCCTGGTTCTAATGGTCCTGTGCCTTCTGATCCAGATGAGTGTCTACGCATCGCTAACGAAATCGGTTATCCGGTTATCGTCAAAGCGGCCGCAGGTGGTGGTGGTCGTGGTATGCGCGTGGTTCACAATGAAGCCAGCCTACTTAAATCTATCAGTGTTACCCAATCTGAAGCCGGATCTTATTTTGGTGACAGTACGGTTTACATGGAGAAATTCCTCACTAACCCTCGCCACGTTGAGGTTCAAGTCTTGGCCGATGGTCAAGGCAATGCCATTCACCTTTATGATCGCGATTGTTCTTTGCAACGTCGTCACCAGAAAGTATTGGAAGAAGCGCCAGCGCCAATGTTGGACGAAACATCTCGCCAAGCGTGTTTGAAAGCCTGTGTCGACGCTTGTATCAAGATCAACTACCGCGGTGCAGGGACGTTCGAATTCCTTTACGAAGATGGTCGTTTCTACTTCATCGAAATGAACACGCGTGTTCAGGTAGAGCACCCAGTAACGGAAATGGTAACGGGTGTAGACATTGTGAAAGAACAATTGCGCATCGCCAGCGGCTTACCACTGTCTTTGAAACAAGAAGACATCAAGCTAAACGGTCACGCGGTTGAATCTCGTATCAATGCAGAAGACCCTAAGACCTTTATGCCAAGTCCGGGTAAAGTGGAATACTTCCATGCCCCAGGTGGTATGGGCGTTCGTGTGGACTCTCACCTTTACAGTGGCTACTCAGTACCACCTACCTATGACTCCATGATTGCCAAAGTCATTTGTCATGCGGGTGATCGTACTTCCGCACTGAAACGTCTTTCTGGTGCGTTAGATGAAACCTTCATCGATGGCATTAAGACCAACATTGCGCTGCAAAAAGAGCTAGCCAATGACGCTAACTTCATCGAAGGTGGCGTAAACATCCACTATTTGGAGAAAAAGCTCGGTCTTTAAGGATCCGCGCTCAGAGTCTGACGAGGAAAAGAATCGTCAGACTCTGTCATTTTCCGCTCGCCTCACGCATCAAGCTTCGTTATTCTATTCTTGTAAATTCATTGTTGGACATCTTTTATGCCTTGGTTGCAAATACGTATTCACACGACGCCCGACCACGTTTCTGCTTTTGAAGACACCTTATTAGAATGTGGCGCTATGGTGGTTACCTTTGAAGACATTCATGATGACCCTATCTACGAACCAGAGCTAAACACCACACCAATGTGGAAAAATACTAAGGTAACCGGTTTGTTTGAAGCGGAAGCCAAAGTCGATGAAATTCGTCCAGTGGTAGTGCACAAAGCACAATCCATTGGCGAAGATGACATTGATCTAAAAATTGAAATCCTGGAAGACAAGGATTGGGAAAGAGAATGGATGGACAACTACCATCCCATTCAATTTGGCGAACGTTTGTGGGTTTGTCCAAGCTGGCGTGATGTACCAGATCCCAGTGCCGTCAATTTGATGCTGGATCCAGGCTTGGCCTTTGGAACCGGTACTCACCCAACCACGGCCTTATGCTTAAAATGGCTCGATAGTATTGATTGCCAAAACAAAACCATTATAGATTATGGCTGCGGTTCCGGTATCTTAGGCATTGCTGCCCTATTGCTTGGCGCGAACAACATGGTGGGCATTGACATAGACCCTCAAGCGGTTGAAGCAACACAAGAAAATGCCTCTCGCAACCAGATTGATCCAAGCCGTTTGGAAGTAAAATTGCCACCTTATGAGACAGATTTGCAAGCCGATATTGTGGTGGCAAACATATTAGCAGGCCCATTAGCCCAGTTAGCCCCCACTATTGCAGCTTTGGTAAAGCCGGGTGGTCAGTTGGCTTTATCTGGTATTTTGGCGAACCAAGCGCAAGAAGTCATCTATGCTTACCAAGATTGGTTTAGGATAGAAAACGTGACCGAATGCGATGAATGGGTTCGCATTGTTGGCACCAAACACACTTAACTTTATTATTGAATACATTGCTTTGACTTAAGGAATACATTTGCCCATGGCCAATAGCTTAACCACACGTTGCCCAAAATGTTCCACTGCATTTCGTGTCAGTGATGATGTCTTGAGCATGGCCAAAGGCAAGGTTCGCTGTGGTCAGTGTTTCCATATTTTTGATGCCAAACAGGCCAGTGTGAAAGCAAGTATCGAAGACGCGAATACTGCGCCTCAGCAAACGCCGGCAGTAGAGACTAAAAACGATACGACAAAGACAGCAACAACCTCGTCTACCAAGATGGACAACCGACTGGCCCCTGCGGATGACGCCGTGAATCCGGATTGGCTCAGCACCTTATTTATCGATGAAGATTTGCAACCCGCCGCTGATAATGCGGCCCTTCAAAAACCAAACGCTCAGCAAAATCGCTACCAACAAAGAATCCATCAGGCCAAGACAGAAAACACTAAGACAGAAAACACTAAGACAGAAAAAGCCAAAACCACCTCCAACAACAAAGAAACAACATTCGAATTGGCCCCTTGGGAAGTGGAACTGGCCGAAGTGGAAGCAGCCTTACAGGCACGACCGAAAAATGCTGAAAAACCGGCACCACGTCCTGCTGAACAAGCCGTACCAAGCAGCGCGCAAGCAGCGAATAAGTCGCCGACAACGTCTGCCAAACACACCAATACCGCATCCCAATCTGCTCATAGTTTGACCAATAACAGCGCGGCAAGCGCTTCCAGTAATATGGCAAAAGCAAGCCCTGTAGATGCAGAAAGCGCCCATCAGCCAGACTATATGACAGCCCTGCATTCATTGGCGCAAAGTGCCTCAGAGCAAACCCGCCCACCCGCTGGCGCTCAACAACACAGCTTTTTAGAGCAACTGTCCGCTCAGCAAAGTTTGGCGCCACTGCTGGAAGAAGCCAAAGCTAAGGCATCTGTCAAACGCTCTCATCCTTGGCTGTGGTTCATTGCCATTGTCTTGGGACTGGCTGTTTTAACAGGACAAGCGGCCAACCATTTCTTTGATGAAGGCAGCCGTTCATCCCATTTTCGCGGTTTATATCGCATGTTGTGCTCTTATACAGGTTGCACTTTACCAAGGTTTGAAGACGTCAGTAGCATATCCATTCAACACGTACGTATTCAAAGCCATCCAAGCATTCCAAATGCGTTAATGGTCAATGCCATCATTACCAATAACAGTTCTTTTTCGCAGCCCATGCCCAAAATCGCTTTGGAATTCTTTGATTTAAATGGCAAACCTGTTGCCGCACGCTTGTTTGCACCCAGTGACTACTTACACAAAGACTTTTTAGACATCACTTTCATGCCACCCAATACCCCAATTCATCTGGTGATTCCCATTCAGGATCCAGGTGCGAGAGCGGTGACGCATGAATTAAAAGCCTTTCCGGCAGACACTCGCTCCTACTAATGACGGCCATTTTTTAAAGAAAAAACCCCTTTTCTGTAAAGCATTCCTGACAGATGAAAAAAAAGCACAAAAAATAGCCAATTTTTCACCTGTCAAGACTTCAAAAATAGAAATTGCCTAGGTATTATTCTCGCCCGCTCGACACAGTCGAAGATCTTTAACATTCAATCCAGTATTCAGGAACATCATGGCATTTGCTATTGGCCCATATTGCGTTGAAAAGCCGGTTATTCTTGCTCCTATGGCAGGCGTAACCGATTTGCCTTTTCGTCGCCTCTGTCATGACCAAGGCGCAGGTCTCGTGGTCTCAGAGATGGTCACATCCGATGTCCGACTTTGGCAATCCAATAAAAGTCGTCATCGCTTAGTGCACGATGCTGAAGTGTCACCAAGATCCGTGCAAATTGCCGGTGGTGATCCACAAATGATGGCCGAAGCAGCACAACAAAATGTGCAGCTTGGCGCACAAATCATTGATATCAACATGGGCTGTCCAGCAAAAAAAGTGTGTAACAAGGCCGCAGGTTCTGCCCTGTTGAAAGATGAACCGCTGGTTCGTGACATACTGGAAACGGTTGTAAATAGTGTGTCCGTGCCGGTGACACTGAAAATACGCACCGGCTGGAGTCAAGAGCAAAAGAACGCCCTTACCATTGCTAAAATGGCGGAAGACATTGGTATTAAAGCCTTGGCCATTCATGGCCGTACGCGCGAATGCAAATTTCAAGGCACTGCCGAGTACGACACCATAGCACGAGTCAAACAAGCCATTAGCATTCCGGTGTTCGCCAACGGCGACATCAAGGATGCACAAACGGCGAAATTCGTTAAGGATTACACGCAAGCGGATGGCATCATGGTAGGACGTGCAGCACAAGGCAAGCCGTGGATTTTTCGCGAAATTAATCACTATTTACAGACCAATGAATTGTTGGATCCTCCCTCTCTTGCAGAGGTAAGAACATGGGTTATTCAGCATGTACGCAACCTACACGAGTTTTATGGAGATTATCTCGGTCTGCGTATTGCTCGCAAACATGTTGGCTGGTATTTACAAACATTAGCGGATAACACGCAGTTTCGCAGTGTGTTCAATCGTATTGATAATACGCAAGAACAGTTAGACAAATTAGAAACATTCTTTGTTGGTCACTAGACCAATGAATTGGTACTTAATGCATCGGCCACTGAACAGAATTCGGTTCAATGGCTAATGCCATTATTAAATGGTTAGCTTTAAAAAAAGAGAAGGTCATTCCGTGCTAGAACAAACTCAAACTCATACGTTTCAAGCCGCTTCTTCAGATCAGTCACAAACGCTTCGTGACCATGTTGAGAAAGCACTACAAAACTATTTCGCTCATCTTGATGGGCAACCGGTGACTGACTTGTACCAATTGGTACTCGCTGAGGTTGAGGCGCCTCTGCTTGAGTCAGTGATGAGCTATACCAAGGATAACCAAACGAAAGCATCAACACTTCTAGGCCTTAACCGAGGCACCTTGCGCAAAAAATTAAAGCAGTACGGCATGCTGTAAGCATTAAAAAAAAGGGCGAAGTTCGCCCTTTTTTTGTTTTTCCCCTTATTCATTTAATGTTAACTACATTGCGAGAACCATGATGGCAAATCAAAACACTGTGACTCCAATCAAGCGCGCGCTAATCAGCGTTTCCGACAAAACAGGCATTGTCGAATTCGCTCGTGAATTGGCCGCTCAAGGCGTTGAAATTCTTTCCACTGGCGGTACCTATCGTTTATTGCTCGAAAATCAAGTCGCTGCTATTGAAGTATCAGATTACACTGGCTTTCCAGAAATGATGGACGGTCGTGTAAAAACCCTTCACCCAAAAGTACATGGTGGTATTTTGGGGCGTCGCGACATGGATGGCGACATCATGAAAGAACACGGTATCAATGCCATTGATATGGTGGTGGTCAACCTTTACCCATTCGAAGCGACCATTGCACGCCCAGATTGCGATCTACCAATGGCCATTGAAAACATCGACATCGGTGGCCCAACCATGGTTCGCTCTGCTGCCAAAAACCATAAAGACGTTGCCATTGTGGTATCCCCTAACCGCTACGCAGACATCTTAGCCTCTTTACAAACAGATGGTGGTCTCACCTACGAACAGCGTTTCGACCTAGCAGTACAAGCCTTTGAACATACTTCTCACTATGACGGTGCTATTGCCAACTACCTAGGCAAAAAAGTCACTGGTGGCAGTGAAGACTTCGCGCGTACCTTTAACTTGCAGTTCAACAAGCAAGAAGAAATGCGCTATGGTGAAAATCCTCACCAAAAAGCCGCTTTCTATGTGGAAGCCAATCCTCAAGAAGCCTCTATCAGCACAGCTAAACAGCTACAAGGTAAAGCCCTTTCTTACAACAACATTGCAGACACAGATGCGGCGTTGGAATGCGTAAAGAGCTTCCAAGAACCTGCTTGTGTGATCGTAAAGCACGCTAACCCATGTGGTGTAGCGACAGCAGCCAGCCAACTTGAAGCTTACGACTTGGCGTTCCAAACCGACCCAACCTCTGCTTTCGGTGGCATCATTGCCTTCAACCAAGAATTGGATGCGCAAACTGCGCAAGCCATCATTGACCGTCAGTTTGTCGAAGTCATTATTGCGCCAAGTGTTAGCCCAGCGGCAGTAGAAATCGTGGCGGCAAAACAAAACGTTCGCTTACTAGCCTGTGGCGAATGGTCACAAAACAAACCTGCCGCGCTCGATTACAAGCGTGTTAACGGTGGTCTTTTGGTACAAGATCGTGACGACGGTATCATCACGTTAGACGACTTAAAAGTAGTATCAAAGCGCCAGCCTTCGGCAGAACAACTGAAAGATCTATTGTTCGCATGGAAAGTAGCCAAATTCGTTAAATCCAATGCCATTGTGTACGCCAAAGCCGGTCAAACCATAGGTGTTGGTGCAGGCCAAATGAGCCGTGTTTACAGTGCTAAAATTGCCGGTATTAAAGCCGCGGATGAAAACCTTCAAGTAGCAGGTTCGGTGATGGCATCGGACGCCTTCTTCCCATTCCGTGATGGCATTGATGCAGCGGCTCAAGCCGGTATCACAGCGGTTATCCAACCGGGTGGCTCCATGCGTGACGAAGAAGTCATTGCCGCTGCCGATGAAGCAGGCATGGCCATGGTGTTCACTGGCATGCGTCACTTCCGTCACTAAGCTCTGAGCCAATAAGTAGTGACCCGCTAAGTATGAATCAAAGCGCCATGTAAAACGGCGCTGTTTGATAAAAAAGGATGAGATAATGAAAGTTCTTATTATTGGTAACGGTGGTCGTGAGCATGCTCTGGCATGGAAAACCGCTGAGTCCGCCCAAGTTGAAAAAGTGTTTGTTGCACCAGGTAATGCTGGTACAGCAAGTGAGCACAAGGTTGAGAATGTTAATATCGGCGTAACAGACGTTACTGAGCTTGTGGCATTTGCACAGCAAGAAAAGATTGATCTGACCATTGTTGGCCCAGAAGCGCCATTGGTGATTGGCGTGGTAGATGCCTTTGAAGAAGCGGGCCTCGCCATTTTTGGCCCCACTCAAGGGGCAGCTCAATTGGAAGGTTCGAAAGCCTTTACCAAAGACTTCTTAGCACGTCATAAGATACCGACAGCAGCCTACGGCAACTTTACTGAAATCGCCCCAGCGGTGGCTTACATCAAAGAACAAGGTGCGCCGATTGTTGTTAAAGCCGATGGTTTGGCGGCGGGCAAAGGCGTTATCTTGGCGCAAACTGAAGAAGAAGCCATTGCGGCAGTGGAAGACATGCTGCAAGGCAATGCTTTTGGCGATGCTGGCAACCGTGTGGTGATCGAAGAGTTCTTAGTCGGCGAAGAAGCCAGCTTTATTTGCATGGTCGATGGCGAAACCGTATTACCTATGGCCACCAGCCAAGACCATAAAGCACGCGATAATGGCGACCAAGGTCCTAACACTGGCGGCATGGGCGCTTACTCCCCTGCTCCTGTGGTAACCCCAGAAATTCACGATCGCATTATGAATGAAGTCATTATGCCAACCGTGAAAGGCATGAATGCCGAAGGCAATCGCTACCGTGGTTTCCTATACGCTGGGGTGATGGTCGCTCCCGATGGCACACCAAAGGTGTTGGAATACAACTGCCGCTTCGGTGACCCTGAAACTCAACCTATTATGATGCGTTTGCGCTCTGACTTGGCACAAATGTGTTTGTCCGCGATCCAAGGTGAGCTGGATAAAGTCGAGGCCGATTGGGATCCTCGTGCCAGTTTAGGCGTGGTATTGGCGGCTGGCGGTTACCCAGCAGACTACAACAAGGGCGATGTGATTTCTGGTTTGGACACAGTGCTGCCAGCACATCAAAAAGTCTTCCAAGCGGGCACCGCAAGCAAAGACGGCCAAGTTGTTACCAATGGTGGTCGTGTACTGTGTGCCGTGTCTTTGGGTGACACAGTCGCTCAAGCGCAAGCGGGTGCTTACCAAGTTGTTAACACCCTATCTTGGGACAAGGTGTATTTCCGTACCGACATTGGTCACCGCGCCATTGCTCGTGAGAAAAATTAAGACAATCAAACACACAAAAAAGGCTTCCGTGGAAGCCTTTTTTACTCTGTTTCATTGGTTTTTTATCTATCTGATTTGCATTGCAAGCAGCAATTATGGTTTTAAATTGTTCGCTTTCTTGTCTAACCAAGCCTTAAATACTCTGCCTACTTCCAAGACAAGTAGACCAAAAATCACGCCAGCCATCCAATCAAGTGCCAACAAGAAACCAAGCGTCGCTATCAAACCATAGCCATAGATATAATTAGTTCGCTTTTCTGGATTGGCCGAGCGCGTAAACCAAGTTACCAACAAAAGTAACAAGCAGAACCAAACATAATGTTCAAGCAAAAATGGATATAGCATTCAATCCCCTATCTAGTTAATAATGATAGCCTTCACAGACACAACATGGGCCGGCATTTTGCTTCGATTCATTTTACTCCTTTTATTTTTTGCCTCCAACTTCGCCTTGGGCAAAGCCAATATTGCCATCATTGATGACGCACATTCGTCTTTTAACATTGGCCAAAGTGCCTTCTACTATATCGATGAATCCAAAAGCCTCTCTTATCAAGATGTCTCTTCCGATGAATACGCCAAACGCTTCCGACCTTTAGCCAGAGACTATGTGCAATTTAGCATCACCGAGGGCAATATCTGGATACGTACCGAAGCGGCCATTCAGACTAATATACCGACACCTATCTTGTTGGACATTAGTGCGCCACGCTTACAGGAGTTGGATTTATTTTTACCCAATTTGTTTGGTGGTCAGGTACAAGTCGAATTGGGAGGCACAAGACCTTATGCCAACCTGCCGATTGATGGGTTAAGTTATGCCTACCCTTTGCCCAGCAATATTCCGCCCATTTTTACCATTTACATCAAGATGGCGTCACATTTACCCATCAATGCCAATATGGAATTGAAAACCCTTTCGCAGGCCAACAAAGACGCACAAAACGAAACCTTGTTTACGGGACTCTTGATCGGCGTACTCACAACCTTGTTTGTCTGCAATGTGTTTTTCTTTGTCAGAACGACTCGTACCATGTATCTGATTTATGGTGGCATGCTGGTGAGTATTGCCATTCTGCACTTAACCCTACATGACCATATTGCTCAGTTATTCCCCCATCATCCCGGCATTCAAGAACGCGTTTACAATTTAGCGTCGTTGAGCGGTTTAACCGCGATTGTCTTCTTCTCACGTTTATATTTGGACACCAAGCGCCACTTGCCCATGATGGATAAGTTGCTCTTCTTCATCGGTTCCTTCAATGCTCTTTTGGGCATTTTGTTTACTCTTGTACCAGATAAAATCAACATCATGATTTTATCTGGTAGTGCTGTAATCACCCTTATCATTCTTACTTTTCATGCCATCTATGCCTTCGTCAAGAATGTCCCCTACTCGAGTTATTATCTGACCGCGCGCATTGTCTTATTTACTGGACACTTTACATGGATTTTATCTGTCTATGGGGTGATTCCTAGTCCATTGTTATTAGAATGGGGGTTGACCGTCACCATCATTTTGGAAGCCTTGATTCACTTTACGGGCATGATAGCGCAGACCACGCCTCTGCTGCAGAAATATGCTCATCGCCGCGGCTACTCGCAAGCTGAAATGTTCGATTTATTATCCGATTTATCAAGCCGCTTGCGTCGTCAGATCAATGTGACTGACGGGGTTCTTAAACAACTTAATCATGTCACCAAAAGCGCCGACGACAGTCTCTTTGTTAAAGCGGGACAAATGGCCAATCAGAATGTAAAAAGTCTGATCGAGCGCGTCGATGTGCTGACCGACATCAAAGACAATCAGTTCCCCGAACAAGTCACGCCACTGGCATTAACCAAATTGCTCGACGAAGCCTATGAAGCCTTTCAATTAGTGGATCAGGACAACACGAGCTTAAACATGCACAGTAACAATATCGATCGCGTTGAAGTACTACAAAATGCCCCCTTGATTAAGCATCTCATTGTCGTCTTAGCACAAGAGTTTAAGCACTTTACCGATCAACCACTTAATATGAATTTCATTCGCCACGACATAAATCGTGACGGCATCACCATGCTAGAAATCGAATGCTACCCCTTACCAATTCGCGCCTACAGTCATTACAGTCGCTTTGATCTTGGTTTAAATTACATCAAACTCATCATTGAACATTTAAGAGGCAAACTACTGGAAACGGCAAACGATCAAGATCGCATCATCAATATCCAAGTGCCAATTCGCGTTCATTTACGCCAGAGTGCCATGCAAGATCATTTATCAGAACAGTTTGATATTGTGCTCTTTGGACAATCCGATGAAGACATGCAAACCGCTCACTTCCTAACCTACAAGCACAGTAATAAAATCGAGCAATTCAGCGAATTGGATGCGCTATTAGGGTATTTTCAGAACCCAGACCAACGTCAATCTGGTTCCATTATTTTAGTATTTGATAATGGTGGTCATATTCCTCATGTGACCTTACAACGATTATTACCACTGATGCGCGACGAAGATCAGTGTTTACTCATCAGTAAGAATGTTAAAATGTCACTAGATTATGCACAAAAGCTTGGTTTTGATGATTTATTATCCTCTGCCGAAATCAACGACCAATTAGAAGCACGTTTGATCAAGCTGATTCAAAAAGGCGCGCGATTTAAATCGTCTCCTTTGTCTAAGATCAAAGCTTTGCGTAAAAGCCCTTGATGCTAATCCACTGAGCACAAATAATACCTAGGAGTAATTATGGATTGCCTATTTTGCAAGTTGGTTAAGGGAGAAATCCCTGCCACTATCTTGTACCAAGACGACGATGTCATTGCCTTTGAAGACATCATGCCACAGGCGCCAACGCATTTTTTGGTGATCCCTAAACGCCATATCGCCACCTTGAATGACCTAACGGACGAGGACGCCAGTTTGGTAGGCAAGTTACAAGTCACCGCCGCGAAGGTTGCCAAGCAAAAAGGCATCAGTGACGATGGCTATCGCGTAGTCATGAATTGCAATGAAATGGGTGGTCAAACCGTCTATCATATTCACATGCATGTGCTTGGTGGTCGCAGTATGACTTGGCCGCCAGGCTAACAAGGAGCTTTCAATGACATCCTTTGTTGATAAAGCGGTCTTGCAGTTAGACCGCGCTTTGCAAACCCTAGTACCTCATGTGGCAAACGCCTCGCGTCCTTCGCCAGCTCAAGGGTTAGAAGAAGCGGAACTCAGCACAGCAGAACGCAAGCATGCTGCTGGTCTGATGCGCATTAATCACACCGGCGAAGTCTGTGCCCAAGCCTTGTATGCTGGTCAAGCCACCACAGCAAAATTGGCCAGTGTACGGGACGAAATGGAGCACGCCGCAGATGAAGAGATCGATCATCTGGTGTGGTGTGAGCAGCGTTTGTACGAACTTGGCAGTCGTCCAAGTGTACTGAATCCTCTTTTTTTTGGTGCTTCTTTTGTGATTGGCGCTGGAGCGGGGTTAATCAGTGACAAGCTGAGCCTAGGTTTTGTGGCTGCGACCGAAGATCAGGTGTGTGTCCATCTTGAAAAACACATGGCGAAACTACCAGAGCAAGACCAAAAGAGTAAAGCCGTACTGGAACAAATGCACATAGACGAGGCCAAACATAAGGCCATGGCCCTGGATGCCGGTGGTTATGAATTCCCTACACCTGTGATGAAGATCATGACCAAGGTATCTAAAATCATGACGTCTTCCACTTATCGAGTTTAATTATGAACAGAGATTTGCACTCCATCCGTCGTGACTATCAATTTGATGATTTGCTTGAAGAATCCGTCGGAGACAAGCCTTTCGATTTATTCGATCACTGGTTAGAAAATGCCATCGAGCAATGTCTTGATGACCCAACGGCCATGACATTAAGCACGGTCGGGGCCGACGGATGGCCGCATTCACGGGTGGTCTTATTAAAACAACGGGATGATTCAGGGTTTATCTTTTTCACCAACTACGACAGTGAAAAAGGCCAACAGCTTACGGCCAACAACAAAGCCTGCATTAACTTTTTCTGGCCCGCCTTATCCCGCCAAATTCGCATTGAAGGGGAAATTGAAAAAGTCGCACGTCAGGTGTCCAGCGATTACTTCGCCACGCGTCCTCGTGACAGTCAATTGGCAGCAAGAACCTCGCAGCAAAGTGCGGTAATTGCCGACCGAGAGGAACTAATAGACGCTTATGCTGAGGAAAAAGCCAAGTTTGCTGAGCAAGATAAGATACCTTGCCCAGATAACTGGGGCGGCTATGTTTTAGCACCTCGCTTTATCGAATTTTGGCAAGGTCGCCCAAGCCGTTTACACGACCGAATCTGTTTTACTAAACAAAATGAGGGTTGGAGCCGAACCCGTAAAGCGCCCTAATCTCGAGCCTTGTTAAATTCATAGTAAACGTCGAAAGGTCAAACTGATACGCTCATGTTTGACCTTTTTCCTAACCGGCAGAGTATGTTGCCATAAAACTTGTACTGATGGTGCCATGATCAACCAAGAAGCATCTTCCACTTCAATACTGTGCTTAATACTGTGATCTTGTTTGTAGCGAAACACAAAACTGCGTCTTGCCCCCAAACTCAACATGGCCACCACAGGCGCAGGGCCTAGACTGGCTTCGTCATCCGCGTGCCAGCCCATGTACTCTTCTCCATTCTCATACCAATTCAGCAAAACCGCGTTAAAGCTTTGTCCTGCAAGCTGTTCCGCTTCCTGCTTTACCGCCAATAAAACATCTGGCCATCCAGTGCCAAGATGATCTTTGCCCGAGTAGCGATAGCAAACGCCCGCATCGGCCACAAAAGCCACTTGCCTTGGCACCTGAACATCGCGACCATACATGCGCAAAGTCTCTCGCTGCCACGTCAGCTCCTGTTGCAACTTGGCCATTAACCCTTGCTGGCTTGAGCTGGAAAATAAGTAGCGGTATGATGGTTTGATCGCCATTTAGACCCGTACCTTTGATATCATGCTTTCCCCTATTCAGTCCATTAGTACGAACCGCAGTTTGTTATTGGATGCGTATCGCGGCCTTGCGGTTGCGCTGATGATAGTGTTCCACTTTTGTTGGGATTTGCGACACTTTAACTTTCTTGAGTTTGCCATTCACGACCCTTTTTGGATCCACTTTCGCAGCTTGATTCTAACGCTTTTTTTAACCGCTGTCGGTTGGTCAAGCTATTTAGCCTTACAATCCAGCAAAGCCAATGCCTTTTGGCCTCGTGACCTAAAGCTGTTCATTTCTGCCACGGCCATTTCTTTAGCCACTTATTTGGCAGCCCCCAATCAGTGGATTTACTTTGGTATTTTGCATTTTATCTTTGTCGCTTCTTTATTGACCCGCCCTTTGCTTAGGTGGCCGTTGTTCTCCGCATTACTCGGCGCCGGTATTCTGGTGATATATAAAACAACCGATTGGCTACTCTTTCCCAATGCTTTTGGCTTTATTACTGAACACATTATCACTTTGCCATTTCGCACTTTGGACATTGTCTTTCCTTTTCCTTGGATTGGCGTGGTACTCATTGGGCCTTTATTAGGCTACCTCGGCTGGCATAAGCGCCACATAGGACAAACCTTACCAGTACGACTACTGGCTTTTATAGGACGTCATGCCTTACCTATCTATTTAGTGCATCAAATGATTTTATTCAGTGCAGTAGCTGGTTTCAAAATGGTGCTTGAGCGGTTATCTTGAGCTTTTTTTGTGCAATTAAAATCACCTGATTTTCGACGTTAAAAATTGCTACAAAAACCTTTTTCAGCGCTTGCCAAATTGGCAATCTAACAATGATCAAGCAGACAAGGTAAGTAACCACTTAGTCAGTATAAATTTCTTAATTTTCGCTGTTTTTCAAGCCTTGATTTTCAATCCATTGGGCACTATTGTTCGTTACAGATTTCAAATAAAACACTATATGTAGTGTTTATTTATGTAAACAAACACAATATAGTGTGTAGTAACACTTTTTCTAATAATGCGCTAATGGGAAGTTAAGGCATGAGCACTCTCACAGTTACTAAACGTAACGGGACGACCGAAAATATCGATCTAGACAAGATTCATAAAGTCATTATGTGGGCCGCTGAAGGGTTAGATAATGTCTCCGTTTCCCAAGTAGAATTGAAAGCTCAAATACAATTCTTTGAAGGCATTCGTACTACGGATATTCACGAAACCCTAATCAAATCTGCGGCGGATTTGATTTCGGAGAATACACCAGATTATCAGTACTTAGCAGCACGCCTTGCCATCTTTCATTTGCGCAAAAAAGCCTTTGGTGACTTTGAACCACCGCATTTGCTTGACCATGTGAAAAAATTAGTAGCGCAGAATCGTTATGATGCGCACTTACTAGAAGACTACAGCGCAGAAGAGTTCGATCAATTGAACAGCTTCATTGATCACTCACGTGATATGAACTTCTCTTACGCGGCAGTAAAACAACTCGAAGGTAAGTACCTAGTTCAAAATCGCGTCTCTGGGGACATTTACGAAAGCCCACAGTTTATCTACATCTTGGTTGCGGCGTGCTTGTTCGCTAACTATGACAAGAGCACACGTCTGGATTTCATTCGTCGTTTCTATGATGCCGTCTCTCAGTTCAAGATCTCTTTGCCAACACCCATCATGTCCGGTATCCGTACCCCAACTCGCCAGTTTAGTAGCTGTGTATTGATTGAATGTGGTGATTCTCTGGATTCCATCAATGCCACCTCAAGCGCGATTGTGAAATACGTGAGCCAACGTGCAGGCATTGGTGTCAATGCTGGTGCCATTCGTGCATTAGGTAGCCCAATTCGTGGTGGCGAAGCTTTCCACACAGGTTGTATTCCTTTCTACAAGCACTTCCAGACAGCGGTGAAGAGCTGTTCACAAGGCGGCGTACGTGGTGGCGCGGCAACCGTGTTCTACCCTATTTGGCACTTGGAAGTAGAAAGCCTATTGGTATTGAAGAATAACCGTGGTGTCGAGGAAAACCGTGTTCGTCATTTGGATTACGGCGTGCAATTCAACCGCTTGATGTACCAACGTTTGATCAAGGGCGAAAACATCACCTTGTTCAGCCCATCGGATGTACCTGGTTTGTACGATGCTTTCTTCGCAGATCAGGAAGAATTTGATCGTCTTTACACACTTTATGAGCAAGACGACAGCATTCGTAAGCAAAGCATTAAAGCCTCTGAATTATTTACTTTATTTGCTTCTGAGCGTGCCAGTACAGGTCGTATTTACCTACAAAACGTTGACCACTGTAATACGCACAGCCCATTCGACCCTAAAATGGCACCGGTTAAACAAAGTAACCTGTGTTTAGAAATTGCTTTGCCGACCAAACCACTACAACGCGTTGACGACCCTGAAGGTGAAATTGCCTTGTGTACCTTATCGGCATTCAACCTAGGTACGCTTGAAGATTTGAACGAGCTAGAAGAATTGGCTGAATTGATTGTTCGCGCCTTGGACAGCTTGTTGGATTACCAAAATTACCCAATTCCAGCGGCTCAGCGTGCAACAGAATTGCGTCGCACCTTGGGTGTCGGCGTCATCAACTACGCTTACTACTTGGCGAAAAATGGTGTGAAATATTCAGATGGCAGTGCCAACGAGTTAACGCACAAGACATTTGAAGCCATTCAGTACTTCTTGCTAAAAGCGTCTAACAGGTTGTCAAAAGAATTCGGCCCTTGCTTAGCCTTTGACGAAACCACTTACTCGAAAGGCATTTTGCCAATCGACAGTTACAAGAAAGAAATCGATACGGTTTGCCCGCCAACCCTAGATTACGATTGGGAAGCCTTGCGTAAAGAGATTGTGGAACATGGCCTGCGTAATTCGACGTTGACGGCACTGATGCCTTCTGAGACCTCTTCTCAGATCAGTAACGCGACCAATGGTATCGAGCCACCACGTGGTTTCGTGTCGAT
Organism: Marinomonas sp. ABL3_031; assembly: GCF_056161265.1. Taxonomy (NCBI): domain Bacteria; kingdom Pseudomonadati; phylum Pseudomonadota; class Gammaproteobacteria; order Oceanospirillales; family Oceanospirillaceae; genus Marinomonas; species Marinomonas sp. ABL3_031. The sequence continues at coordinate 365,349 of NZ_JBSWYU010000002.1, forward strand.
TAAAGCCAGTAAAGATGGCATCTTGAAGCAAGTGGTTCCGGAGTTTGAACGCCTAAAAGACAACTACGAATTATTGTGGAGCATTCCATCCAACGATGGTTACCTACAACTTGTTGGCATCATGCAGAAGTTCGTTGACCAAGCGATTTCCGCTAACACTAACTACGACCCACAAAAGTTTGAATCGCAAAAAGTACCCATGAAGGTGATTTTGAAGGATCTGTTAACAGCTTATAAATTGGGTGTAAAAACACTTTACTATCATAACACTCGTGACGGGGCCGAAGACAAACAGGAAGACATGGACGATTGCGCAGGCGGTGCTTGTAAGATCTAAAGACGCCCGACTTACGTAAAACCTAAGCCCCATTTCATTGGGGCTTAGTCATGTTAAAAAGCCAAACACATTAATTAACAAGGCTCGCGGTTCGCAGCCTTGCGCATTAGAGGATATTATTGCGAGATGAGTTATTCGACTTTCAACCGCAAACATTTCGACAGCATGAAAGAACCTATGTTCTTTGGTGAAAACGTCAACGTTGCTCGTTATGATCAACAGAAGCACCCTATTTTTGAAAAGCTGATCGAGAAGCAGTTGTCTTTTTTCTGGCGTCCAGAAGAAGTCGATCTCTCTACTGACCGCAAAGATTTTCAACGCTTAGAAGAACACGAACAACATATTTTCTTAAGCAACTTAAAGTACCAAACCTTGCTAGACAGCGTACAAGGACGCTCACCCAATGTGGCCCTGCTGCCCATTGTGTCATTGCCTGAACTGGAAACCTGGATTGAGACTTGGTCGTTCAGTGAAACCATTCACAGTCGTTCTTACACCCACATCATTCGTAACATTGTTAACGACCCAACCAAGATCTTCGATGACATTGTGAACAACGAAGAAATCACCAAACGCGCCGACAGCGTCTCCAAGTACTATGATCGTTTGATTGAGATGGTCAATATTTACAACACCATGGGCTTAGGGACTTTCAATATTCCCGGCAAAGGCGATGTTGACATCTCTATGCCGGAACTGAAAAAAGCCCTGTACCTGACCATCGCTTCCGTGAACGTACTGGAAGCCATTCGCTTCTACGTCAGTTTCGCGTGCAGTTTTGCCTTCGCTGAACGTACTTTGATGGAAGGTAACGCTAAGATCATTAAACTGATTGCCCGTGACGAAGCCCTGCATTTAACAGGCACTCAGCATATGTTGAACCTAATGGCATCAGGCAAAGACGATCCAGAAATGGCAACCATTGCGGCACAATGCAAAGATGAAATGCGTGACATCTTCATCGAAGCGGCTCAACAGGAAAAAGAATGGGCCAGCTACTTGTTTAAAGATGGCTCTATGATTGGTCTAAACGCGCAAATCCTAGGTCAGTATGTGGAATACATCAGTAACGTTCGTATGCAAGCCGTTGGTTTAGAAGCTTATTTTGAAACTAAGCACAACCCGATTCCATGGATCAATGCTTGGTTAGTAAGTGATAACGTGCAAGTTGCGCCACAAGAAGCGGAAATCAGCTCTTACTTGGTTGGCCAAATTGACAATGATCTAGACGAATCGGATTTCGATGACTTCGACCTCTAAAGTAGACATCTACCAACCTGAGCAAGCAGAACAGACGTCATCACCTGCTCAGGACAAGGATCAAGTTCACCGTGTGTTGCTGGGTAAAAAGCAAATTCTGGTAACAGAAGATGAACCCTTATTGATTCAACTCGAGCGTGCTGGTATTCATGTTGAATACCAGTGTCGTGAAGGTTACTGCTCGTCTTGTTCGATAAAGCTGCTGTGGGGACAAGTGAGTTACCCATTCGAGCCCATGGCTTGGGTACAAAGCGGCTATTTACTCGCCTGTTGCGCCATTGTCAAAAGCGACATTGAAATCGCCTTCTTCGACTAACAAACCTCTCTTCTATTTTTCTTCGCGCAAGGTTTGATAGCCTGCGTACAAGCGCGTGGCTGTCGTTAGCCAACAAATGCAGCCGAACACATAGGCCAAAACGCTGAAATAATTTGGCAATAAGCAAGCTAATACCAAGAAGGCAATGGTTTCTGCCCCTTCCGCCAAACCGCCTAAGAAATATAGGGACTTATTACCGTATTCCAAACGTTCGATGTTGCGTTTTTGCGCCATAATCGCAAAGGCTAAAAAACTGCTTCCCGTGCCCATAAAAGCAAAAATCAAGAAAGCCGCTGCCAAACTATTGTCCAATGGATTGGCAAGCGCGAACCCAAACACCACCCCTGAATAGAAAATAAAATCTAAGGTGATGTCTAAATATCCGCCCAAATCCGTTGGTCCTTGCAAGCGCGCCACAGCGCCATCTAAGCCATCCATCAAACGGTTGATGATCACGCACCACAAAGCCAGATCGTAAGCTTGCCAATACAAAGCAGGTAGGCTCAACATTCCTACTATGAATCCCACTATGGTGATTTGATTGGCGGTGATGCCAAGAGCATCAATGGCTTTGGCAAGATTACGCAATGGCGACTTCAAGTGCTTAATGAAAAAAGGGTCAAACATCAGGTTACTTCTCTTTTGTGAAGACGAAAGCCAAGCTGGCTTGATATAATAAACACACATTCTGCAACAGCAAGGTTAGTATGACACACGTAAAACAGTATGGTTCAACCGGCCCAAACTTAATGGTTATTCATGGTTTATTTGGTAATGCTAACAACTGGCACTCCATTGCCCAATCCCTTGCTGAAAATTTTACTGTGTATTGTGTTGATCTCCCTAATCATGGCAAATCCGCCACCATGGAAGCAGCCACTTACCCCAAAATGGCTGAAGCCATATTGACGTGGGCGGAGCAAGCCGGTTTGGATTCTTTCTATCTTCTTGGCCATTCCATGGGTGGCAAAGTCGCCATGCAAATGGCCAGTCTCACCAGCAAGATAGAAAAGCTCATTGTGGTGGACATAGCACCAGTCGATTATCAAGCCAGTCACACCAAAATTCTGCAAGGTCTGCAAGCATTAAAAAGCCAAGTCTTTAAGAGTCGCAAAGACGCAGATAAGCTATTGGCTGAATACGAGCCGAATATGGCGGTACGTCAATTTTTACTGAAAAACCTCAGTAAAACGGAACAAGGCTTAGTCTTGGATTTGGCGGTTGAGCAAATTGCCTCAGCCTACCCGACTATTCTCCAGAAACCTCAGTTAACGCTACACAATCCGTTAACCACCCTATTCATTAAGGGTGAACATTCTGATTACATCATTGCGGATTACCAACAGGCTATCATGGAGGCTTTCCCTAATGCTGACTACAAAATGCTTGCTGGCACTGGACATTGGTTGCATGCAGAAAAACCCATCCCCTTTACCAGTCTGGTAAAGCGCTTTTTACTGAATGGATAATATTGACCCGTACTCGTTTTAACATTCTGTGTCAGAACACAGACCAAACTGTTCTTTTAAATAGAGTTGAGAGGGCAACACAATACCGTGTGCTTTCACCAAATAGGGATTAAAACTCACCTTTAATACACTTGGATAACCTGCCGGAGGCAAAATACCAGTGCTCTGCCAACGAGTGACCATCTTACTCAATAAGGTTAATTTAGCATCAGCATCAGAATGAATAGCAAACAAAGCACCAGCGCGTACGAAGGCAAAAGAGGAACCGATCATCACTTTTCGTTGATGAAACAGCAATTTGAGTATGTCTTGAGCATTACCTTTTTGGAACAATTGGCTATCCACTAAAGAAAATACTAATTCAGACTCTTCCAACAAGTGGTTAACTGACATCAAAACCGACATACGATCGGTGTTGGTCTGCCAGAAGACAAACTCAAAACCATATTTTTCCGCCTTTTGTTGCATTACAGCTTGATCCAATTGTAAAGCGTCAGAAAACAACACCGCCAAGGGTTTTGGATCCAACCAAATGGCTTTCAACAAGGCCAAACGTTTCTCCACTGGGGCACCTGAGAAGACCGCGGAATGGCTTACAGAACAGTTTTTAGAAAGACTGTAAAATTCTTCCCGACCAATAAAAAGACCAATTACCGCGCCACGAGACATGGCCAAACAAGCCTGTTTAAATGACTTGGCACCAATGGTTACCACCACATCTTGTGCTTCAACTCGAGCAATGTTGTTGAGGAAGAAAGTGTCTCGCACAGGAATAGGTGACTCGTTGATAGACAGACGCTTTGACAATTGAAAACTCAAAGAGCGCACTGAACTTTCATCAGAATCATGCAGCACAAATATGGCTGCCGAGACTTGGAAAGCCATCAGACAGCCTATAATGATTGAAAAAATCCTTTTCAAAATGATCATATTCCGACGCTAAAAGCTAAGACTGGCAAATACATAAGTATAGGTGTCTTTCTCAAAATTATTATTTTTGGTGACAAAACCATTGTCGTCCAATCGACCTTCTGCTCCTACACCGAAATTCGCTTTGGTATAAAGTCCGAAAGAATGGCGGTAGGACAACCAGAAATTCAGTAGTTTATAATCCAATCCCCCCAAGTCTTTACCGTACCAATAATAGCCTTGCGCAGACCAATTATCGGCCAAGGGAAGACTGCCAAATAATGATACAATCACAGGGGTTGTAGCCCGTTTAAGCTGTTCATTGTCGGTATCCGTATCTTGGTAGGCAAAAGTAATACGCGTCATGGCGCCCGATCGCGTTCGCCAATCTAATTCCAATTCGACACCGTTAATCGCAACGTCTTCAGTAACGCCTTCTTCTATCGGAGCATCAATACCACTAAATGCTGAAAACACTTTTGAACTCAATACCATGTCATCCACTTCATCATGGTAGAGTTTAATGTCTAGGGAGATTCTGTTACTTGGCCAAAAATGATAATAACCCAACTCATAAGAAGTGATTTTCTCCGCCTTTTCTCCCTCATCCGCGTAAGTCGTGGTTGAAGTCGCGCCGTTTGATAAGACATAATGCCAACGCAAATATTCATCCGCTAAATCCGGTGTGCGAACGGCTTTAGAAACATTGAATCTCAGCGCATCTTGTTCGCTTAACTTATAGGTCAAACCCAACTTAGGAGAAAGAAAGCCCCCACTCATGTCACTGTGCTCGAACATTGCACCTGTGTTCAACACCCAACCTGAATTAACTCGATACTCCACATTTGAAGACAAGCGAAACACTTCATCTTCTGCAGTGCCCGACAAATAATGCTCAGATTGTGCGTTTTCCCAACGATACCCTAACGCTGAGATCACTCTAAGTTGCTCAGATGCTTGCCATGTACTTTGCAGCTCTATATCACGTCGTGTTTCAACTAAGTCCACTTCATAGGATTCTTCGAGATCAGAGCTAATCGTGTCACCAAAAATTTGTGCATAAAAAGTTGGCGACAGAGTCACTTGATGCCATTCGTAAATATCCGATTCATCGTAGTAGGCTTGCAGTTTGAGTTCGTGATACTCCGATGTCTGCCACTGATAGGCCATCTTAATGTGCTCGCGATGAACAATACGTTCAGGGTCATTGATATCGTATGAATTCAGGCCATATTCCGACGGCTCAATGTTCGCGACCAAATAACTCGCTCCTAAGTCCAAATCGAAACTCGTGGTGGCCGTTTCCTTGATCATTAACAGATTACCCATACTGGCACCATGGCCATCATGACGGTCGTCTCCCTCGTCATCTAGATCAAAACCAGCAATATTATTCGTAGAGGCCGATGCCCGATAACTCCAATCACCACTCAAGCCACTGTGCTGACCATACAAGCGATAATCCCCCTGAGATCCCGCATAAGTGGAAACACTGTTACCTAAGGTTTCAAGTGGAGAGCGGGTAATGATATTGACCACAGCAAAAAAGGAATTGATGCCATAACTGGCCGCATTTGGTCCGCGATTGACCTCTACACGTGCCACATCCTCAATACTGATGGGCAAGGTTGCCCATTCCACTCGCGCGATACCTACACTGTAAACTGAGCGACCATTGATCAATACCTGTATGCGTCGATATTGATCTAATTGAGTGCCATGATAAGACGCGACTATTTCACTAGAGGCATGGTATGGCGCCACAGAAAAGCCCGGCACAAACTGCAATAAATCCTCTACGTACTGCACATTGACTCGTCGTATGAATTCACCATCCAAAACAGACAAAGTAGAAGAGACATCCACTCTTGGTTGGGAAATTTTAGAAGGGGTAACTACAACAGGAATCACATCCAAAAAACCATCGTAGCCACTGATATCATTCCCGTCGGCATAAGATGACTTATCGACAAAGTCTTCTTCACTGTACTTTTCATCCATCAATGGATCATTGAAAAGAATCTCATAGTTGGAGGTGTCGCTGTCAGCCCAAACAGCCATGCTGCTCATCCAGAGCCCCAAAATACTCACTGTAAATCGCATGGTAACTACTTAAGCCTATATTCGTCCGCCAGATAGGTTCCCAAGATTCGCACTTCTTCAGAAAAGAAGCGCAACTCTTCCAGTGCTGCTTGCATGTCGGGTGCTTGAAAATGCGCTTCCACATCCACGTAGAACTGCGTGGCGGTGAAATTCCCATTTACCATATAACTTTCTAGCTTCAACATATTGATACCTTGTGTGGCAAAGCCCCCCATGGCTTTGTACAGAGCGGCAGGGATGTTGCGTACACGAAACATAAAAGAAGTAATGTAAGTATGTTGCGTTTCATAAACTGGCATTTTCTGCTGACGAGACAGAACCAAAAAGCGCGTCGTATTACCTTGCGTATCATTAAAATGCATTTTTAGTACCTGTAAGCCGTATAATTCCGCCGCTAACTCAGAAGAAATCACTGCCAAACCAGGTTCATCTTGTTCCGCTATGTGTTTGGCTGCACCAGCCGTGTCATACATGGCTTGGCTTTTCGCCTCCAAGGCTTTGATGTTGGTATCACATTGCGCCAAAGCTTGGGGGTGACTGCCAATTCGCGTAATGTCAGATAAGGTCATATCGTGACGCGCAATCAAACAATGATTCACGGGCTCAAAATGCTCTTTCACCACATACAGTTGGGTTTTGCGCAGTTCGCGGTAAATTTCTTCTACTCGCCCCGCGGTGGAGTTTTCAACTGGGATCATGGCGTAATAAGCGTCACCCTTTTCAACCATCTGCAAAGCATCTGCAAAGGTCGCGCAATTGACCGTGTTCCAGTCAGGAAAAGTATGTTTACAAGCAAGGTGTGAGTAAGCGCCCGGCTCGCCTTGATAAGCGACGATTTGACCGGCATCAAGTGTTAAAGAAGAATCTGGCATAATATAATACATCTTAAGACTTTCGTTATCTTACATTACCAAATAGAGTCTGCTAGATACATCCTTAATCTAACAAATTACTGACCTACTATGCTGAAAACCATTGCCATCTTTATCATCAAAATATATCAGTATTGTATTAGCCCATTATTGGGAAATAATTGCCGTTTTTACCCTTCTTGCTCGCAATACAGTATTCAGGCTATTGAGCGTTTCGGGGTCATTAAAGGAAGTTATTTAAGTGTTCGACGCTTATTGAAATGTCACCCTTGGCATGCAGGGGGAGAAGACCCAGTACCGGACAAACAACCACATAAAACCTGTACTAAGTGCGATACGAACAAAACGTCAGACTAAATGTTGTGACATTCTGTCTACTCGCTTTTATTAGGCCGTCATGGTCAACTTCAATTCGCTCGCCACCAGCACAGCTTGAGTACGATTATTGATTTCCAGTTTACGAAAGATGGCGGTGATGTGTGCTTTCACTGTGGCCTCAGAAATGGATAGTTCGTAGGCAATCTGCTTGTTTAGCAAACCCTCATGTAGGTAACACAACACTTTGTATTGTTGGGGTGTTAGCTCAGCCACACGCTTTTGCATGGTAAGATCCGCTTTGGGCTGCTCCTTAACGGCTCGCTGAATACACTTTGGTAACCAAATATCACCACCCAAAATAGCATTAATGGCTTCCACATAAGTACTGGGTTCACTGGTTTTTGGAATGAAACCCAACGCGCCCGCGGCAATGACTTTGGCGACCAAGGCACTGTCTTCACTGCCAGAAATGATTGCCACTGGAACATCTGGATAGGCTTTTCGAATTCGGATCAAGCCATACAAATCACCACTGCCCGGCATATTCAAATCGAGCAATAACAAGTCCAATTCATTTGCTTGTTCCAGACACAACATAGTCGAATCCAAATCATTGGCTTCGACTATGTGTAGATTGGTCATTTCCGTTTGCAATGCGCTACTCAACGCACTGCGAAACAATGGATGATCATCCGCAATTACCAGTGACAGCACTTGTTATCCTTTTGCATTAGGAACTATGTCACCCATTTAAACGGTTTTCGATCAAATCATCAACCACGCTTGGATCCGCGAGTGTGCTAGTATCGCCTAATTGATCCTGCTCATTAGCTGCAATTTTACGCAAAATACGACGCATAATTTTACCGGAACGTGTTTTTGGCAAACCGCGACTCGCCCATTGGATCAAATCGGGCGTCGCTATTGGACCAATTTCTTGACGCACAAATTGCTTAAGAGACTGACTCAACTCGTCATCTGGTGTGACCCCAACGACAGGCGTAACATAAACATAAATGCCTTGACCTTTGATGTCGTGCGGATACCCCACAATCGCCGCTTCAGCAACCGCAGGATGAGCAACCAAGGCACTTTCAATTTCCGCTGTGCCCAAACGGTGACCAGACACATTCAATACGTCGTCCATGCGTCCCGTTATGAGATAATGGCCATCTTCGTCACGAGAAGCGCCATCACCCGTAAAATACATACCATCGAAAGTACTGAAGTAAGTTTGTTCAAAACGTTCATGATCACCGTATACAGTTCTCGCTTGGCCCGGCCAAGAATCGGTCAGAACCAAGCCACCCTCCACTAACGCGCCTTGCTGACGTTGGATATCTCCCTGTGCATCCACTAAAGCAGGCTGCACACCGTATAAAGGTCCAGTACAGAAACCTGGCTTAGCATCCCCCTGACCCACTCTCGGTGTCATCATCATGCCGCCAGTTTCCGTTTGCCACCACGTGTCCACAATGGGACAAGAGGAATTGCCTATTTCGCTGAAATACCAAGACCAAGCTTCAGGATTGATGGGTTCACCGACACTACCAAGAACACGCAATGATTTACGTTCGCTGCTTTTCGTCGCTTCATCACCTTTTGCCATTAAAGCGCGAATGGCCGTTGGTGCTGTGTACAAAATGGTAACATCAAACTTATCCACCACTCGACCAATGCGGCCTGAATCAGGGAAGGTGGGTACCCCTTCAAACAAAATACTGGTCGCCCCATTGGTAAGCGGGCCGTAAACCATGTAACTATGGCCTGTGATCCAACCCACGTCCGCAGCACACCAATAAACATCATCAGGTTTAAGGTCAAATACCACTTCATGAGTAAGCGAAGCATAAACCAAATAGCCGCCCGTGGTATGCACTACGCCTTTAGGTTTACCAGTGGAACCAGAAGTGTAGAGGATAAACAGAGGGTCTTCTGCGTTCATCGGCTCTGCAGGACATGCTGTGCTTTCACTAACGACTGCTTTAGCCCAATCCACATCACGTCCAGCTTCCCAAGGAATGTCTTTTTGCGTATATCGGTACACCAAAACGCTTTCCACACTTGGGCAAGCATTGTCTTCTAGTGCCATGTCGACATTATGTTTCAGAGGAATGGTGTTCCCAGCGCGTTTGCCTTCGTCCGCCGTTATCACCAGCTTCACACCGCAGTCATTGAGACGGTCTGCAATCGCATGAGCAGAGAAGCCTCCAAAGATCACCGAATGAATGGCTCCAATTCGAGCACAAGCCAACATACTGTAGACAGCTTGCGGTATCATAGGCATGTAAATAGCAACACGATCGCCCTTTTTTATTCCTTGACGTTTTAATAAATTGGCGAGGCGACCCACTTCGTCGTGCAAGGTTTGATAGGTGATGGCCACTTTTTCATCGGATTCTTGATCACCTTCGCAATAATAAGCGACTTTATCCGCCAAGGCTGGTAAATGGCGATCAATACAATTGTGCGCTACGTTCAATTCACCATCTTCAAACCATTTGATGCTGACATTGCCACGTGCGAAAGAGGTATTTTTTACTTTGCTGTAAGCTTTGAACCAATCCAAACGCTTACCTTCCCTGCCCCAAAATTCGTCTGGGTTTTCAATCGATTCTTGATAGCGTTTTGCAAACTCAGTCTGACTGATATTAGCCTGTTTTTCCGCTGCTACTGAAATATCGCTATATACAGATTTCATAACCCGCTCCATTGTTGCTGTTTTTATTCGGATGCAGAACTACTATAACGGCCTATCCATGACTCGCTATTCCACTTTAGTCTTACTTTCTCATGGAAGGAAACAACTTACCATCTTGATCATAACCTTGTTAGCCATTAAAACGACCCGCTTTGACAAAAAAAGGCAAGCTCACATCTTGCTTTTGATTGGGAGTTTGCCAAGCTGCTTTTAAAAGTTCCATACTTTGCAACAGAGCTTCCTCGCCAGATTTTCCTTGTTCTGCAATGAAAGCTTGACTGCTTGACCAACTCAACATCAAATCTTGCACCTGTGTGACTGTCCAATGACAGGTCAACTCAAATTTTGGAACAGGTATTAGCTCAACAGGAAATTCAACATCATCATATTGATTCCACAATAAGCGACTTTCTGATGGCCAATAAGGCGCTAACAAAGGTAGAACATGCTCATTTATGGCCTTATCTTCTTGTGGACCAACCGACAGACGGTTATAACCCATACAGACGAACATACCACCTGGCTTTAAAACTCGCTTTAATTCCCGCCAAAACACATCCAAATCAAACCAATGTAGGGCTTGCGCAACACACACCAAATCAAACGATTGATCTTCATAAGGCGTCTTTTCAGCAGGCGAAACTTGATAATGGATGCGGCGATGTGGCGACGCAGCATGAATTTGTGACTCACTGATATCAGAGGCTTCTACTCGTTCAAAATAGGCCGCTAAATCCAACGCCACTTGTCCAGTTCCACAAGCGCAATCCCAAGCCACGTTAGGCTTTGATACTTGTTGAAACAGCCAATAGTAAAATTCTGGCGGATACATAGGACGAGTTCGAGAATAATTGGTTGAACTGACGCCATCAAAAACTCGCATAACAACCCTCTTTAGTTGACCAACACCTGGTACTTTTCCAGCACTTGCCGCGCTTGGGAGACACCTTTTACACGGTATGCATGCATGCCAAGCGACTGCGCCATGTCTATGTTGATTTGATTATCATCAATAAACAAAATATCCTGTGCTGCGACCTGTAACTTGTCTAACACAACTTGATAAATTTCTGACTCTGGTTTCACCAAGCCTAGTTGATGCGAAGCAAAATAATGATGAAATTGTCCCGCCAATCCCATTTCATCCAATAGCCTTGGCCAATGCGCCGCGTTCGTATTAGACAAAATGGCTTTATGGTACTCTGGCTTCACTTGCTTTACCAAGTCTAGCGCACCATCGAATAAACCTCTTGGCCATGCTTGAAAAGCCTGTTTAAAACTTTCTTTATCAGCACGGCTGTTTACTTCCGCCAACAGTCGGCTTGCAAAAGTATCGAAATCAATTTTGCCTGTATCAAAGGCTTTTACTGCAGGAGATCGTAGCCACTGCAACCAGACTTGCGATTCTTCTCCTTGAGTATTCAACATAGCATGCATTTGTGACACTTCTCCTAAGTCCACTAATACATTACCAAGATCAAACATTACTACACGAATATGATGCTGCTGTGTCATTTTTAAGCTTTTGTCCCCGTCGGCAATTTATTGCTTATACTAAGGTATCTAATTGTAAAAAAGACAGTGAATCGTGTTTTTTCATTGATTGATAGGAAAACATAAATACGTCTTCTGAACGTCTGTGTTATTAAAGAAACGCTGGAGCCATTGCCGTATCCAGGTTACCTGTTTACGTCTTAGCTAATAAGCAAAAAATTGCCGATACCTTGTTTCATAAAATCAGCAAGAAATTGCTCAAAACAGGAGAAAACGTCATATCCCTGATTACATAAAAATGAAAAACCTATAATTTTCATATGGTTATGAAGTTGGTACGGTTTTCGCTATTCAAGAATTGAATCAAACCCAAAATAGGAGAAAAATAAAATGAAATTGGGATTTGTTAGCAAAGCACTTCTGACGGGCGCTACTGCGGTAGCATTAACTTTTTCTGCTACCTCGGCATCCGCTGCAGACAAGCGAAATTATATCTTAGCAACCGCTTCAACGGGTGGTACTTACTATCCTGTTGGCGTAGCCATTGCCACCCTTAGTAAGATCAAGTTGGAACCAAAATTTGGCCTTTCTGTCTCTGCCATTAGTTCGGCAGGATCAGGTGAGAACATCAAATTGTTACGTGAAAATCAGGCGCAATTCGCTATTTTACAAGGTCTATACGGTGCTTGGGCATGGGGTGGTGAAGGACCTTTCGAACAAGTTGGTCAACAGAGTGAACTGCGCTCAGTATCTATGTTATGGCAAAATGTAGAACATTTTGTTCTCAAGACAGAACTCGCCCAAACAGGCACAGTAACCGATCTAAAAGACTTAGAAGGCACCAACAACAAGTTCTCTATCGGTAAGAAAAACTCAGGAACAGAAGGCTCTGGTCGCCAACAATTGAAGGGATTGGGCATTGACCCTGACAAATTCAGCTTGGCCTACATGGGTTACGGTGCCAGTGCTGACGCCATGCAAAACGGTAACATCGAAGGCATGAACACACCGGCAGGCGTTCCGGTTAGTGCGGTAACACGCTTGTATGCCTCTATGGGCGATAAAGTAACTGTATTGGATTTTACCGATGAACAAATGAAAGAGGCGAACGGTGACTACCAATTGTGGACACGATATGTGATCCCTGCCAATACTTACCCAGGTCAAACCAAGGATATTAATACAGTAGCTCAACCCAACTTCTTAGCCACTCGTGCCGACATGTCTGAAGAAGATGTGTATCAGTTAACCAAATCTTTGTACGAAAACTTAGGCTACCTAAGCGCGATTCACAAAGCGACGTCTGTTATGTCGATTGAAAAAGCCATCGCAGGTCTTCCTGTACCGCTGCACCCTGGCGCAGCGCGTTACTATCGTGAAGTTGGTATCGAGATTCCTGCACGTTTGATCGCAGACTAGTTCACCTGCTCAAGTTAGCGCCGTACCTAGTACGGCGCATTCTCTTTTTTGTTCATCTAAGGTAGCTTGTTAATGACTGCTTCTTCGCCATCCACAAACGACCAAGACATTAATTTAGAAGACTTCGAAACCAAATACCGTTCTGGTCCTTGGCTTAATCGTTTGGTCTTTACCCTATCCATTTTTTTAGCGGTTGCACACATCTACATCAACACCATAGCCACCTTACCTGAATTATGGGTATCTGCTTTTCACTTTGCAGGCTTTGGTGCACTCTGCGCCCTACTGATACCTGCCACACCCAAATGGCAACACAGTAAATTGGCTCTCATTGGCGATAGCATCATAGTGCTGGCTCTGGCGGGCATGGTGCTCTATATCATCTTCTTTGAAGATGCCTTATACGCTCGTGGCGTCACCTTTGTTACCAGTGATTGGATGGTTTCAGGCACAGCAGTGTTGCTGTCATTGGAACTTATACGACGCACCAGCGGCTGGTTTATTCCAGTATTGATTTTTATTGCCTTAAGCTACGTCGTGGTTTGGGGGCAATGGTTAAGCGGGATGTTTACCTTCCCTGGCCTAAGCATGGAAACCTTACTCTATCGCAGCTTTTTTAGTAGCGATGGCATGTTTGGTTCCATCTCACGAATTTCATGGAGCTTTGTCTTCATGTTCATCTTATTTGGTGCTTTCTTAGTCAAATCGGGAGCTGGTGATTTCATCATAGATTTATCCCGCGCTTTGGCCAGCAAAATGATTGGTGGCCCAGGTTTCGTGGCGGTGCTGGGTTCTGGTTTAATGGGCTCAGTTTCCGGTTCTTCGGTTGCCAATACGGTTTCCACTGGGGTCATTACCATTCCTTTAATGCGCCGTGCTGGCTTCCCCGCTCGTTTCGCTGCAGGCATTGAAGCGGCCGCTTCCACTGGCGGTCAGTTAATGCCACCGGTAATGGGGGCGGGGGCTTTTATCATGGCATCCTACACGCAAGTGTCTTATGTCACCATCATAGGTGCGGCTGCCATTCCGGCTTTACTGTACTTTTTATCCGTGGGCTTTTTTGTGCGCGTGGAAGCCAAACGCAGCAAGGTAGTGGCCACATTAGATGATAGCCAGATTGTGGTGTCACAAGTACTCAAAGAAGGCTGGCATCACATCATTCCACTCGGTGTGTTGGTCACCCTTCTAATACAAGGCTTTACGCCAACCTATGCGGCGGGTTTGAGTATCATTGCTGTTATCTTGGCTTCTTTTCTATCCAAACGACATAAAATGGGGCCAGTAGCGATTCTCGATGCCATGGCACAAGGGGCCAAAAATATGTCGACCACAGCGGTTTTATTGATAGGTATCGGCTTGGTCGTCAATGTAATTAGTACCACAGGCGTAGGCAATACCTTCTCCTTGTTAATCACCAACTGGGCGGGAGGTAGCCTTTTCTTGACGATTGTCTTGGTGGCCATTGCCTCATTAATTCTGGGCATGGGGTTACCTGTGACCGCCTCCTATATTGTCTTAGGCACTCTGTCTGCACCGGCGCTATTTAATCTGATTGCTGAAAGTCAGTTGGTCGAAATGATTGCTTCAGGCAGTTTGCCAGAGACAGCTCACGCCATTTTCATGCTGGTTGACCCCAGTGTACTGGGTGCTTTAGCGCAAGGTATGCCAATAGATCAAGCACAAGCTTTGGTGGCACAAGTACCTAACGACTTTAAAGGCATGTTGATGGATCAAGCATTAGGAGCGGAGCATGTGGCAATGATTTTGGTCACCGCGCACATGATCATCTTCTGGCTATCACAAGACAGTAATGTCACTCCACCTGTCTGTTTGACTGCTTTTGCCGCTGCCGCCATTGCCAAAACACCGCCTATGTTAACTGGCATGACGGCTTGGAAACTGGCCAAAGGCTTATATATAGTGCCTCTCTTAATGGCTTACACTCAGTTAATTGGTGGCGACACGGAAACCTTAATGCGTTTATGCTTTTTCGGCATTTTCGGTTTGTATGCCTTGGTTGCTGCAATGGAAGGTTATTTAGAAGACAAGCTAAACTTGCCATATCGCCTAGTCGCACTGTCTGCAGCCATCTTAATGCTTTGGCCAAATTTGGAGATCTGGCTGCAATCTATTGGCTTAGGGTTATTCCTTGTGCTGTTCGTATTGGGCAATCGTAGTTATCAAACAAGCGTCCAATAATCTGAAACTGTGCTATAAAAAAGCCTGACTTGAGTCAGGCGTTTTATACCCGATCAGAATCCTGAGTACTTTTGGTCGCGCTTAAAGCACCAGTCCCAGGGTTAGGATGGCTCATCATATCAATCCAGCGCGCTACGTTGGCTTCGTATTCGGCCATTTGATCACTGGGAACCGATTGCGCGGTGGGAATTTTGGCTGTCATCGGGTTAACAGGGCGACCACGAACGTGCAGTTCATAATGCAAATGCGCTCCCGTCGTACGGCCAGTGTTACCCGATAACGCAATCACCTGACCTCGTTTCACCTTCTGACCTTTTTTGACCAAAATCTTGCTTAGATGTAAAAAACGCGCGCCATATGGACCGGTGTAATCAATCACTAGGTATTTGCCCGCATATTTATGACTGGCCACCCGAGTCACAACACCATCCCCCGTTGCCAGTATTCTGGTGCCCACAGGGGTGGCTAAATCCACACCATTATGCGGCGCAAGATGGCCAGTAATTGGGTGTAATCGATTGGCGTTGAAGGGGGAACTAATTCGGTAATGTTGTGAGGTTGGCCAACGCAACAAAGCTGGCGTCAAACTATTACCGTCCTGATCGTAGAAGCGCCCATCCGTGTGCAAGAAGGCACGGTAGGTTTTGCCTTGCACCACAAATTGCAGAGCTTCAATCTGTGTATCACCCACTTGGACGCCATCAATACTGCCATTTTTGACAATCAAATCGAACTCATCATTGGCGCGCAAGTCCTTACGAAAATTCACTCGACCTTTCAGTACATCATGAATAATCAAAATATTGTTATCCGACAAACCTAGCTTCTTGGCCGACAAATAGAAATTGCCCACTATTTTACTGTGAATACTGGTTTGCGTGTAGGTAACTGGCTTAACCTGTTCTTCGTAAATAAAACCGCCACTGTCATGACGCACGAAAGAAACACTTTTGCTGATGTCGAGACGTCTGGTTAAACGCTCTAGTTGGCCATTCTCATCTAATTTAAAAGTGAATTTATCTTTTGGCAAAAGCGGCTCTAACACCAAGTATTCTTGATCCGCTTCAAGTACGGCGTACATGGATTCTTTGGATAAACCAAACCGATTGAAGATTTTTGCCAGGGTATCACCCGATTGAATAATGTACTCAATGCTGGCTGGTGTTATATCTGCTTGCTCAACGTTTTGTATTGGGTCCGTTGAAAGCAACCCATCAAAGTCCTGCTCAGGTTTAGTGACTTCAATATCGTGACGTCGAATGCTGGTAACAGCGGTTTCATTAGGCAAGACAAATTGCTGTGTTGGCCTTGCTGTTGGCAATACTAAGGCTTTGTAGACCCATAAAAACAATAAAAAAACGGCTACTATTGAGGCGAGCCATGCACGCTGACCTTGAAAACACCAATTCAGCATGCGTTTAAAAAAAAGCATAAATAAACTCATTTAGAAATATGGGCAGCCAGTCGCCCTACAAAATATTCACCACTAGGATAGTGTTCTTCATTCTTAAACTAAGAAATATTAACCGGATACTCGCTACTTTGTCTTATGTTTTACAATACTGGCTACTAATAGTGCGTAATAATCATGCTTAATGCCGGATTTGAGTAATTTCTTACAAAAACCATACAAAAATAACGTCGCTATTTATCGGGACGCTAGAATACGGCATTTCACTGTACAAAGAAACACCTATCATTCTATCAATCAAATGCCGCTGAACCAGATCAAAACATGTTTTTTAATTTCACAGTATTTCCATGCAAAATTTCTAGACGCAGCAAATAAGCCTACGTACTATGAAACGTTTAAACACGCTGGATAAAGTCTCTCATGTCACTCGATGAATTTGCCTACCAAGGCTTTCATGCAACGCCATATCACCATCTTGGGGAAGTCAATGCATCCACCTGTGTGGACTTGGTAGAAGAATTACCCATCTGTCTCAGCATTCAAGGCATCACTCATGCTGTCATTATGGCGACACCCATTCAGATTGAGGAATTTGCCTTAGGTTTTGCTATCAGTGAAGGTATTATCGAAAGCCTGCAAGACATACGTGACATTCAGTTTGAAGAAGAAATGACAGCGAATGGCATCAAAGCATTGAATATCAATATTCAGATCAGCCCGCGACGTTTCAATGACTACAAACAAAACCGTAAAGCCCACCTTGGTGCCAGTGGTTGCGGTTTGTGTGGCAAAGAATCCCTACAACAGGCTTTTCCAACCTTAGCCAAGTTAACCCCAAGCACTTTAGTGGATTTTTCTTTTCTCAAGGGTTTGCGAGACCGGGTCTTTTCCGCGCAACATTTAGGACAACGTACCGGAGCCTTACATGCGGCTCTATTATTGGATCCGCAAGGTAATATTCTTTGCTGCCTAGAAGACATAGGTCGCCACAATTGTTTAGATAAAATAATAGGACATGCAGCGCAAGCATCGATCAATTTGCACCAACATTCTGTGGTCATGTCCAGTCGCTGTAGCACTGAGCTAATTCTTAAAGCAGTCAAGGCTGGGCTCTCTACCCTGATTCATCTTGCTTCTCCCAGTCAACTAGCGGTAAATTTAGCGCAAGATTATGGCCTTACGCTGATTCATTTACCCAAACAAGATGCTCCTCGCTTCTTCACACCGGCCAATAGAAAGGACAATTTAGTATGACAAATAAAACACAGCGCTTCACTCCGTATAAAGGTCCGGCCGGCGGTTGGGGTGCATTAAAAAGTACTGCACAACATTGGTTAAAAAGTGAAAATGCCACGCGCAATATTTTTACCCTACTTAAAACCAATCAACCCCATGGTTTCGATTGCCCTGGTTGCGCATGGGGTGAAAAGCACGATCCAGCCAAAATTCGTTTTTGTGAAAATGGTGCTAAAGCAGTGAACTGGGAAGCGACATCCCGCAAAGTAGACGCGAATTTTATGGCCCAGCATTCCGTCAGCTGGCTCAAAACCCAAAGCGATTACTTTTTAGAATATCAAGGTCGCTTGACCGAGCCTATGCGTTATAACCCGTCTACCGATCACTATGAAAGCATTACTTGGTCAGATGCATTTAAACGGATTGCCGATACACTCAAGCAACAGTCTTCCCCCGATAATGTGGCTTTTTATACCTCAGGTCGTGCCAGCAATGAAGCCGCATTCTTGTATCAGTTATTTGCTCGCGCCTACGGTACTAATAACTTCCCAGATTGTTCGAATATGTGTCATGAAGCCAGCGGCTATGCTCTCACCAGCAGTATCGGCATTGGTAAAGGAACGATTGAAATTGACGATTTCGAAAAAGCTGATGCGGTTTTTGTATTTGGCCAAAACCCTGGCACCAATCACCCTCGCATGTTGGAAACCCTCAAAGAAGTAGTCCAGCGCGGTGCTGAGCTACACACCTTCAACACACTAAAAGAGCGTGGACTTGAGCGTTTTCAAAATCCACAAAGTCCAATCGAGATGCTCACCAACTCGTCCAAACCAACCAACACGGCCTATTACACGCCTAAAATTGGTGGCGACATGGCGGTTGTTCGTGGCATGGTGAAAGTACTGATCGAGCTAGAAGAAGCTGCTCAACAAGCGGGGAAAGCGGTTTTCGATCATGATTTCATTGCACAACATACCCAAGGAATGGACGCCTACCTTGAGCAAGTAAAACAAACATCTTGGTCCAGCATTATTGAACAATCAGGGCTGAGCCGAGAACAAATAGAACAAGCTGCAAACGTCTATGCAAAAGCAGACAGCAGTATTATCACTTGGGCGATGGGCATCACGCAGCATCATCACTCGGTTGCCACCATTCACGAAATCGTCAATCTATTAGCCTTGAAGGGGAACTTCGGTAAAACAGGCGCAGGCGCTTGTCCAGTACGAGGTCACAGTAATGTGCAAGGCGATCGTACTATGGGCATAAACGAAAGACCCAGCGAGGCATTTTTACAGGCGTTGGAGCAACGCTTTCAGTTTACTCCGCCAAAACAAGAAGGGTTGGCGGTGGTCGATACCATCCGCGCTATGCAACAAGGTAAAGTTAACGTCTTTATCGCCTTGGGCGGTAATTTCGCCGCCGCCACACCAGACACCCAAGCGACAGCGCAGGCTTTAGAAGCGTGTCAGTTAACCGTACAAATCAGTACCAAGTTAAACCGCTCTCATCTGGTAACAGGCAAAGAGGCTTTGATTTTACCTTGCCTTGGTCGTACTGACATTGATCATCAAGCCAATGGCCAACAAAAAGTCACAGTAGAAGACTCTTTCAGCATGATTCATGCTTCAGGCGGTGTGTTAGAGCCCATGAGCGATTTACAGAAATCGGAACCGGCCATCATAGCAGGCATGGCCGAAGCGACATTAGGCAAACACCCAGTAGATTGGCAAGCACAGATTGCGGATTATGACCTAATTCGTGAGCACATTGCCGCCGTGGTGCCTGGCTTTGCTGACTTCAATCAACGCATTTTACAAGATGGCGGTTTTTATCTAGGCAACAGTGCTCGCGATCGACATTGGAAAACACCCGCTGGAAAAGCCATAATCCATAGTCACACATTGCCTGAGTCTATTTTACCTAAGCAGACAAAAGGACTGCTCACTGAGCGCAGCTTCATTTTGCAAACCTTGCGCTCTCACGATCAGTACAACACCACCATATACGGCTTAAACGATCGCTATCGAGGCATAAAAAACGAGCGCAATGTGATCTTTATTAACCCTGCCGACATACAAAGACTGGGTTTTAAAGAAGGACAAAAAGTCGCCATTCGCTCGATTTGGAACGACGGCATAGAACGAAAAGTAGAGGGTTTTAAGCTGGTACCTTACAGCATTCCAGCTGGTAATTTAGCTGCCTATTACCCAGAAACCAATCCTTTGGTACCGTTAGACAGCCATGGGGAGTTTAGCCATACGCCAACCTCAAAAAGCATAGCGGTAGAATTGGAGCTCAGTGAAAACCAAGCGGAACTGGAAATCACCTCACTCTAATGCCCAATCACTTTATTGCTGAGCGCTTTATTATTTAGCGCTTAATGCTGAGCCATGTGGCGTCGCTCTTTAATAATGACGCCACATGGACATAAGAGTTAATGGCGCCACATGGCAGGCAAAAACAGCACCAACACGGTAAAATACTCTAGGCGGCCTAGTATCATGGCAAAACTCATTAGCCAGGTTCCAGTGTCGCTGAGTGGTGCAAAGTTATTACCTAACTCAGCAAAGCCTGGCCCTAGTACATTTAAACAAGCGGCAGTCGCACTCAGGGAAGCCATAAAGCTCATTCCTGTTGCCATTAATAATAAGGTAAACACCAAGGTGACAATAGCCGCCACACACATAAAGCCCATGATAGAATGACGAATATCGTCGCTGATATGCCGGCCTTGAAACTTCATAGTAAAAACCCCATTAGGGTGCACCAAGCGCTTAATTTCTAAACTGATGGACTTCAAGGAAATAACATTGCGAATGACCTTATTGCCACCCGCCGTCGAACCAGCACAACCGCCTATGTAACCAATAAAAATCAACACAATAGAGGTAACAGCAGGCCACGAACCAAAGTCCGTGGCGGCAAACCCAGTACTGGTAATAAACGAAATCACATGAAAAAAAGCTTGCGTTAAGGCGTTCCAATTTCCCAGTTCTGCCTGCGTTTGGTAGAGAAACACAGCTAACAACAAAGCCACCAGCGCGACAATAATCAAAAAGGCATGGGTTTCCTCATCTTGCCAATACAGCTTGATAGCACGAGCTAGGAAAACTCGATAATGCAACGCAAAGTTAATGGCCCCAAGTAACATAAAAAGATTGCAAATCCACAGTATAAGCGAACTATTGAAATAACCCATACTGGCATCATGAGTAGAAAAACCACCCGTAGAAACCGTCGTAAAACTGTGTCCTATGGCGTCAAACACAGTCATACCAGCCAAATAATAAGACATGGCGCACAGCAGAGTAATAGCCACATACACCATCCATAAATAACGTGTGGTACTGGATACTCGTGGCGATAACTTATCATCTTTAATTGGGCCAGGGGTCTCTGCTTTTAACAAACGCATTCCCCCTATGTTTAACATGGGGAGAATAGCCACCACAAAGATGACTACTCCTAAGCCCCCCATCCATTGTAGAAATTGCCGATACATCAAAAAGCTTGGTGGCAACTCATCCAGGCCAGATAAAATGGTCGCCCCAGTAGTCGTTAGCGCACTGATGG
Organism: Marinomonas sp. ABL3_031; assembly: GCF_056161265.1. Classification (NCBI taxonomy): domain Bacteria; kingdom Pseudomonadati; phylum Pseudomonadota; class Gammaproteobacteria; order Oceanospirillales; family Oceanospirillaceae; genus Marinomonas; species Marinomonas sp. ABL3_031. The sequence goes on from NZ_JBSWYU010000002.1 coordinate 386,972, forward strand.
ATTCAAATACCCCATCGGTAAAAGACACTTGAGTTACATGAATAATGGGGATAGCCCCTAATACACCAACAGCACACCAAGTCAAAGAAGCAAACAACATAGCTTCACGAACATTTACCGATGGCAAAGGGTATTTTTTAAAAGCAAAGAGTAACGGCATAGCACAACAAAAGGTCAGCACCGCAGGCACCGCAAAGTCACGACCGACGCCGTCTTTAAAAAACATAAAAGACAACTCGGCAAAGACAAACTGCACCAAACTCATCCATAAGCAAGGCATGGTTAAGAGACGAATAATCAACAGCGGACGAATCATTTACATCATGGCCTTGTGTTTCATTAGGTTAAAGAGCGTATTTCCCTGAACGCCCGCATTGACAGATGAGGACAACGCTTTTCCATGCCTCTAACTATAAGGCAATGAAAAGGGTAACCCGCAGACCAAATATGAAAATAGCTTGGTTAAAAGCGTACGATAGTGCAAGTAATATGGACACCACACAAAGATTGTGCTTTTATTAATCAAACAATAATTAGATAAAGTCAACTGGAGGAGCACAATATGGATATGCTTTTATTGGATGATGTTGTTCATCTCACTGCACTGGCCATTACGGTAGGCAGTTTTTTGGTTATCAGTGGCAAACGAATTATCGAATTGTGCGAACAAACTCGATCTAAATAGTGGTCAGACAAAATTTTCAGAAAAGCCGAATGCTCCCTCACATTTGGCTTTATAAATTGATAAAGCTTTTAACACAACATCAAGCTTCGAATATCATCCGGAATGGCCTGAGCTTGTAACTTTCCTTGTTCATTTACACATGCCCAAACACGTTTTTCAGCACATTCAACCGCCAAATCACCTTGATTAAACAGGCGATGTTGAACGCAAAAGCTGGCCCTACCAATTTCTGTGAACTCACTTTCAATACTTACCACATCACCATACTTAGACGCTTTGTAAAACTGTGATCGAGTATCCACCATAGGAAAGCCCACACAATGCGCTGTTTCTCGAATACAACTCAGAGGATATCCCATGGCATGGAATAACTCACCAGTTGAGGCATCGAAGAAGGCGAAGTAACGCGGATAAAATACGATATCCGCTGGGTCACAATCCCCCCATTCAATGCGTATTTCTCGCTCATTTTTAAACATCTTAGAGACTGATCACTTGTTGCGCTATCGGCTCTTGATATAAGAGTTCCACTTGATCCTCACGATGAGATTGCACCGCACGTTGATTCAAAGACCCCTTATCGGTGATTTCATGAGCATCAATACTGGCTGGTGTTGCCTGTAGTATAATGCGCTTCACCAAAGTGGAACTGCCTGTGCTTTGCGCCGCAGCTTCTTGCATTTTCTGATGGAAAGCCTCGCGTACCACTTGATGCGCTATCACTTCTTCATTGGATTCCACCACATCGTGAGGCAAGATGGCTTTGCAGTGCGCCCAATCAGGAAACACCATAGCTGTGATGTAACCTCGGTTGGTTCCGCATAACACTACATCCTGAGCAAAAGGCGCTAATGCACTAATAAACTTAGCTCGCAAGGTTCCCGCACTGACCCAGGTACCACTATCGAGTTTAAAATCCTCTGATACTCGACCATCAAAACGAAAGCCACGCTCTGGTTGTGTTTCATCTAAGAAAGCAAAGGCATCGCCTAAACAATAATAGCCTTCTTCATCAAACGCCTTTGCGGTCAGCTCAGGTTGACGCCAATAGCCCGGCATAACGGTCACCGCTTTCACTCTGGCTTCCAACTTTCCTTGATTAGGTATCAATTTAATCGATACCCCAGGCGCTGGCACGCCAATCACACCAGAAGTGGATTCTTCAACCGACGCAAAGGTTGCCGATGGTGCCGTTTCAGTACAGCCTAAACCTGTAAGCATAGGGATTTTTTTGCCCGTATATTGAATGGCTAAGGCGTCTAAATCATCCCAAATATGTTGTGCTAAGCCCGCAGCGGCAAAAAAGGTAAACTGCAAACGGGAAAAGAATTTTTGTGCAAATTGGTCGTCCTCTTTGAGTTTTTTCACTAACAACTCAAACCCTTTGGGAACATTAAAATACACAGTTGGCGAAATTTCCGACAAATTTTTCAAGGTTTTATCAAACAGCTTCTCTGTTGGCTTACCATCGTCGAGATACAAGCTACCGCCATTGTAAAGTGCTATACCAATATTATGGTTACCACCAAAAGTATGATTCCAAGGTAACCAATCCACCATGATGGGTGGCTGATCTTTTAGGAATTGCATCACTTGATGAATCATCACCTGATTGGCGCAGATCATTCGCTGAGTGTTGATAACGCCTTTCGGCATACCCGTAGTACCTGAAGTGAAAAGAATTTTCGCAATGGTATCGCCATTGACCTTGCTATTCTCAATCTCAATCTGCGGAGAAATAGCGTGCGCCATACAGTCTTGATAAGACACGGTAGGATTATTGATTTGCTGTGCCTGCGTGTCGCCTTTTAATACCAATACTGGCGTGGTCTCGCCCTGACAAACGGCTTTAATGGCTTTTTCATAGGGCGCTAATTCATCCACGACAATAAGACCTGGCGTCAGTATGTCCATGATGCCTTGCAATTTAGCGTAATCGGTAGCAATCAATGAATAGGCAGGAGACAAAGGCGAGTGAGCAATGCCCACATACATGCCAGCCAAAGCCAACATAAGATGTTCAGCACTGTTACCACATAAAAAAACAATGGGATGTTCGGTCGAGACGGGTTGGGTAAGCAACCAAGAAGCCAACTTCTTGGCCCGCAACACAGCATCCGAATAGGTAATCTTATCCCATTCACCTTGCGTATCACGCTGGGCAACAAACACCCTGTCTGGTGCTTGTTGTGCCCAGTACGCTAATTGATCTGTCCAACAACGGGCAAAATCATCCAATGGCTTTTGACTGTTTACTATCTTTACGCCATCCTCGCGCTTAATTAATTCGATGGGATGCGCAACGACTTTAATAGGATGAAATCCAACACTCATGTTCTGCTCCTAAAACCACCTTGTTTGTTTTTATGTGGTTTAAGTTTTATTTTTGAGTCGCTAATGACCTTGTCACTAACGCTATTATTGTTATTCTCTCGATGACTTAAGTCTACGCATGTCTCTGTCGCCAGACTTAAGTCGAGGGGCCAGTTATTTGGCCGCCATACGAATTGCACCGTCCAAACGAATGACTTCGCCATTCAACATACTGTTCTCAATGATGTGTTGAGCCAAGCTAGCGTATTCGTCAGGCTCCCCTAAACGAGGTGGAAATGGCACGGATTCCCCCAGAGATTTTTGCACTTCTTCTGGCAGCACATCCATCATTGGGGTTTTAAACAAACCCGGTGCAATGGTCATGACACGAATACCAAAGCGAGCTAATTCTCGTGCGATAGGCAGAGTCATAGCACACACGCCGCCTTTTGAAGCGGCATAGCCAGCTTGACCAATTTGTCCGTCAAAAGCGGCAACCGATGCCGTGTTAATAATCACGCCCCGCTCTAAATTATCGGCTTGCTGATTGTGTTGCATCTTGTCCGCCACTAAGCGAATCATATTAAAAGTACCAATCAGGTTGACCGACACAGCGCGTTGGAAACTTGCCAATCTATGAGGGCCTTCACGTCCCACCACTCGCTCCGCACCGGGAATACCGGCACAGTTCACCAAGCCATCAATGGCACCAAATTTTGCCACCGCTTGATCTACCGTTTGTTGTACCGATACTTCATCAGCAATATCGGTAACACAAGCTTGCGCCTGTCCACCCAAGTCGGCTTGGACACGCTGTAAACCCGATTCGTTGACATCCGCCAACGTTATTTTTGCGCCTAACGACATGAGACGACGCGCTACCGCTTCACCAATACCAGAAGCCGAGCCCGTGACAATAAAATGTTTACCTTGGATTTGCATAACAACACCTCAATTTCACTCTACTCTAGAGATGGATAACTAGGATTTTTTACGATTCAAAAAAGCATCAATACGGGCTTTCACTTCTTCACTGGTTTGCGTAATACCGCAGATCAATGATTCCGTGTACAGACCCTCTTGGCCCGCCATGTTATTGATACGACTGAGTCCCGTAGTCATTGCCCAGTTAGAGTATTTGGAGTTTTTGTTAATGCCTTTGGCGATATCGAACGCTTTATTTAATGCTTCGCCCGTCGCTACCACATAATGACCTAAGCCAATGCGATACCCTTCTTCGGCATCCACATCACGTCCAGTTAGCATCATTTCCGTCATGCGACTGGCTCCGATAACATTGGCCACGTTAACAGAAGCGCCACCGCCAACAAAAATGCCATGCTTGCCTTCAGGTAAACGATAAAAAGTATTTTCCTCAGTCACGCGCACATGCGCACAGATGGCCAATTCCAAACCACCTCCTATGACAGCACCATGCATGGCAGCGACCACTGGTGTGCCGGAATCACGAATGTGGCCAAATACGCGATGCCACATTTGCGAATGCTTCACCACTTCAAAAGGTTCACGAGCCTTGTGCTCTCGCAAGTCCAAGCCGGAACAAAATTCGGGACCATTACCAGAAAGAACGATGACATTGACATCATCACTGAGGTTTAAAAAGACGTGCTCAATTTCTAGACATAAGCTGTCATTAATCGCATTCTTTTTTTCCGGGCGATTCAGCTCTAAATGGCCAACACCATTATCGACAGAAAATTTAATAAATTCGTAAGGAGTCATATAAGCCTCTATTGTTATGTTTATAGGCCAAGCGTTAGCTCAACACTCAAACGCCAGATATTTAGTTTAAAGAAATAATAGTTGTATATATAAACAAATGTCAATTACAACAAATTGAAATTCTATTTTTTCGATACCTTGCATCTTAATTGAATGAAAAAAGCCGTGAACTTAGGGAAACATCAAGTCCACGGCAAACACCTAACGGTCAGATACCTTGATGACCACAGCCATACCTGTATCACCCGCTGCGCAACCAGTAAACAAGCCATAACCGCCACCCTTTAATACCAGTTCTTCTATTAATTCTATGATGGCACGCATACCAGTCGGCCCTTGAGGGTGGCCCCAGATCAAGGAACAACCATAGTTATTCATGGTCATCACATCCAGCGCCATTGCCTTAGCAAAGGCCACGTCATTTACCGCAAAGGGGTTGTGAGTTTTAATGGCTTTAATGTCTTTAATATCGACTTCTGCAATGGTCAACGCACGTTTTGCTGCCTCTATCGGGGCGGCCGGCATATAAGCCAAATCATCACGGGCTTGCCCAAAACCAAGCAGTTCAATTTTGATGTCTGGACGAGAGGTTAAATTCGCCACCTCTTCTGAGCGACACAAAATGGCTGACGCATTGCCATCCGCAGGATGGGTTTGGTTACCGAAGGTGATCACGCCACCCTCTTGAATGGGTTTTAATTTTTGCAAACCTTCCAAGGTGGTTGGAAAGACCCCTTCATCACCATAAATGACCTTATCTTCTTTCTTAAAATTAGCCGTTGGCACGGACAGAGGTAAGGTCATGTAACGCTTCTGAAATGCCTGATCGTCTTTTAGCGCATCCTGATATTGCTCGTAACGTCTAATGGTGACTGCGTCCAACTCTTCACGAGTGATATCAAAACGCTTTGCCACATTTTCACCCGTTTGCATCATAGAATGACCGCCAACACAATCATTCATCATGTTATAAGTCACCTGATCTTCTGAAGCACCTGCTGGCCCTTTGGCATTCGGGTAATAAATATGCGGGCCATTAGAGCAACGATCTGCGGTCATCAATAAAGAGACGTTGGCCATACCACAAACAATTTCCGACGCGGCGGCAAACAAACCACGCGCACTGGTTGCACACACTTGGTTCACCGCATGACCTGCGGTATTGACGGCACCAATGTCATACAGAGGCCAAGGCGCGCCATTAAAAGATTGGTACTGATTAATGGTCATGCCCAACACACCAGAATCAAACACCTTTGGATCGATATCACGGTTGGCCAACTCTTGCTTTGCAACATGCGCTGCGAATTTCATGGAATGCAAGTGTTGCAAGCTACCCTGCCACTTAGTAAAGGGCGTACTCCAATAAGCACCATATGGAATTTCAACATTCTTAATAGACATACTTAAACCTCAAATTAGTTTGTTATTTTTATTGGCCTTGCGCTGTCATGATCTCACTCAAACCACCCCATTGTTCAGCAAAAATGGCCTCCGGCATGCTGGTCAGATCGTCAGCAATAATAGGACGGAAAGACATCGCAGCCAGTACATCTTTTTCAAGATCCAAACCCGGCGCAATTTCGGTCAACACCATGCCTTCTTGACGTAATTCCAATACGCAGCGCTCGGTAACGAATACCACTGGCTGTTTGTTGGCACGTGCCACGTCACCACTAAAGGTAATGTGGTCCACTGCATCGACAAATTTCTGCACCTTGCCTTCTTCGACAACCTGCAGCTTACCTCCACTAAACTCCAATTTAGCGCCATTGACTAAGGTGCCACAGAACACCACTTTCTTAGCGCTTTGAGAAATATTAATGAAACCACCCGGCCCAACCACTTTGGGACCAAACTTGCTGACATTCAAATTGCCCTGTTGATCGGCTTGTGCCAAACCTAAGAAGGCAATGTCCAAACCACCACCATCATAAAAATCAAATTGTGCCTCATGCTCAATAATGGCATCGGCATTCCAAGCCGCACCAAAATCCGCACCAGAAGCAGGAATACCGCCATACGTCCCCAACTCAGTCGTTAAGGTAAATAAATGTGATACTTTTTCTTCTGCTGCAATCGCCGCCACGCCGTCTGGCATCCCTATACCTAGGTTCACCATCACATTGGCTTCTAGCTCCATGGCTGCGCGTCGCGCAATGACTTTACGCGCACTAAATGGCATAATGGGTAAAGCGTTTAATGGAACTCGCGCGTTGCCCGCCAAGCCAGGGTTATAAATACTGCCGATGGTTTGTTTGTGATCTTCAGCAGGGGCCACCGTTACATAATCCACCAGTACACCAGGTACTTTTACTTCTTTCGGGTGAAGAGAATGACGTTCGGCAATGTACTTCACCTGAGCAATAACAATACCACCATTGTTTTTCGCTGCTTGCGCCATCGGCAAAATTTCCGCCAACATGGCTTCTTCTTCAACCGATAAGTTGCCATCTTCATCCGCTGTTGTGGCACGAATTACCACGACATCGAGAGGAAACTTTTTAAACAACAACCACTCTTCGTCTTCGATATGAATGCGTTTTACCAAGTCCTCTGTGGTTTTACTGGTAACCTTGCCGCCACTGACCAGCGGATCTACATAGGTCCCCATGCCGATTTTGGTGATCACACCAGGCTTATTGCCCGCAATTTGACGCCACATAGTGGTCAATACCCCTTGTGGTAGCAAATAGGCTTCGATGGCATCATCGGTAATCATTTGCGCCATTTTAGGCGCTTGTCCTGTATGGCCTGAAATCAGTCTTTTAACCAAATTGGGATGGGCTAGATGAGACATTCCAGCGTCTTTACCATCGCCGCAACCACAATCATGGATGAGTGTCAGTTGTTTAGGATGGCCAGTATTTACAAAGCGCTGTTCGACGGCTTTGGCTACCGCCTCTGCGAAGTAAGACATGCCTACTGTTGACCAAGCGACCGACGCACCATCTTGGATTTGTTCTGCGGCTTGCTCAAGAGAAATCACTTTTGTCATATTCAACCTCATATTATTGTTATGCTAATGACGGCTTTAACTGATAAAAATGTTGTACAGCACAACAATTAAATTATCAAACATTTTCGGCTTTTTTTTATGGCATATTGCTTTTTTTGAATACGCTAAGCAAAAAAGTCATGGTCATTATGATTGAATTAGCCTTGGCTTATGTCCAAAATGATTTTATGTCTCGAGAGCAAACTAGGCACATGAGATTACCAATGTGTTACATTGGTCATAGTGACACTGGACAACACAAAAATAATAAGGTGCTAATCATGAAAATGTTAAACATAAAAGCTCTGGCTTTAATGGCTGGAACCCTTCTTTCGACAAGTGTACTTGCAGAAGCTGAATACACTTTCAAACTACATCACATGCTTCCCCCAGTCTCCAATGCGCAAGTCAACTTCTTGCAACCTTGGGCAGACAAGGTGGAAGCCGAATCCAATGGACGTATTCATATTGATATCTACCCTGCCATGCAACTGGGTGGCAAACCACCTCAATTGTTTGATCAGACACGCAAGGGTATTGTCGACATGTCTTGGACAGTGGGTGGTTACACGCCTGGCCGTTTCCCTAAAGCGACAGTATTTGAGCTGCCTTTCATGCCATTAAGTGCTCGCATCACCAGTATGGCATTGCAGGAATACGCTGAAACCGAGATGCAAGATGAGCTAAAAGACGTCAAATTGCTTGCCCTACACACTCACTTCCCTGGTTCTTTGCATTCACGCACCAAAGACATCAAAAAACTGGAAGACCTAGCAGGTATGAAAATACGTGCGCCAAATAAAGTCATGGCAGAAGCGTTTGGTATTTTAGATGCCAATACGGTTTTCATGCCTGTACCCACCATGCCCAGTGCCCTTTCAAAAGGCGTTATTGATGTGACGGCATTACCTTATGAAGTGGTTAAACCATTAAAAATTCATGAGCTAGCACCGCACCACACAGAATTTAAAGGGGATCGTGGGCTATATACTCAATTCTTTATCTTCTCAATGAACAAAAAAGCTTATGATAGCTTACCTACAGATTTACAAAGAGTCATTGATGACAACTCAGGCGTGCCAGTAGCAGGCTTTGTTGGCGATGTATTTGACGCTTATGAAATCGGTGCTCGCAAAGACGCAGTAGACAACGGCAATACCTTCAATATTATAGAAGGTGCTGAATTCGATCGTTGGAAAGAAACGCTTCAACCGGTAACCGAGAATTGGATTGAAGAAATGAATGACGATGGCTACGAAGCCAACCGTCTATTGGAAAAAGCAAAAACACTGATCGAGAAATACGAGAACTTTTAAGTTCTCGTTAGTTAGGTAATGTAAGCATGATGCAAAATACGGCGTTTTCAAGACATCTTTTAATAGAGCGTCTTGCCAATATCTTCGCATTGACGGGTGGTTTCATAATGTTAATGCTGGCAATCATTACGGTTGCCAGTATTATCGGCCGAAGTCTGATTGGACAATCCATTGTCGGCGATTATGAAATTACAGAAATGGGACTTGGCATGGCCATTTTCCTCTTCTTACCCAAATGTTATCAGCAAAAAGGCCATGTCGTTGTTGACCTCTTTACTGCGCACTGCAAACCGAGCACCTTGCGCACTTTAGATATCATCAGTGACGCCTTATTTACTGCTGTTTGTTTTACTTTTGCGTACCGCATGACCTTAAGTGGTCTTGAGGCGAAAGAATACCTTGAGCAATCCATGCTACTGGAACTTCCTACATGGTGGACTTTCACTGTCGGAGTCATTTGTATGATTCTTTGCGGAATTTGTGGTCTGAATAGACTGTACACCACACTTCGTGGAGGCAACCATGAGTAATATTGAGCTGGCCTTTTTAATGATGGCAGCCCTAATGGTGCTAATGAGCATCCGCATTCCAATTGCTCTATCAATGATGGTATGTGGCGGTATTGGTTATGTGATGATAGGTGGCATGCCTGCCTTATTGGATTACCTCGGTACTGCTCCGGTATCTAAGTTTTCTACTTATGACTTATCCGTTGTTCCCTTGTTCCTCTTAATGGGAGAGCTGTCAACACGATCTGGTATTACCGCAGAATTGTTCCGCACCTGTAACACATGGATTGGTCGTCAACGTGGCGGTATTGCTATGGCTGCCATTGCTGGCTGTGCTGCATTCGGAGCCATTTGTGGCTCCTCGTTAGCCACCGCTTCAACCATGGGTAAAGTGGCCTTGCCTGAAATGAAACGCTTAAAGTATTCAGGTAGCTTGGCTTCCGGCGCTTTGGCAGCGGGTGGTACTTTGGGAATTTTGATTCCTCCTTCCATGGTGTTAATCATCTTTGCCGTGCTAACAGAGCAAAACATTTCAAAAATGTTCATTGCGGCCTTTGTACCTGGCTTCTTAGCGGCGGCTGGATACATTCTTGCCATCGCCATTTATGTGCGCATCTATCCTGAATCAGGTCCTCGCGGTGAAAAAACCAGTTGGGCACAAAAGTTCAAATCCACTAAGGATGTGTGGCACATTACCATCATTTTCTTGATAGTATTGGGTGGCATTTATTTGGGCTTTTTCACACCAACTGAAGCCGCTTCTGTGGGGGTTATCTTAACGGCTATTCTCGCCTTGACCCACGGTAAAATGCGCTTAGACGGTTTGCTCATGTGTCTTATGAAAACCGCCGTTTCCTCAGCGATGATTTTCTTTATCGTATTAGGGGCGGACTTATTTAGCGTTTTCATTGCCTTATCACGCTTACCTGATGTGGGTGTGGAGTTTATCACTAACTCCGGCCTATCACCTTACACCATTCTAACCATCATGTTACTAACCTACTTAGTTATGGGTTGTTTTTTGGATAGCTTAGCCATGATATTGCTGACCATTCCTATTTACTTCCCAATCATAGTGGCAATGGATTTTGGTATTCCTGTCGCGGATGCGGGGATTTGGTTTGGTATTCTGGCACTGATTGTCGTGGAAGTGGGCTTAATCACCCCCCCTGTAGGCATGAATGTATTTATCATCAAATCCTTTGATGACAGCTTAAAGCTAAAAGAATGTTTCAAAGGGGTCGTGCCTTTCTTGATTTCGGACTTTGTCCGTGTAGCACTTCTGGTCTTGTTCCCAGGCATTACTCTTGGTCTGGTTCATTTAATTGGCTAATTAACTAAGAGTTGAACAAATACCTTCAAGCCGACCTTGTGTCGGCTTTCTTTTGCTTTTTATCACCCACCCATAAAATTACTAAACAGTTTAATAACACAACAATAGCTGTTTATATTACAATTATTCGTATCTAAAAAACTGTAAAGAGAAATGAATGTCGCGAGAAATAAAAACTTCAGATAAAGATATCGACTTCGGCATTTTAAATAACCTAGTAGGTTATCGCCTAAGACGAGCGCAGATGAATTTTTTCAACAAATTTTCCGAAGTCTGTTCAGACCTAGGCATCAGTCCAGGCTTATTTGCCGTTATTGCTATTGTGGAACGCAATCCAGGGTTAACTCAAACTGCCGTTGCACAAGCACTCGGCAATGATAGATCAGCTATGGTAGCGGCGGTTGATAAGCTTGAACAGATGAACATTATTGAACGTCATCAGGCAAAAAATGACCGACGTTCGTATGCTTTATTCATGACGACGCAAGGAAAAGACTTCTTCAAAACCATAAGCGAACGGGTGATGGAACACGAACAAGCCATGGCCAACCGTCTGGAAGACGATAAGGAAGTGCACTGGCTGTTAAAAACCCTAGACGTATTAGCAAGGGATTAGCCGATACAAACCAAATAAGTAGGGGCTTGTTATCCGCAAGCCCTCATTACAAGATTACCCAGAACAGCTAATCCGAGGAAAACTGATTCGCAAATTGACTCACCGCATCCACGACTCGCTTAGCCCCTTCTTGAATTTCAACAATAACCTCACCAGCTTCATTCGAAAGGGATAAACCTTGTTCTGCTTGTTCTTTACCTTTATTGATCAAAGCAACCGCGTTATCGGCTAAAGTCTGGTTTTTCTCTACCACCCCCACAATTTCCTCCGTGGCCTCACTGGTTCGAGAAGCTAATTGACGCACTTCATCTGCCACCACAGCAAAGCCTCGTCCTTGCTCACCTGCACGCGCCGCTTCGATGGCGGCATTCAAGGCCAGCAAGTTAGTTTGATCGGCAATCCCGCGAATGCTTTGGATAATAGAACCCACCAACTGAGACTGCTTATCCAATTCCGAAATACCATCTGCTGCCTGCGCCATTTGATCCGATAAGTGATTCATGACGTCCACTGTATGCTGGACCACCTGACGGCCCTTTCTCGCAGTATTATCCGTCTGTTGAGACGTGGTAAATGCAATGTCAGCCGCTTCTGAAACCGCCATTTCATGGTTTACTACATCCGTAATAATGGATGCAAATTTCACCACTTTGTATAAATTACCATGCACATCCGATATTGGATTATAAGAAGCTTCCAGCCAAACTGTATTGCCACGGCTATCAACACGTTTGAACCGACCAGTAGAAAAATGGCCTTGCGCCAAGCGTTTCCAGAACAAAGCATATTCTTCTTTTTCTGTTTCGCTAGGATCGCAAAACATTCGGTGATGCTTACCCTTAATTTGATCCAAAGAATACCCCATCCCTTTAAGAAACAGGTCATTAGCGTTCAAAATGTGTCCCGTCAAATCAAATTCAATCACTGCGGTAGAGCGTTGCAGAGCAGTGATGATGTTTTCATCTTCACGAGATTTGGTAATGGTTCGAGTAAGGTCATTACAATATAAAGAGCAATATAAAATCTTTTTCTCAACATTGAATATTGGTTGAAATATGCCCCTCAGCCAAGCTTTCTGACCATCTTCTCTCTCTAACTCAATGGCCCCCACCCAATGTTTTGCCTCTTTTATTGCCTGATTAAGTGCATGAAAATGGTCTGTATCGCGGGCATAATGAGGCGTTAACTCAGCAATGGTTTTACCTATAAAATAACTTTCCGATGATGATAACTCCGTTACAAGACCTTGATTAACGTGATTCACTCTTCCATTTGGACTTAATATCATAACCAGCATTTCTTGATCGAGACTGTCTTTAATCTGACTCAGTGCATGCAGCCTTGCTTCAAGCTGTACCATGTCGTTTTTCAAACTCGTGTTAAACATTCCTAATCTCCAATAACACTTTGTCAAGTCACTGTTATTCAGATTAGTCGTAAATTGAAGGTCTCGCTGTGTTATTTATTTTTTCTACAATTTGCGCTGTTTCAAATTCAAGCTTGATAACGAATTCCGTTGCCAATATATCGGCTAAATAAGCCGACACCAAAGACGAGTTTATTTGTTGTTTAAGCCCTTGTTCAAACTGACCTACGACACCAGATAACCCTAACAAGCCCATGGTTAAACAAGCTCCTTTTAAGCTGTGTAAGGCTTCTCTAGTTGTGTCTATATCTGCTTTTTGCGCTGCCTCTTGAATATTCTCGATCAAGAATTTTGCTTCGCTTTCAAAACCATTGATCACACTTAAATATAAGTCTGGACTACCACCAAAACGATCCAAAATACTATCGATACTTTCATGCTCAACGACGGCGGCGTCACCAGTCATCTCACTATTCGATTCAGGCTGTTGAGAAAATAATACGGCAGGTGAAGATGTCTTAGCAGAGAGCTCGTCTCCATTTAATCTTTCTTGATTGAGTACTTTATGATGAGGGACAAAAGCCAAAATACAGCGAATGATTTGCTCAATATCCAATGGCTTACCGAGATGATCATTCATGCCAGCAGCAAGACAAGCTTGACGATCATCCATCGAGACATTGGCAGTCATGGCGATGATAGGTAAGTTATCAAAGCGAGTATCCATACGAATTTCCCGAGTGGCTTCAAGACCATCAATGTCAGGCATTTGCATGTCCATCAAGACCACATCATACTGATTTGTGGTCTGATTTAGCACCTTAGCGACCCCTTCTGCACCGCCTTCTGCAACATCCACTTGTGCACCTTCCATCGTTAATAATTCGGTGGCGACCTGTCGATTAAACTCATTATCTTCCACTAACAATAATTGCAAGCCAGCGAGTGATTTGACGCCGTCAGAAGCACGAGATGAAAGAGGCTCCTTGCTTTTATGAGTAAGACATTGATAAACAGTTTCAGATAGGCGACTCAACGTCACTGGTTTCAACAACTGTATTGTTGAGTCATCAAGCCCTTGCTGAGCAGCCTGTATGGCATTCACTAAAAGGATGGAATTGGGTACTTTAAAGTCTTCTCCCATTGCCTGATAAAATGCTAGCAATTGCTTTCGTGAAGTGTCATTGAGTAACTTTCCATCCAATAAAATAACATCAAATGCTTCACCTTCATTATGGGCTCGACCTAAAGCCTCCTGAACGCCATCCAAATCATCCGCTTTTTCCAACTGCCAGCCTAGATTGTGCGCCATCCTAGCGAGAATAATTTGGGAGGCGAGATTACTTTCAGCCACCAACACCTTGATGTCTTTTGCCACAATGTTAAACAAAGAATTTTTGTTTTGATCCATGCCATTTGCAATGGGCAAATCAATACTAAAATAAAAACGGCTTCCTTCACCTAACTTACTGTCAACCATCAACTCACTGCCCATGAGTTCGACAAATCGACGACAAATCACCAAACCTAACCCTGTGCCACCAAAACGACGCGTCGTCGACGACTCTGCCTGAGAGAAGACTTCAAAAATAGACTCTAAGTTTTCTTTTGAAATACCAATACCCGTATCCTTAACCGCGATTGCTAAGTTAGCTGTTTGAGTATCCGCTGTATTACATTTGATTTCTAACGTGATGCTGCCTTGTTGCGTAAATTTGATGGCATTGCTTAACAGATTAATCAGTACTTGCAGTAAACGCAGCTTATCCCCTATCAAAAAGGCAGGAATGTCTTTATCAATGTCAAATATCAGCTCCACACTTTCCGCTAAAGCGCTCCCGGAAAGTACGGTTGATAATTCACACAGCAGTTCTTCTACATCAAAAGGCGCTTGCTCTAACTCCAATTTTCCTGCATCTACTTTAGAAAAATCCAACACATCATTAATTAAGCCAAGTAGGGATTTGGCCGAAATGTGTGCTTTATTGATGTAGTCATCCTGCTGTTCCGTAAGAGAGGTACGTTTCACTAACTGCAACATGCCTAAAATGGCATTCATTGGTGTACGAATTTCATGACTCATATTGGCAAGAAAGCTAGATTTGGCAGCACTGGCTGCATCCGCTTCATCCTTGGCATGGCGCAACCAAGTCTCTAGTTCACGCTCTGTAGTGATGTCTTGATTGACTCCAGTTAATCGTATCGCATTTCCATGTTCATCTTTTTCTATGTAAGCACCAGCTTGAATGTAACGCACAGTATCATCGGGTAAGATAATGCGGAAAACATCATTGTAGAGTTTGCCGCTGCGTACCGACTGATAAAAATGATTTAACGTGTTTTCTCTATCCTCAGGATGCAACCTCGCCTGCCAAGTTTGCAGACTGATACCTTCTTCTTTGACACTGCGAGGGTAGCCATAAATGTCGTACATCATGTCGCTCCACTCCAAGCCATCCTGCTCCACATCCCAGCTCCACACCCCAAGTTGCGCAACTTCAGCAGCAATCAATAATTGATCTCGTGCCGCCATAAGTGCCTGTTGAGTACGCTTTTGCACAGAAATATCCATCGCCATACCCAAAAAACCTATGGTATCACCACGAGTGTTTTTCATCTGAGTAACCACCAGAGATACCGGTATATGGGCGCCATTTTTATGAACATAGGTCCATTCTTGGCTGTCATAATTTTTTTGCTTGGCTTTAAAAATTAAAACTTCCATGGGATCAGACAAGTAGACGCCAAATTCTTCAAAAATAGCGGCTCGCTGTTGATCCAGTTCAGCGGTAGTATGGAACACAGTAGGCGTCATCTGGCCCAACATTTCTTCGGCACGATAACCAAGCATCCTTTCTGCACCCTTATTAAATAAGGTAATCTCGCCCACCACATTGGTCGCAACAATGGAGATTTCAGAAGAGGCTTGCAGAACATCTTTGAGCAGTAGATTCAATTCTTCTAACTCGGAAGTACGAGCTTTCACTTGATCTTCCAGGCTAACGTTTAACTCATGAATTTTTGCTTCGGCTTTTTTACGTTCCGATATGTCACGTACACTCTGTGAAATACCCACGATTTGCTGATTCGCATCAAAAATAGGTGATATCGTTAGCGATACAGGAATCTGTGCACCCAATTTGGTTGTGATCTTGCTTTCTAAAGACATGGCTTTTTTATGATGGCGGACCTGTTGAAAAGCCATTTTATCTTCAACATAGTGATCTTCAGGCACCAAAATGGATAAAGCCGTTTGATCAAGCACTTCCTCTGCTTGATAGCCAAAGATATTCTCTGCGCCTTTATTCCAGCTGTGGATAACACCGTCTAAATTTAAACCTATGATGCCATCGGCCGAGCTTTCTACTACAGCGGCAAGTCGAGACTGATGTGCCACGACTTCTTTACGCCTAGCCAGATTAATTCGCACTATGGCCACAATAATGGCTGCTAAAAAGGTGATTAATCCGCCAAAAATCAATATCAAAGCAGGATCAGGAAGACGTAAGTCTTGAACAAAAGCGGAAGTCACCCGCAATCGACTTTGCCACTGACGACCATAAATATCTTCAGTAGCATAAAACAAGTCACCTTCTAATCCCTTCTCACCATTATTGTAGAAACACACCTGATCATCCAGATCCGTAATATCGTACAATTCAAATTGAATCTTATCTTGATCAATCTTCAACCCTGATAACACATCTTCCATAATCAGTGGCGCATAACTCCAACCGAAACCCGCAGCATTGCGTTCTTTAATAGAGCTTGGTATCTGACCACTTCGATAAATTGGCATAAGAATCAATACCGATTGCAAAGTCTTGCCACTGGCTTGTACTAACGTAATAGGACCCGTTAGCCTCACTTCGCCGTCGTAAATGGCCGATAACGCCGCCTCTCTTCGATTGACCTCTGACGCTATGTCCAGACCAATAGCCTGCTGGTTTGGTGCTACTGGTTCAACAAATTCAA
This sequence comes from Marinomonas sp. ABL3_031, assembly GCF_056161265.1. NCBI lineage: Bacteria > Pseudomonadati > Pseudomonadota > Gammaproteobacteria > Oceanospirillales > Oceanospirillaceae > Marinomonas > Marinomonas sp. ABL3_031. Next base: position 403,826 of record NZ_JBSWYU010000002.1, read on the forward strand.
TAATGAAACGCTCACTAACATGAGGTGAAAGCGCTTTTATGTTGAATTCAGGCCAACTGGTCTTTTGAATGCGCTGCACATAACTTGCTTCTTGTTCTTGCGAGACTCGGCGAATAAAACCAAAACCATTGGCTCCTGGAAATTCCTCATCAATATCCCGAGTCACACTATAGCGATGAAAAATATCCCGATTGACTCCAAATTCACCAGCCGTTAACACCACCCCTCGAGCACCTCGTAAACCGTATTGGTAAAGCTGAATACGAGTCATCACCTGCTGTAAAAGTGTATTAGATGCTTGCTGAGCGGATTGATGAATAATACGCTGATTAGATAAGTGTACTTGGTAAGTAACATAAAGGCTGACCAAACAGCCCAATAGCAGAGTGATGAATACCCAAGAATTAAAAACCGTTCTGACAGGAGTCGAATGCACGTTTGCCTCCGGGTAAATTTCCTCAATAGACTCGCAAACTAGCATTGAGAAATCCGTTAATAATGTAAATCAATAATGCAATTTTAGTCGATTTTCGCCTTGTTCTTCACCTCCTTAAGACTAACTTCAATAAAAAATGACTATTTTTTGTGGTTACCTTTACTGAGAAAATAAATTGAATCACTTTCAAAGCATAAATATTGCTTATAAAAGATTGCCTTAAATCAACAAAACCTCCTGCAGCGCCCAACAAAGGCATATTTTTACGCTATAACCATAGAGTAAGCCCTACCTATTACCAAAAGGAATTCCGTTATGAAAGTCGCCGTTTTCTCATGCAAACCCTATGATAAACGCACCCTAAATGAATTTATTGCAGATAAGAATCTAGAAATGAATTTTTTTGAGAGCCGTTTAAGTGAAGAAACCGTTAGTTTGGTGCAAGGCTTTGAGGCCGTATCCTGCTTTGTGAATGATGACGTTAATGCCAAGGTCATTCAGCAACTTAAACAACAAGGTGTAAACACCATCGCTTTACGTTGTGCTGGCTTTAATAACGTCGATTTAGCCGCTGCAAAACAACAAGGCGTCAGTGTTTTCCATGTACCAGACTATAGCCCGACGTCGGTAGCGGAACATGCTGTTGCGCTTATCATGGCGTTAAATCGTAAAACACATCGTGCTTATCATAGGGTGAAAGAAGGAAACTTTGCTTTGGAAGGATTGCTCGGCTTCAATTTAGAAGGCAAAACCGTTGGCTGTATTGGTACAGGCCGTATCGGTGTAGCGTTTTGTCGCATTATGAAAGGCTTTGGCTGTCGAGTCATATGTTATGATTTATACCCTTCTGATACGCTGGTTGACATGGGTTGTGAGTATGTGTCGCTGGATGACTTATATCAGCAAAGTGACATCATAAGCCTGCATTGTCCATTAACAGAATCTACCCACCACCTTATCGATAACCACAGTCTAAACAAAATGAAGGATGGCGTTATGATCATCAATACCAGCCGAGGTGCTTTAGTTCACGCTCAAGAAGCCATTGACGCCTTATACAGTGGCAAAATTGGTTATTTAGGCTTAGATGTCTATGAGCAAGAAAATAAAATCTTCTTCGAAGATATGTCTTCACACATCATTCAAGACAGTGTTTTCCAGCTTATGCTAACCTTTCCCAATGTCGTCGTAACTGGGCATCAAGGGTATTTCACTGACGTTGCCTTAAACCATATTGCGCAAACCACCGTAGAGAACTTAGAACAGAGCCAACAAAGTAACCCGCAGCAACGACGACTGGCTTAACCTTTTCCGCATATTATTTGCACACAAGGTTTTACATATAAGATCAACAAATTGTCACAGTCCTAACGTATAATCTTCGCTCATAATGGAGATTTATTGGAGCAAGGCATAATGAATTTGGGTCAAACCACACAAGATACCTTAATCAATATTTTGCGTCGTACTGGACAAGAAGTGGTTATGCCTTACTTTCGGCAACTGGATGCGGAACAGATCCAACAAAAAACCAGTCGTAGTGATCTAGTCACCATCGCCGATCAAGCCAGTGAAGACTTTATCAGCAAAGAAATTCGTCGCTGCTTCCCAGATTGGGCTATTGTCGGTGAAGAGGCCGTGGCAGCAGACCCAAAGGTTACTGAACAAATTACCAGTGCGGACACTTGCGTCATAATTGACCCCATAGACGGCACATGGAACTTCGCCCATGGTTTATCAGACTTTGGCATCATACTCGCGGTGGTAGTGCAAGGCGTGACTCGCTTTGGTGTTCTCTATGACCCCGTTAATGACGACTGGGTTTATGCAAACCTTGGTGAAGGCGCTTACTATCAGACAACCGACTTCAAACAACGGGGTAGCTATTTTAGCCCTGAAAAACCACCCATAAAACTACAGATCACCAAAAACGTGCCGCTGGAACAACAAGCTGGCATCATGTCGATCCACTCTTATCAGGGCGAGAGAAAGAAAGATTATGCGGTTAAAGCATCGCACTTTGCCCGCATCAACAACCTGCCTTCTTGCCCTGCCTACCGACAAATGGCACTCGGGCATTTTCAGTTCACGCTTACCTACAAAATGATGCCTTGGGATCATGCTGCTGGCGTACTCATCTTCACCGAAGCCGGTGGCGTATGCCGCTTATTCAGCGGCGAAGAATATCGCCCAAGTATGCTGAACGGGGAAATGTTAGCGGCTCAATCTGAAGCCGACTGGCAAGCCTTGGCAGCGCATTTTAGAAAATAAAGCCATCTGTTACTCAACCTTATCTATGACATAATGCCACAATCTACGCAGCAAAGAGACGACAAGGTCATGAGCGACGAAATTCAACAAAAGCAACCTTGGCAACAAAGATTCCAAAATGACAAAAAAGCTTTGTTGCAACTCAACGAGGCAGTAAAAGCCTATGACGAAACATCACCTAACATCATAAAAAAGGTGTTCTACAGAGGTTCGAGTTCACTCATTAGCTGGCTTGGAAAGTATTAAAAGACCACCTCGAATACAAAGGTCATCAAAACATTACAGGCTCAAGAACCGCGACAAGACTGGCGTTTAACATAGGTCTCATCAAAGATGGTCAACGATACACCAGCCAGTCAAATCGACACACTCACCAAGGATGTTGCTGAAAGTACTGGGAGAGGAAGTCAATCAGGTTTCTGACTTTAGGTGACAGGTGTTTTCGTGATGAATAGAGTGCGTAAATGGTTAAGTCTTTGGGACGCCATTGCGGCAATACCTTACACAATTCACCACGCTGTAAGTATGGATTTACTAGATAAGTTGGCTGCATGGCAATGCCCATACCTAATAGACAGGCATGCAACAAAGCAGAGGTTTCGTTGCAGGTTAAACGGCAATGAGTCTCAACCGATGCCATGCTTTTATCCAATGACGAAGTATCTAAAGTAGCAAGGTTGTCATTCGTTTTATTACTCGAAAGATGCCAAATGGTTTGTTCAAAATTTTTGTAGCCTAAACAATCATGCTGCTTTAGATCTTCAGGTTGGAGAATTGGCGCCTTGTCGGCTTGCGCAAGGTATTGCGGTGACGCAACCAAGACAGACTCACATTTTGCAATGGGCTTACCTATCAGTGAAGGGTCGGGATTCGAGGCAATGCGTAAAGTCAAATCAATTCGTTGCTCTACCAAATCCGCCGTAGAATCCGCTAAATCCACATCCACTTCCACTTGCGGATGCAAAGCCATAAATTCTTTTAACGCCGGCATCAGCTGAGCGTAGCCAAATGACATGCTGGTCGCCACACGAATCGAGCCCGACAGTTCATCACTCTGTTCGGCAAGACTGGATAATCGCTCGGCCTGTTGATACCAGGAGGTTATCTCGGCCAAATAAGCTTCACCATCACTGGTGAGCGATACCTGTCGTGTGGTGCGATGCAGTAATCGTCGCTGCAGCCAAGTCTCAATGGTATCCACGTAACGGGTCACCATGGGACGAGACATGGCTAGGCGTTCCGCGGTTTTGGTAAAACTGCGCGTTTCTGTCACATCAATAAAGACTTTTGCCGCTAATACTCTGTCCATTGTTTTGTCTCTGACGATAAATTTAGGGTGATTCCATTTGAACAATATAAGAAATAATTTGGATCATTTTTGACTATTTTTCATTACCAATCAAGGGAGTAAGCTTAGCTAAATGTTTTTCTATAAGGACTCACAATGCACAGTATTCATTATTTTTTTGATCCTATGTGTGGCTGGTGTTATGCGGCTTCGCCTTTATTACAAAAGCTGGCTGAATCAGCGCAATTCGATATCCATTATTACCCTGGTGGCATGATTCCCAAACGCGCTATCGACTCAGGTTTTCGCCAACATATTGTGCAAGCGGATCAGCACATTGCCAGTATGGCGAAAGTAGAATTTGGCAAACAATACCAACAAAGAGTCACTTCTGATGCTGAGTTTATTCTGGACTCGTTTTTGCCAACACAAGCTTTTTGGGCTGCACAAACACTGGGGATCCATGCCAACGACATGTTGCAACATTTGCAAAAGGCGCATTACATAGAGGGTAAGCCACTGTATCAAGAAGATCATTTACAAGCGCTAGCACAGCAACTGGGTATCGAAAAATCCACCTGGCAAGCCGCTATGCAGCAAGTAGAAGATGATTCCTTAAAGAATATCCAAGACAATCAGCAACGCATGAACGCTTGGCAGGTTTCTGGTTTCCCTACTTTCTTTTTACAGCAAGACGACCAACTAATTCGTCTGCAACACAGTCAATATTATGGCCAACCCGATACCTTTTTAGACTATGTAACAGCTTTGCTTAAAAAATAAACAGTAGCTCAAAAGGAAATGCTTCACGAACAAAAAAGCCTTTCGCTAAACGAAAGGCTTGCACACCTTATACGGATAATAATGAACTGGATTACAGCGGCCAAGCAAAGGTTAAGGTACCGTAACGTAAGTATTTATCTAACTCTCTGTCACGGGAATCGCCATTGATTGAAAACGGCGTATTAATAGCAAAAGCCAAAGAAGCGTCTCCCCAAGAGTAACTTAGCCCTGTTGAGAAAATATTGTTTTCATGATTATAATCAATCGAGCGACTGTCGCGGAAAGTATTGCCATCCATGAAAATTTGATTGAAGTCATAACTTAATATAGCACCGGCAAACACAAACCAACCGTGATCAATGGCGATTGGATTCGAAATACGATCACTGGACAACAAAACACTGGCAAAGGAGTTCTCCATCCGACGACCGTAACGAAAAATCACCCCAGTATCCACGCCACTTCTTATGGTTCCAAACTTAGCGCCTCCTCCCATGAGCACATCCATTTTACCATCATCAGACGCCCAAATACGCCACGTACGACTTCTTGAAATCATAAACACAGGCTCATTTTTCAACTGAGTATCCCAACCTTTAGGGTCTTGAGCCGAAATGATTTTATGTACGGCTTTTTGAGTTTGTTTGCCCAAGGCCAAAGGGCCAACCACTCCTAAAGTCACACTGATTTTATCCGCGTGATCAGCACGCACCGCAATATAAGTGTTGGTATAACTTAATAGCCCGGCATAAGGAAAAGTCCCCTCTGGTGGATTGGTCAGTGTCAAGTCACTGGGCGTCATTAGGGTTTGACTAAGACTACGCACCTTAACTCTCGTTAAGGATGGTCCATCCGGCATACTCCACATAAAAGGCTTTACCCAAACATCAGGATCAGGAGTGAAGCTAGGTGCTTCATCAATTTCGTAAGAAGAAACATAAAGACCATTGGTGTAGCCATTGTCTTCATTGACAAAAAAATCATTATCCAATGTGACAGACATCCAATCGACTTGCGCCTTTAGAGGGAGAGCAAAAAAAACGCTCATAAACAAAATAATATTGAACACGCGTCGAAGTAAATATTCAAAAAATGGGGATGGCAATGCAGTTTTCGGTTGATAACTCATGATGGCAAGTCAAGGCACCTTTGTTATATAAGAAAAATCTTATTATATAGAAACTCTCTTAAATCGCGATATTCTGTCTCTTAACTTCTTGGGGCTTGCCCAAAACTTCCTAACAACTTGCGAAATGTCATAAAAAAGCCTTGTAAGACAAAACTTTTTTATGATCTATCTAGGCTCTAACGTGACACTAACATGGCCACTCCCATGCCGCCGCCAATACATAAGGTAGCCAATCCTTTCTTGGCATCCTGTCGGGACATCTGATGCAATAAGGTCACCAATACCCGACAACCAGAAGCGCCAATTGGGTGACCTAACGCAATAGCACCACCATTTACATTCACCTTACTGGCATCCAACCCCAGTTCTTTATTAACGCATAAGGCTTGCACTGCAAAGGCTTCATTGGCTTCAATCAAATCCAGATCAGACACTTGCCAATGCATTTTTTCTAATACTTTTTGGGTCGCAGCAATAGGGCCTGTGCCCATAATGTCAGGATCAACCCCCGCACTGCTGGCCGCTTCAATCACCGCTATAATAGGCAAACCTAGCCGCTTAGCTTCTTCATCTGAGGTAACGACCACCATGGCTGCACCATCATTCAGAGTAGAAGCATTGCCAGCTGTGACGGTGCCTTCTTTATTAAAAGCGGGACGTAATTTTGCTAAAGACGCTAAACTGGTATCCGGACGCGGCTGCTCATCTTGCGCTACGATTTTTGGGTCACCCTTACGTTGAGGAATGGAAATAGGAAGAATTTCTTCGACAAAAAGACCTGCCTCAATCGCTTGACTTGCTTTTTGTTGCGATTGTAAAGCAAAAGAATCTTGCTCATCGCGATTGATATGCCAGCGATCAGCGATATTTTCTGCGGTTTGCCCCATGTGATAATCATGAAAAGCGTCCCATAGACCGTCGGTCACCATGGTATCCAACAATGACCAATTGCCCATTTTTTTTCCGTTTCGGCTATTTGGTAATACATGAGCCGCTTGGCTCATACTTTCTTGTCCACCAGCAAGTACCATAGCAGACTCGCCAGACAGCACAGATTGTGCTGCCAATTGCACCGCTTTTAATCCAGAACCACACACTTTATTAATCGTCATCGCACTTACATGTTTAGGAAGACCAGCATAAATAGCGGTTTGACGCGCTGGATTTTGACCGCACCCAGCGGTGAGTACTTGACCTAAAATCACTTCTTCAATGTGCTCTTTTAAAGTTGGCTGCTTAGCTAACATGCCTTGTAATAACTGAGTACCAATTTGCACCGCACTCAATGATGATAAAGCGCCATTAAATGCACCTATTGGGGTTCTTGCTGCAGCAACAATCACAGCTTTCATGCCTTTTCTCCTCAACTTCTTATTTTTCTTGTTCAAAATATGGACTGTTTACGTCTTGGATAAACTCAATTGAGTATTCAGCCAAGTTCTTTTCGTCTTCTTGAAGAGCATTTAACTGAGTAGGATGTGGATACTATTTGCTCAATTGTTATCTTGTATCATAAAGAATCATAACAATATCAAATAAAAAACAATCAATGAAATAATTAAATAGCATATCATAAATTAAATAGATAAATAAAAATCAGATTTAATCTACCCACCATAATTTACGAAGTTATTTACCAATCAATCTACCATGTAGTTATACTCATTCTGTCAGAAGCGCCTTCATTACTTCTGGAATTGCTTCTACCAAATCTTCAGCAATTAAACCGACACCAAGCAAATTACCCAATTCACCATGTATCCAAACGCCAGCGCAGGCCGCCTGCCATATCGGCATTCCCTGTGCCATTAATCCCGCAATCAGCCCAGCCAAGACATCCCCCGACCCTGCCGTTGCCAATACGGGTGGTGCATTGGTATTGATAGCACACCAGCCATCTGGTGATGCAATGACAGTATCCGCGCCTTTCAGAACAATTACGCTATTACTTTGTTGCGCTGCCAATTGCGCCCGACTCACTTTGTCCATTTCCGTTTGCATGGCCAAATGTGGAAATAAACGAGCAAACTCCCCTTCATGAGGCGTCAGTACACAAGAGCCTTGTATAGCAGAAAAGAGCATTTGAGGGTCGTCTGCAAAAGCACTAATGGCATCAGCATCGAGCAAGCAAGGTCGCTGAGTTGCCAGAGCATCCAACACCCCTTGCTGTAAACGTGCTTTGTGGCCTCCTTCTAATCCTGCACCTGGGCCAATTAAAACAGTGTTGTATCTATCATCCTGCAGCAGCACTTCAAACGCTTTTTCAATTTTCGCATCGGTTAATGGATTGACCATGATCGCCAATTGCGAAGCAGCATAGACAGGCCAAGCGGATTCGGGCACCGCCATCGATACTAAACCTGCGCCCACGCGAAGAGCCGCTCTTGCAGACAAACGGCTAGCTCCCGTCATCCAACGCCCTCCATAAACCAGAGCATGTCCTCGATGAAATTTATGCCCATCGAGATGAAGCCTTGGAACACTGTGCAGCCAATTTTCTGGGTGGTTTTCCAAGCTGTTAATGGCTAATGAAGACAGGACTTGAGATGAAATCCCTATATCACTGACTACTAACTCACCACACAAGTGCCGTCCCGGCAGCAACAAATGTCCGGGCTTTTTGCGAAAGAAAGTGACAGTAAGCTGAGCTTTAACAGCAACACCAAGCACCTTTCCTGTTGCGCCATCCAAGCCACTTGGCACATCGACTGCACAAACGGGAATATTGCTGTCCGCTAATGCGGCTAATACAGACTTAATGTGGCCATCGATGGGCCGTGACAAGCCAGCGCCAAATAAAGCATCCACCACTAAATCGGCTTGCTCTAGCAAATCCTCTGACAAAGCAAGGTAGTCACTTTGCCAATTTTTAGCGTGCGCCTGTGCCTCTTGCGACATGGATTCCAAGCGCCCAACATAAGCTAAGGTGACTGGCCAACCTGCTTGTTGTAGCAAGTTCCCTATCACAAAACCATCACCACCATTATTACCTGGCCCAGCCATAACCAATATTCTGCATGGCGACCAACGCTGAACAATCGCGTTAACCACGACCTGACCCGCAGCGGCCATCAGCTGAAATGCCGATACACCAGACTGGATGGCGGCTTGATCTGCTACCGCCATTTGCGAAGGTGTGAGTAAAACGTGCTGATCACTGATCATCTTCATCCGCCCAATGATTATCGACTAGATTGCATCCTACTCTTTCTAAATATAGTGAAAAAGCGAGTAAACAGTACCAGTTAGATTAACTTTCTTTTTTATAGATATGGATTTCATCCCACATATGATAAAAACCTATCAAATTTGATTTCTAGCTTTCTTTTATTGGATACTGGACAGATAAGTAAGCAAAAGTAGCTTACCTTGTAAAAATCCAATAGGCTCAATGCCAACATCTGACGCTAACCCACATTGGTTGGTCACGGCCGTTGGTGAATAAACAGAGGCGCAATGAATTCCATACTCAAAAAAGCCACCCTAAAAGAAGTCGCAGAACTGGCAGGGGTTAGCATCGCCACGGTGGATCGTGTCATCACTAAGCGAGCAAAAGTCAGTCCACATACCCGAGCAAAAGTATTGGCGGTCATTGAGGAGCTGGCGCAACAAAGCAGCCACCAAGCTGTCTCGCACAAAGAGCTAAAACTGGGCATCATTATTGAATCGGGGGCGCCTTTTATCGAGGCCCTATCACTAACCATTGAACATGCCAAAGTGCATTTTGCAGAACAAAAGATACAGCTGCAATGTCTTTCTATCGTGGACTTTAATCTGGACACTTTTTTACAGCAACTCAGGCAGCTCGCCGAACAGTGTAATGGCTTAATCCTGCTATCTCGTGAACTACCGCAAATTGTCTCCACTATTAACCAGCTAGTAGATCAAGGCACGCCTGTGGTAACACTGTCTTCGGATTTAAACAATTGCAAACGACTTGCCCACGCAGGTACCAACCAGATCAGCTCAGGTCGAACCGCGGGCACCTTAATGGGGAATTATCTGAATAGGTTACAAGGGGATATTTTACTGGTAATGAGTGCTACCTATACCACACAATATGAACGGGAATTGGGCTTTCGGAGCGTACTGCGTAATAAGTTTCCAAACCTTAAGATTCGTGAGGCCATAAAAAATAATGATTCTGACGAAGACAGCTATAAAGCCATTTACCAAGAGATTGGTACTAACGGTGTACCTTTGGGCATCTACAATACTTCTGGTGGCAATGCAGGTATTGCCAAAGCTTTACGTGAAAAAGGTTTGGATCAGGACATCATCTTTATTACCCATGAACTAAACAAGGCAACCAAAACACTCTTGCTGGAAGACACCATAGACATCATTATTAATCAGGACTTGGACGAAACCGTTAACCATGCGGTGTCCCTCTTAAGCCATTATTTGCGTACCGGTGAAACGCTCACAATAAAAACGCCTTTTCCGACCATCATCACCAAAGAAAACATTGGCTTCATTGATTGATCTGTCTAGGCGCTTGTTAAACAAAGGGTCTAAATCCATTAAATTAGCCAATAAAAAAGCTCGCAATGTGAACTGACCCCCAATAGTTGGACATTCCAATTACTGGGGGTCTTTTTATGTCCAAATATCACAGAGAATTTAAACTGTCTTTAGCTAAGC